>CAZUFK010000034.1:0-15468 GCA_964619695.1 uncultured Candidatus Bathyarchaeia archaeon
TAGTTTTATCTAAGCGGTGTGCTATTGTATCTGGTTCTGATCGGGTGTACTGATGGCTCCGATAATTCGGATAATGGATTTGAGCAAGAAGTATGGCAACGTGATTGCGGTTGATCATCTCGACCTAGATGTTGAGGAGGGCGAGATCCTTGGGCTTCTGGGGCCTAACGGCGCAGGCAAAACCACCACCATACTCATGCTTGCCACCGTGATAAAGCCAACAGGCGGAACCGCCACCGTGGGCGAATACGACATTAAGAAGAACCCAGACAAAGTGCGCGGCCTTCTAGGAATAGCTTTTCAGGAACCCAAAATGCTGTGGGTCAGCACGCCATGGGACATAGTCAACTGGCACGCTAAGGTGTGCGGCCTTTCAACTGCGGAGCGCAAAAAGAGAGTCAAGGAAGTTCTGGAAACACTAGACATGTGGGATGCTAGGCGCAGAAACGTTCATGCACTCTCAGGCGGCATGCGGAAACGAGTCGAAGTGGCCAAGGTGCTGATTCAGAGGCCCAAGATCGCTATCGTTGATGAGCCTACGTCGCAGATCGACATCGTGGGCAAGCACAAAGTGTGGAATTTGCTTCTTGAGCTGAGAGATGAGGGATCAACAATCATTCTTGCCACGAACGAGCTTTACGAGGCTGACAGGCTGTCAGACCGCGTGGGCATACTACACCGAGGCAAGTTGCTCGTGTGCGAGACACCTAAGAAGCTGAAGGACAGCATTCCAGGCGGGGACATCATAGAGGTGCAGCTTGAAAGCGAGCCCTCTGCTGAGGTGATCAAGGAGCTGAAAGACCTCAAAGAGGTCGTGGAGGTCGTCCAGCCCAAGCCCTCCAACCTGCGACTCTACCTCAACCAGGTCGAGGAAGTCGTGCCGAGGATTATGACCATGCTCATGAAGAAGAACGTGCCAATAAAGGCGCTACATATGAGCGAACCTAGTTTGGACGATGTTTTCATTCATTACACAGGCCTGACCATAGAGGAAGCGCAAAGGACCGGAGAGTGAGCAGACAACGAACAAGTTGCTGCTGGTCGTTGAGCGTGACATTCGCCTCTTCTTCCAGTACAAGTTCATGATCATCATGCGAGCCATCTGGTTCGTGTCACAGATAGCCCTCTTCGGCCTGATTGCCTCGCGTCTCGTAAGCATTCCCGATTACTTCCAGTACTACGTCTCAGGTCTTTCGATAATGACGCTCTACTCCGCAGCAATCTTCATCGGCTTCGACATCTACGAGGAGGCAGAGCACGGCGTTTTCGAATACCTGCTCAGCCTGCCAGTTACAAGAAGACAACTCGTGCTGGGCAGGTCAATCGGCGGCGGTCTCCGTGCCTTCATCTACGTGGGGCCGCTCATAGGCGTATCACTGTACGTCATTGGGGCAATCAACCCGCTCAATTTCCTCGTGGCCCTGTTCGCGCTGTTCCTCTTTGCCTTCGGAGTCTCAGGCCTCAGCATCACCATTGCCGTCATTATCAAATCCAGCGACCGCTTCGACATTCTCATGGGCATAATGGACGCTCTGATCGTGCGGCTCAGCACAGCCATGTACCCCTTGGCAATCGTACAGAAGTCCAACCCCTTCTACGGATGGCTTGCCAAATTCAACCCGATAACTTTCGCAGCTGACCTGTTCCGCTGGAGCACTGGCATAGAATCCGTGTATTTCGTACTGAATAACCCTCTACTGCCCTTGTTAGGGGTGGTTGCATTCTTTTCGTTTTTCACGTTCGTAGGCGTGATCATCTACGAAAAGCGCATTGAGGGTGGAGGCTGGCAGTAAATGCGAGGCATAGGCATCATACACATGCTCGAGCACGACTTCCGCAACTTCTTCCGCTACAAATGGTGGCTCGTAGGCCTCATCAGCATGAACCTAGCCGACCTGTTCATCATGGCCATAGTCTACGACAGCATGCTCGCAGCATCTGTCGCGCGCGAAATAGGCAGCTATTTCAAGTTCTTCGCGCCAGGCCTCGTCGTCACCGGTCTGTTCGCTTCAGCTTTCATGATAGGGCGGGAGATAAACATGGAACGACGAAGAGAGGTTCACCACTACATGCTGAGCCTGCCTATGACGCGGTTTGAATTGGCCGTGGGCCGGGTCCTCTCAGGAGGGCTTCGAGGCATGTTCTACATGTCGCCGCTACTGGCAACCTGCTTCCTATTCCTAGGCCTACCATCAATCGGACAGTTCCTGCTAATTCTGCTGGTCCTCTTCTTTCTAGCCACCGGCATCTCAGGCCTCAGCATAGCCATAGCAGTCTCAACCTCCAGCCTCGAAAAATTCATCACCGCAAGAGGCCTCGTCTATTACACGCTGTTCTTCTGCAGCAGCGTCTTCTACCCTCTTTCCCTCATCCAAGACCTCGGCGCCACAGGCAAGTTCCCCTCTTTCCTCGTAACGCTGGCAGAGGTCAACCCGCTAAGCAGCGCATCAGACATGATCCGCTCGTTCTTGCTTGATTCCCCAGCATTTTCGTTTTCCTGGAACATGGTGATCAACGTCGTGGTCTTCTCAGGGATCTTCACGTTCTGCGCGGCCTTTGCCTACATGAAAATCATTGAGCGAAAATAGCGTCTCGGACAGGTTAGATTTATGAATATGAACAACGTATTCTCTTTCCTTCCAGCTTAGTAGCTTGGTTTGAAGGCTAACTCGATGGACGAAGTGAAGGCCATCTTTGAACCGCGAAGCGTCGTTCTCGTAGGCTCTAACACAGTCCGCGAAAAAGTGGGCATGACTTCGCCGCAGCTCTTCAAAAATGTAATCTACAACATGAGGAAATTCTTCCACGGAAAAACACTTGTCCTCGATGCCGACAGCAAGCATGTGAAGACAGACCTTACTAAGATGAAGGAAAGGCCCGAGCTTGCGGTCATAATGCTGCCGCCTGATCAGTCGGTCGTCCAAGCCCAAGAATGTGCCAAAATGGGCGTCAAAGCACTAGTCATGATCACTGGCGGATACAAGCCTTCTCAACGCCAGCAGTTGCTCAAGCTCAAAGAGAAATATGGCATTAGGATACTGGGTCCGAACACGATTATGGGCGTGATAAACGCAGCTAACGGGTTGAACACGACCTTTGAGAAAAACGTAATGCCCTCTAGAGGCAATATAGCAGTTGTCTCTCAAAGCGGCGGTGTTGGCTCGTGCCTGCTTGATTGGGCGTGTTTCTACCAGATCGGCATAAGCAAGTTCGCTTTCGTGGGTGACAAGATAGACATTGATGACGTTGACTTGCTCAAGTACCTTGGTCAGGACAGGAACACGAAGGTCATCTGTCTCTACATGGAAGGAATAAAGAACGGGCGAGAGTTCATCGCAGAAGCTGGGAGGATCGTCAAGAAAAAGCCTATCCTGGTTCTGAAGGGCGGGATCACGCAGGAGTCAGCGCATAGAGCCAAATCGCACACGGCCTCGATTGCAGGCTCAGACGCGGTCTTCGACGCTGCCTTCAAAAAAGCTGGCATCATACGTGTCAGAGACATCGAAGAGCTCATGAATGCGGCTATAGCACTTTCCAAGCAGCATCCAATGCGTGGAGACAACGTTGCCGTGATCAGCAATGTAGGCGGGCCGGCGATACTGACGGGCGACGCGGTTTATACGAACGGCCTGAAGCTCGCGACCCTTTCAGAGAAAGTTAAGGCAAGAATAGAAAGCCTGTACCCAGGCGTCGACGCTGCCAACCCGATCGACATGATCGCTGACGCAAGAGCTGATCGCTACGCAAGAGTGCTGGAGCTGGTGCTTGGCGACGGGAACGTGGATGGCGTGCTCGTGATAAACATGCTCAAGTCGACCTTCTTCGAGCCTGCAGATGCCCGCGTTATTCAGAAGATAGCCTCAAAATACCCTGACAAACCCGTTGTTGACGTGCCAGCGGGCGGCGAGGACTTCGAGCTTGTACACAAGGTCATGCGCGGCACGAACATCCCTCTGTATGACCTGCCTGAGAAAGCCGTGAAGGCGCTGAAGGTTCTGAGGACCTACGGCTTGATCGTTGGCAAGCATTAAGTACATGTTACAAGCTTCTTCTTTTGGTTGTCCTCTTCAGTCTGGGTGGAACGTTGGCAGTGCACGCAAACCAAATGAGCGAGGGGTTAGTTGGGCAGATTCGGGGCATCTGCAGACGCGTCGCTGGCCAGTCGGAAGTCGTTGCAGTCTGTTTGTGCAGTGACTACGCGTTGGGGCTGTCCGTTGACCGAGAAACCATCGAGGTCCTGCTTGTCATTCGCGATTTTCAGCCTCGACTCTCGCATCACATGAAGGCGCTTGACGGGCACACCGTGGCTATTTTGGCGGTGGACCAGTGGGTTTTCGAAAGAGACGTCGATCGAGGGTTTCTCGGTGAAGCATTGGCCAGCGGGCTTATCTTTCCCTACGACGCACTGGAAAACCCCGACTACTTGCGTGCTAGAGAAATCGAGTTGAAAAGACGCTTGGTGACGGAGCTTCTGGAGAACCTCGTGCTAAGCTTTCCAGAACTGTGTTACGAGCTTCTCATAAAACCAGAGTATTTCATGTACGAGACAATGTTGAGCCGGGCCCGACTCTTTCCGCCCACCATGTACGGTTCCCTCAGCTTCATCCAAGAGAAAGACAAGGAGAAAAGCATACGGCAAGTTCTCGAAGGATATGCAACGGCACTGGAGGATCTGCAGAAAAGGGGCATCATATATTTCTCAGATGGTTACGTGAAGGTTTCCAAGACTTTCGCGGACAGCTCCAAAAAGAAGAGAGTGCGATTCACGAATCTCCTGAAGCCTGCCCAGAGGACACTTTTTGCATCTTTGCTTGGCGCTTTTCCAAGAGTCATGACTTTTCTCTCGCAGAATCGCGAGATACTACTTAGGCTCCAGCGGCTCACACAGGGAGACGCAAAGATCACTCCGAAACTTGAAGTGCCTGAGAAATATCTGCTCGTTCCAACGGCCGGCGGACGCGTTCCATTGGCGAACAGAATGGACATCGAGGCATATGCCAGAAAGGTTCTGTCCGCTGGCAAGAACGCACGGGTGACGATTGAGGAAATCGGTGGCGTCTTGAACGACGTTTATTTGATCATGGCCTTGAGTGATAGTGAAGAAACCAAAGTAGTAGCCAAACGCTTCAGAGACTGGTCGAGCTTCAAATGGTTTCCGCTCACTCTCTGGACGGTTGGAACGAGAACATTCGCAGTTCTGGGACGCTCGCGCCTCGAAAGGGAGATCGCCATCAACCAGCTATTGCGTTCGAAAGGCTTTGACGTTCCAAAAATCCTACATGTCAGCGCGGAGGAACGCTTGGTTTTCATGGAATACATTGAAGGCGAAAACGCGGGCGATGTAGTCAAGAGGTTTGCGGCTTCTCGCTCTTCGCGTGGCATGAAAAAGGATTTGACGGTTATCGAGAGGATTGGCAGAAAGCTCGCAAAGGTCCATGCCCTCGGCATTGCCTTGGGCGACACGAAGCCTGAGAACATCATAATCGGCAAGCACGGCGAGATCTACTTGACGGATTTCGAGCAGGCTGCAAGAGACGGCGACAAGGTTTGGGATGTGGCCGAGTTCCTGTACTATGCCGGGCACGACATTCCACCCCTTGCTGAGGCACGCGTTGCGGAACGCATTGCCGAAGTCTTTATCAAAGGATATCTCGCGGCCGGCGGCAAGGTCGAAACAGTCGTGAAGGCGGGAACAGCAAAATACACGAAAGTCTTCAGCGTCTTCACTCTTCCTCATATCATGCTTGCTCTTTCAAACGCTTGCAGAAACGCGAGGAAACTGGGAGCTTAGACATGGTTAAACGCGAAACAAGCCTGACATTCTACGGTGGCGTCAACGAGATCGGCGGCAACAAGATCCTGCTGAGAGACCGTGACACGCGGATTTTCTTCGACTTCGGCATGTCCTTCGGCATGAAGGCGCAGTTTTACTCACCGCCATTCCTGTCACCGAAAAGCGAAAGAAGCCTGCAGGAGCTTGGAATCCTGCCCAAGCTTGAAGGCGTCTACAGGTTTGACGAGAAAGAGCCAGTAGTTGACGCCGTTTTCGTTTCGCATGGGCACCTGGATCACGCCGCCTACCTGTCTTTCATCAAGCGTGAAATTCCTGTGCACTGCGGTGAAACAACGAAGATCATCTTGAAATCGTTGAGCGAAATGCGTCGGACTGACCTGGAGTTTGATGTTGAAGGCCTCGATTTCAAAGCATTCAGGACAGGCGACAGCATCAAAGTCGGTAGCGTGACGGTTGAGCCTGTTCACGTCGACCATTCCGTTCCTGGGGCCTACGGTTTCGTGATTCACACCTCCTGCGGAGCCATCGTTTATACGGGTGATTTCCGGATGCACGGTGCTAAGCCGGAGATGACGCGGGATTTTGTTGAGAAGGCCAGGGCGGCGGAGCCTGTGGCGGTGATCACGGAGGCCACGAACATGACTGGTGCCTCGATTTCCTCTGAAGCCGAAGTTGAATGCAAGCTCAACAGCATCGTGAATCAAGCAGACGGCGTTGTGCTTGCCGGATTTGCCTACGCGGACATTGACCGCTTGAACAGCTTCTATCGAATTGCCAAGAAGAGTGGGCGGTGTCTGGCTGTGTCGCCCAAGCAGGCCCACTTATTGAATGCGCTTCGTGCTGACAAAGGTTTGAACGCGCCAGATTTGAACGATCCGGGTGTCCTTGTCTTTCGAAGGTCGAAGCAGACCACGTACAAGTGGGAGAAGGAGGTTATCGGCAAGTGCTCGGGCAAGGTCATGGATGCCTTCGAGGCTTCGAAGCGGCAGCGCAGGCTGGTTTTGGCGTTGTCGTTCTATGACTTAGAGGAGCTTGTCGACGTCAAGCCGGAGGCGGGCAGCTGCTACGTGGTTTCTGCTTCTGAGCCGTTCAACGAAGAGATGGAGATCGACTACGATAGGCTGGTCAATTGGCTTGAGCACTTCGGCCTTCCCCAGTATCACGTGCACGTTTCCGGACACATAATGCCCCTGCAGCTTAAGGCTACTCTGAGGGAGATAAACGCGAAAAAAGTGTTTCCTGTTCATACGGAGCATGCTGGCCTTTTCAGCAAGTTCATGCGCGACTTGAACAGCGCGATTGTCCTGACTGAGAAGAATAGCGAATACCGGTTCTAGGTTTGCCAAGACAGTTGAGAGAAGCCGTTCTGTAACTAGCATACTGGATTTGCACTTGCTGAAATCTTGGGAGAAAAGGGAGTCATAACGCAAGAGGAGTTGGAGAGGAAGATAAAAGCAAAGATCGAGAGCGACGCAAAAACATCGCAAAGCTTCAGAGAAGTCGAATCCTGAATAGCAACTTCCCAAAACTCGGCAATCTCGTCATGACAAATAAGTCAACGGTATCGAATGCTAACCAACGTTTTTATCTACTGTCGCTTATTGCTTTCTTTGCCGGATGATGAGAAGGCATTAGTTTGACATTCGGATGAAATCTCAGAGTTACTCGGACGGCAATCAACAACAAGGCCAGCAGACGCCTGTCACACAATCCGTCTAGAGCTTCTCATCTTCATTCTCGCCTGATGCTTGAAGGTTTCTGTAGACCCACGGGGGCAAGCGTCTGGGTTTGCTCGCAGGCGCTAGATTGATCTTTGTCTTGTGCGGATCAACGAGCATGGCTCTTGAGCGCCACTTCGCCATTCCCCTTCCTGCCCTGTGGAACAGATTCATCCCGATCTCCTTTCTCACATTCAGACTTGCGCGTCTCACCATGTCCTTTGATAGTGACCGTAAAAAGGGGTGCTCCCAGCGGGAAATATGTCTGGCCACGAAGTGTCCGTCATCAAGCCTGACGCGTGGGTAGGCTTTTAAACACATGCAACATAGAAACCTATCCGGTGTTGCTTCGTGTCTGAGTCTTCAGGCGGATTTGACTTGGCCTTCTTGGAATCTGAGTTGAAAGGAAAAACCTTGCTTGTGTACTGGTATCTCCTGCAGCAGCCCTCGCACTCCGTAGGCGTGCGAGAAGTCCAACGCGCCTTAAGTTTCTCCAGCCCAAGCATTGCAGTCCACCATCTTGAAAAGCTACATGACCTCAAGCTCATCGAGAAGAGGCCTACGGGCGAGTACGTATTGCTGGAGGAAGTGAAGATCGGCATTCTGAAGCTCTTCATGCACATGGGCCGATTCCTCGTACCTCGCTACCTCTTCTACTCGGTTCTCATCACTACGATGCTGACGGCTTATCTGGTTCTGTGCCTTCTGGGTCAGGCGTTTCCAAGCTACTACACCTTGACGTTCGGCTTGGTGGCTTCCTTGGTTTTTTGGGTTGAGACCGTAAGACTGTGGAGGTCGAGGCCATTTTGAAGCCGCAGCGTGGTGTTCTAAAATGTAGATTTAAGAGCCACAGGCCTCATTGCCTTTTAGTGAGGCGGGCAAAATGACGAAAGCCTGGCTTTATCTGGCGTCTGCGGTGATCATTGGGCTAGTGCTGATCTTGATTCCACTGGTCACGCTCACGGAATTGAGGGCTGATGATTCGTTTGTCGCGCGTATGCAGAGCCTTGAAGGAAACCGATCTTCTGACGTGGCCCAAAGCCCAAGCCACGAGGTTGACATGCTAGCCATCAGCTTCTTCGTGGCACTTGCCGTTTACGCACTGTCCAAACGCAAGACACCCAGGCGATCCTACAAAACCTTCAGCCCATACCCGTTCTAAAACTAGTACAATGACGTTCTAAAACATAGCATTAAGCCTCGCGGCTACGTTCTTCTATAAACATCGAACCTGAAGAAGGAGACCAGAAATGAGAATGAAAAACGTGAAGATAGCGATCCTGCTTTCACTGATAATCACAGCCTCGGTCGCCCTCGTGTCAACGAACGTGGAATACTGCACTGGCGCATTGAACAAGTTCACCTCTTATTCCGCACTAAGACAATTCCTCCAAAACGACTATGATTCAGAGAGTAACTCTGACGTGCTAGGCATGCGAGGTTTAGAAAGCTCGCGATCCTCTGATGATTACTCGCGAACCAACGTCCAAGTGGAAGGCGTGGACGAGGCAGATATCGTCAAGACAGATGGAGAGTACATCTACGCCAAGTCTGGCCAAAGCGTGATCATCGTCAGGGCTTCCCCTGCTGACGGAGCAGCCGTCCTTTCAAGAATAACGGTGAACGGCACATTGTGGCAGATATTCGTGAACAGAGACAAGCTTGTTGTCTTCTATCAGACTTGCTCTCAGCTTGGACCCCAGTCATACTACGAGGCCAGAACCTCGATAGCCGTGTTTGATGTCGTGGACAAGAGAGAGCCGACCCTCGTGAGGGAAGCCACTGTTGACGGTGACTTCTTTAGCGCGAGAATGATAGGCGACTACGTGTATGCTGTTGTGACGAAGTACGCTGGCATCATCGAAGGCAAGGTCATGCTCCCAAGAGTTCTCGGCGGAAACGGGTGGTCGACCGTTGACGCCACCGAGGTCTACTATGTTGACATGCCCAATAGCCATAGTATTCATCTTTTTGCAACAATCCTAGCCTTGAATGTGCAAGACGATCTGCAGGAACCTGCTTATCAAACGATCCTCGTAGAAAGCATGACCACGATATACGTTTCAATGCAGAACCTTTACCTGGCATCAGGAAGCTTAGGCAAGACATTCCTCCACCGAATCCGGTTCGACAACGGCGAAATCTCCTACGCAGGCAATGGAGAAGTCAAAGGGTCACTACTCAACCAGTTCTCCATGGACGAGTATGAAGGCTATTTCAGAGCAGTCACCACGTCATACACAGAAACTCCGCAGGACTCATGGAGGCAGCTGAACCTAGAAAGCAACCTCTACGTCTTAGACATGAGCTTGACAATAATCGGCAGTATCGAGCACATTGCACCCGGGGAGCAGGTTCACTCTGTCCGCTTCATGGGCGACATCGGTTACATAGTGACCTTCAGGAAGGTCGATCCATTCTTCGCAGTCGACCTTTCGAACCCATATAGCCCGAGGATGCTGGGTGAGCTCAAGATAACGGGCTATTCGGACTACCTGCACATTTACGACGAGAGCCACGTGATCGGCGTCGGCAAGGAAACCGTTGCAGCTGAAGAGGGAGACTTCTCATGGTACCAAGGACTCAAGATATCAGTTTTCGACGTCACTGATATCCGCGAACCGAAGGAGCTTGCGAAGCATGTAATAGGCGACAGAGGGACGTATTCGCCTGTTCTCGGCGACCACAAGGCCTTCTTGTTTGACAAGGAGAAGAAACTGCTTGCCATGCCTGTTTCGGTCGCAGAGGTCAACAAGAGCATGTTTCCAAACGGCGCTTCACCGTACACTTATGGGGATGTTGTGTGGCAGGGCGCCTACGTGTTCGCAGTGTCGCTTGAAAGCGAGGAGATCCTTGAGCTGAGGGGGAGGATAACTCACGTTGATGATGGCGACCTGTGGAACATGTCGAAGCAAATCACCAGAGCGCTCTACATTGGCGACGTTCTCTACACAGTTTCGGAGAGCATGATCAAGATGAACGCTTTGACCGATCTGAGCGAGATCGGTGAGCTAAGACTTAACTAATAAAGGAGGCTTATGAATGGGATTGAGCGAGCTAGTGAGCATCCTTGGGGACGTGGCAGAGATCACGGTGACGATCCTGCTAGCCTACGTGGTGTACAAGATAGCGGCTCTCGTCGATACCATCAATCACAGGATCAAGGAAGAAAGAAAGCCGCAGTAGGAGGAGGAAGGAGAAAATGTCCGAAACTCTACAATACTACGAGCAAGAGAGGAAGCTTAGGAGAGAGACTGGCGAAGTTATAGAAGCTCATCACAGAATGCCTGACGGAAAACTAATAGCCACCGTGCAGATATGCTACCACTGCAACCGCCAATTCTCTTACAACCGGAAACGCCGACACTGCCCGGCGTGCCACCGCCTTCTGAGAACCAAAGCCATGATCCTCAAATACCCCTAATTTTCTTCTCATTCCTTGGCTTTTTTATGCAATCCTTAGCCAATTGTCAATGCGTCGATATCTCTCGGATAATAAGTCAGTATTTCCGCACCATCTCTCGTTATCAAGACTGTGTCTGAATGGCGAAAGCCCGCGAACCCTTTCTCGTAGATCCCAGGTTCGCAGCTCAGAATCATCCCGGCTTTCAAAGGCTCATTGTTGCCGATGTCCAGCCACGGTGGCTCATGGCCTTCAAGGCCCAAGCCGTGGCCAGCATGGTGCTTCACGAGGCTGATTAGGCCAGCCTTCTTGAACGCTGAAATCGTAGCCTTGTCGACGTCGCTGCACTTTGCATTCGGCCTGAACGTTTCAAAGGCGGCCTCTTGCGCATTGACCATCGCGTTTAAGTAGCGCACCTGTTTCGGTGTCGGCTTTCCAACGATCATGGTCCGCTCCAGCTCGCATTTGTAGCCACCTACATCTACGCCGACTTCGCCGATCACGACATCGCCCTTTTTGATCGTGCGTTTCGAGGCCATCGAATGCGGGATGGCACTCATTTCGCCTATCTGCCCCCTGTAGCAGAGGTTTACGGGGAGGATGCTGCGTTTAGGAACGTATTCAGGTCCGAGAGTCTTCTTCATTATCTCAGAGGTCTCGCGCGCCGCTGCCATTTCGACGTCAACATCCCACAGACCTTCGGCCGTGTACTCCTGCAGCAAGGCCATAGCTAGGTTTGCCCACTTGCAGCTTTCCCGCATAAGCGCAATCTCCTCCTCAGACTTCACGAGGCGCATAGAAGGCACCAAATCCGCCATATCAACAAAGTTGGCGTCAAGCTTCTTCGTAAGCGGGTCTCCCGTGTAACCCCACATCGGGGCCGCTCCAGCCTTATTGTCGATCCCTATGCGCTTCCCTGCAAGGCCCATGTCTGAAAGAAACTCGGCAAAAAGCTCAATCGGATGCCTCTCTCCTGGATAGTCGACATAGGTCTTAACATCCTCGATTAGCCTTGTCTCCAATGGCACGTGATCCTTCTCCAAAAGCGGGCCTAGAAACGTGATCTTGCCGTCCACGGGTATGATCAAGGCTGCAGGGCGTTCCGTGGAGATGAACGAGTAACCCGTCAGATAGAACATGCTCACGCCACTTGTCAAGTAAAGAGCGTCAAGCTTCCTCTTCACCAATACTCTCCTAACGTGCTCTATGCGATTTCCGTGCTCGCTTTCGCTTATTGAGAATCTGACCATCACCATCACTACTTCAATGCTGGCTGTAACCATATTCTATTAGAGGAGATAAATGGCTTTTCACAAAACGCAACGAGCTTGGCAAACGAACGGCTTGCCCGTTAAGGCGCTGTTGCAGGTCGAGAAGCGCCTTCAGACTTGATTGCCTTGCGGGCATATGTGATGTAGCCAGTGTGGCCTGTCATCAACGTGTGGGGCCTCGTCTTTCCTCTTTCGACCTGCATCCCCCGCATCATACACTCTACAGTCTCCACATCAACGAAGCCGTTCTCGTTCAACACCTCAACTGCCTTTACGACTTGATCTATGGTTGGGCTGAACGAAACAACAGCGCCACAGGGCTTCAGCGCGTGATAAGCGTGCGGGATGACGAGCCACGGTGTGGCCAAGTCCAAGATCACTGCGTCCAGATCAGCTTCGTCGATGCCTTCGGTTATGTCCTTGTTCTTGAGTGTCACGTATTCTGAGAGGAGGGCTCTTTTCAAGTTCTTTTCAGCTATGCCCAGGAATTCCGCTCTCACTTCGTAGCTGTAGACCATTCCATCTGGCTTCACGTAATGGGCAATGGCCGTCGTCAAGGCTCCCGTGCCTGTTCCAGCCTCGGCCACACGGCTTCCTGGGCCTATGTCGCTGAACATCACTATCAGCGCTATGTCTTTCGGATAGTTGATCTGAGTCTGGCGTGCGGATTTCATAACGTAGTCACGCAACGAAGGCCTCAGAGCCACGAATTCGAAGCCCAAGCTGCTGACGATTCGCGTGCCGTACTCTTTGCCGATAAGGTCGTCGAATTTGACGTAGCCCTTGTGCGTATGGAAGGTCTTGCCGGCTTCAACCCTAACCATGTAGGTCTTTCGCTGCTTCAGGTAGAGAAGGATGCTGTCGCCGTCTGCGATTTTCCTGGTTGACAAATCCTTCTTTTCCTACGGTGTATATTTGAACGGGTGCTTCGACCGGTCCTTGTTTTCTATGAGCTCGTCAATGCTGGGTCTGCCCTCAATCGTCTTGCGTATAGCGTGACGCGTGGCCTTGTAGTTGTTGATGTAAACGCGCTGTCTGTCCACGGCCGTAGGATGAACGAAGACGTTGGCAAGGATCAACAGCTGATCCACTGCGTCCTTCGGTATGGTGCCATCTGCCACGCTGTCAACCACGGCCTTCGCCACCGCAGTCTGAGCAGGCCCATAAACCATGCTCGCCTGACGCATGCTGGTTATCGTCACCGTAGGGATGATGAGTGTAGCAGGCTTGACCGCCAGATTCGGCTCCAGAATTACCAGTAGAGGCTCGTGCCCGGCTGTTTGCACGACTTTGGCCTTTGCGAACGCTGCTGCCAGCGGTCCGTCTTTCTTCCCGATCAATAGGTCGATGTGAGCCACTTCAGCTCCCGCCCCAGCCAAGGCCTCGCCTACACGGAGATCAAAGCCTCTTATGGTTTCAGGCGTCACGTCAATCGCCATGAACCGCTCTTCAATCGGCTTTTCCCCGATTTCGAAAGTCACGGGCTTAGGTTGTATCTTTCCAAGCTTCTCCAAATCCAGACGGAGCTCCTCTCTCGCCTCGTAGGTCAGCTCGCCTCCTATGCTAAGCGGCAGTCGCGGTGGCCCTACCTTTATTCTCATCATGTTCAAGGCGGCTTTGGTGCCTACTGCTCCGCTCCCAGCGATTATCCTCGCTATTTTCTGCACCTTGTACTGGAGTTCGCGGGCCTGTTGCAGTTCGCCGTTCTTGACGTGAGTGTAAATTTGGACCCAGATGTCAGGGATTATGTTGGCGCTTGCCAGTATAGCGCCTGAACATCCTGCGGCCAGAGCTGCCACCACGACCTCATCGTGTCCGCACAGCACATTGATCTTGTCTCTGACTTTCTCAAGCACCGCAAGGATGAAGCTCAGCTGGCCGCTGCTGTCCTTCACGCCCACGATATTTGGGATTTGCGCCAAGTCCTCAACCATCTGCCAAGGCAGCGGCAATCCAGTACACTGGGGAATGTTGTACAGAATTATCGGCAAATCCACCTCGCTTGCCACGGTGTTGTAGTGCTCGTAGATTCCCCGGTCAGCAGGCTTAAGATAGAAAGGCGTGACTATCAACGCGGCAGTAGCGCCGGCTTCCTTCGCAAACCTCGTAAGCTCCACCGTCTCCGCAGTCCCACTTGCTCCTGTTCCCGCAATCACGGGCACGCGTCCACTGACTTCATCAATGACGAACCTAATCACTCGCTTCTTCTCTTCCACAGTCAGGTTCACAAACTCGCCTGTCGTGCCACACGGAACAACGCCGTGGACGCCTAGTTCGATGCAATGGTTGATCAGAACACGCAACCGTTCCTCATCAACCGACTTGCCGTCATCTGTGAAGGGCGTGACCAGAGCGGGAAAGATTCCTTCAGGCTTAAACATGGCAATTTCGTCCTGCTAACTAGCCTTACGAGTAATATCATTTAAGCTTTCAAGTGTAGACCGGACAGATCAGACGTATGAAGGGCACTGGGAACACACCGAAACCCAACAGCCAGCGACTGCGAGGTCTGCTGTAGCCTTTGAAAATCTGGACCGGCGTTCGCGAAATAGCAGAGCTTCCAGAGGAATGTGCTAGTTGTTATGCACCAAGGATCAATATGTGTGTTGGACGCATTGGTTTATCGTGTTGATTCGCAAGATGAACAGATTCCAATTTTCAGCTATCCTCGGCTTGCTTCTGCTTTGTGGGGCAGCCTGGCTCCTGCCATAACGAAGCTACCAACTTCTGTTGCTGTCCCTGTACCCAACTGCTATTGCACACGTTCAGTCATTACGCCTTTTGGCTTCACGTTGCAGATCCTGTTCATGGTGTCGATTGTCCTTGTGGTCATTGGCGTTGCTGGATATTTGCTGAATAGAAAGCTCTTGCGCACGAGGTGAGTTGGATGTGGTTGAGCCACGGGCGGGGTCGTTGCATCTGCGGCCAGATACAAGAAGGCACATGCAAATCCATCTAGTACAGGGAAGCTTCACGCACTGATACTTTTCGTTTGTTCACTCTTTCTGGACACACTGATCGCGCTTGCGACTAGCGAGAGAGCAACTGCCAACCCTGCGAATACAGTGCCCCAAAAGAAGTATCCTGCAAGCGTGGTTTCAGAATGTGAACCCAATATTTTGTCGCCATTGGGAACAAGCACGGTGAGCGGCAAGTTGGCATAAACAGTTGTCGCAGTTATCACCAGCAGAGCCAACAGGACGACCCTTCTCTTGTACAACATCATACTTCACACCGAGTTTCACGGGTTGTCGGCAACGAGAAGCTAGTACACGCAGCGGT
>CAZUFK010000035.1:0-15282 GCA_964619695.1 uncultured Candidatus Bathyarchaeia archaeon
TTCTCTGTTGTCTGCCATTGCCTCAAACAGCTTGGCATCTTCCATGTCCTTCAACTGCACGGCCAAGGGACTCCTCTCCCGCCAGTGGATGATGGCGATAACAAGCTTCATGCTCTGAACAGCCTTGGCGACGGCTTCCCTGAAACTGCTTGAGAACAACTCCATGGGTCCGATCTCATCTATGGCGATGACCTCGCAACTCTCAACAGCCCTCATTATTGCGGCGACACCGACACGATCCAGATCGTCAAGGTTGACGTGGTATCTGCCGACCTGTGGACCTTGCTTTTGATCCACGTGCGCGAGCCAGCCGTGCTCGTTGTCGCTCAGGCTTAGGATTTCGAAGCCAACCCTGTTTCCATGTGACCGAGCCTCGCGGCTGATCATTCCTCCTACTCTGTAGCCTTTGGCCTTCAGGGCTTCGACAGTTTTGAGAAGAACGGTTGTTTTGCCGACTCCTGGCCTGCCTGTCAAGAGCAGTATATGCTTCAACTGTTTCTTCGACCCAAGAGCAAAGGTCTTTGTCCGCCTAGAAGTGTCTTTCGCGCAAAGGAAAACAGACGCCTAGTCTGCGGTAAACCTATTGGCAAAGCTAATACATAAGAGAGCACAAAACGTTCGGCGTCAACAGGCCCGAAGGGGAGACAAAGTGCATCTGGAAGAGATGGAGAAGGAAATTGAAACTCTTGTTCTTGAGAAGGGATTCTACAACAAGCCTGAGGATATTCCTAAGTTGCTGTTTGCTTTCATCGAATTGGGCGAGGCCAGTGACTCTTGGAAGAAAGGTGAACACGAAGAAACAATCGCAGAAGAACTCATCGACACGATATTCTACATCTTGGACGCGAGCAGATTGGCATGCCCGTCGATAAACATGGACGAGACGTTCAAGAGGAAACTCGAAAAGAACAAAAATCGACCCTTCCAGTACGGGGAAGGCCACAGATCCAAGTCACAATCAGTATGAATGATTTGCATCGTTCCGAGAAAGACTCGTGCCGAGGCTGTGTGTTCTCTGTGATGTGGTTGCGGTTTCTGACTGATGAGATAGGGCTTCCCCGTGGTTGAACCAATATATAGCGGGGTATAAATCTCTTTTTCGCGCACGTGTTAGGGGTAGAATCTTCTTGTGGTTCTTGGGAACGGTATCGAGTCTATTATGTTTTCCAGGTCAAGCATCCACGTCAGCACTCTTTCCAAGCCCATTCCGAAGCCCACATGCGGAACCGTGCCATACCTCCGCAAATCCAAATACCAATCATAATCCTTCTCGCTCATGCCCATGCCCCTGATCCGCTTGACAAGCATCTCCTTACCATCCTCTCTCGCTCCGCCTGTCGAGATTTCGCCTATCCGAGGCACAAGCATATCCGCAGACATGGCCACTTCCGGATGGTCTCTATAGGTTTTGCAGTAGAACGCCTTGATCTCAGTCGGATAATCGTATATGAAGAACGGCTTACCGAACTCGTCAGCCAAAGCCTTCTCATCCTCGTAGCCAAGATCCTCTCCCCAACGCTTCTCTATGCCTTTTGCCTTCAGCTTCTCAAGCGCCTCAGTGTACGTGATCTTCGGAAACGGAGCCTCAACCGAAGCCACCTTCGACAGGTCAGCACCAAGCTCAGCAAACTCCTTCTTGCACTCTTCAGCGGTTCGCTTGCACACGTACGCAAAAAGCTCCTCTTCAAACCGCATCAGGTCACCCATGTCCGCAAACGGCCATTCGCCCTCAATGTGCCAGTACTCAGTCAAATGCCTAATAGTCCGACTCTTCTCAGCCCTGAACGAAGGCGCAATACAATACACATTCTCCAACGAATAGATGAGAATTTCAAGGTAAAGCTGAGAACTCTGCGTCAAATACAGGTTCTGGTCAAAATACTTCAAGCCGAAAAGCGTCGAGCCGCCTTCGCACGCGCTGGTGATAAACATAGGCGGCGAAACCTCCGTAAACTTCCGGCTCCTGAAAAACTCACGAGTGAACCCCAGAACCCGACCACGCACCTGCATAACCAGATTCATCTTACGACTGCGAAGCCACAAGTGACGAGTATCCCGCAGAAACTCCTCACTCTTGTCCTTAGCAATCGGAAAAAGCTCAGCCAACCCAACAATCGAAATGCCCTCCGCAGCCACCTCAAACCCGCCAGGTGCACGTTCATCCTTCCTAACCAGACCTTCAAGCGTAAGCGACGACTCTATCGAAAGCTTTTCCGCATCGTTCCACGCTGGGCTTTCCTTCTTCGCAGTACACTGGATCACGCCCGTCGAATCGCGCAGGATCAGAAAGATGGTTTGCTTGCTTTCCCTCTTGCGGTAGACCCAGCCTCTGACCGTGACCTTCTTGCCCTCATGCTTCCCTTCCAGAACCTCAATTACCGGCACAACCGACATGAGCCTCAACCCTGCCTATGTTTTCAAACCTAAAACGTCAGAGTCCCTTTTAAGGTTTAAACCCGCTTAGCATCCGCATCGCTCTTGAAGAACGCGAAAAGCTTCTCCTGCACTTGCCGTCGATGGCCAGTCCATAATTCTTAAATCTCGCCTCCCTGAATTATCAAGCGGTCAAAGAATGCAAAGTGACACCGAAAGCGATTACAAGCTGCGGACGCTAAGACGCTCCGCACTGGCCATATCAAGCGTCATTTTGGTTGAGCTCATTTTAGGTCTGCTCGTTAACAGCTTGGCGATAATAAGCGACGGTTTGCACGCGTTGCTTGACGCCCTGACAACGTTCGTGCTTCTCATCGCAACCAAAGCCTCACTCAAACCGCCCGACGAAGAACACATGTACGGCCACGAAAAGTTCGAGTCAATAGGCGGATTAGTGGGAGGAATCGCACTTGTCAGCGTGGCAATGCTGATAATCTACGAGGCCATCATGAAGATCCTAGGAAACCAACCCATCAACCCGGACTTGGGCTTTGTCGGCTTCATAGCTATCGGCTACACGTTCTGCATAGACTTCTTCAGAGTGGGAACGCTGTTCAGGGCGAAAGACAGCGAAAGCCACACCATGAAAGCCGGATTCTACCACGCCATCGCAGACCTAAGCTCGACGATAATAGCTCTCGTAGGATTCGGTTTAGCGTTCCTAGGGTTTCGCTACGGAGACTCGATTGCCTCGATCATACTAGGCAGCTTACTGTCCTACCTCAGCGTCAAACTCGTCTGGAGCAGCGGAATGGAACTCAGCGACGCCGTATCCAAAGACCTGGCTGACAAGGTCAGAAAGGAGATATCAGGCACAAAGAACGTGCTCAAATGCGAGGATTTGAAGATCAGAAAAGCAGGCGACAAAACCTTTGTCAGAGCCACCGTGCAGGTGCCAGATTACCTTGGGCATGAAGAGGCACACGATCTGGCCTCAGAAGTAGAGGAAAAAATCAAGAAAGCACTCGGAAACGTGGACGTTTCCATACACACCGAGCCACGTGAAACAGGAATACCCACAGAGAAGCTTGTTGAAAAGCTCGCCATGGAGGTTTCAGGAGTAAGAGAAGCCCACGAAGTCACCGCAGCCTACACTGACGGCAAACTCTACATCACTTTGCACGCACTCGTAGATTCTAGACTGCCAATAGTAAGAGCCCACGAGATAGCTGAGCAGGTTGAAGACAAGATAGAAGAAAACATAAAGGACATTGCCAACGTGACTGTCCACGTGGAACCTACCGCTGCGAGAAAGCGGAAAGGCCCGATGGTTCACGAAGACGAAATAAGGAAAATAATCAGCGAAACAGCAGGCACCACCCAAGCCTACCGAATCAAGGAAATCCTAACCTACGTGGCTGACAAAAAACGTTACATAAACATAGTCTGCCTCTTCAGCAAACAAACTTCAATAGAGGACGCACACAAAATCGCCTCAGAAATCGAGGAAAAAGTGAAAGCCCACTTCGCTGAAACAATAGTAACCGTCCACATGGAAACGGAATAAACACATTCTCGCAAAGGACGCGCAGCAACAGACATCAAGCTAAACATAATGTTTTCCTGCTTGCAGACGAAACCTCAAAGCCTCAGTTTCAGAGAGCCTCTGATTTCCTCCTCAACACTGTCTGGTGGCTTGTCTCCATCTACTACCACCCAACCGCCCATCGAAAGCAATGAAAGCGCCTTACGCCTGACGAACCTCAGCTCATCCAAGCCCTCAAACATCTCCCGCTCACCACGCGTTTCTCGTATGCGCCTGTAAGCCTCCTCCGGGCTAACGTCAAGAAAGAACATGAAATCCGACGTAGGCACGACAGTAGCAAAGAAGCAGTAGCCCACCTTGTGCAAAGGCGAAGGCAGATACGCCGTTCCCATCAAATAACGCACAAAAACCACATAATCATACCTCCTCCACGAGCAAAGCAAGATCGAACGAACAACATCAAACATGTAGAACAGCGCAGACGCAAAGTGCGCGCTTACCTTTCGAGTGAAGAAAACGCCTAGCCTCCACGCCAAAGAAATTGTCGTTCGAAGGATGTACTCGCAAGAGAACACTCTTCCCCTTGGCCTCCAGATAGGCGCAAAGCCTAACAGCCTGCGCATCCTTGCCCGAAGCATCCAATCCATCAATAGCCACCAAAACCAACCGCTCAAAAACCTCCGCTGAAAAACAAGAAGACCAAAACACTGAACGCAGGAACATTGAGATTATCAAAGCCCATAGGCGAAAGACCCTCAACCACAGTAGCAACCAACGCAACCGCAAAAGCCAGAATCATCTGCGCAGATAACGAGAACTGGTAGAAAGCAGAAAAGAAAAGCAAACTAAGAGCAAAACTGAGAAAACTGCCAAAAAACATGGCTACTGAGCCTTCAAGGCTTTTGCTGGCCACTAGCCTATATCGTCTTCTGCCATACCGTTCACCCACAAGCGAGGCCAAGCTATCACCATAGGCCATAGGCAAAATACCTGCGGCGATCGCGTACGATCTTGAGGCAAAAGCAACGGAGAACCGCATAGGAGATTGCATAAAAAACAAGCCCAAACGGATGCCCCTCCTCAGATATGGCCGAAAGCCCCTTCAGCCTCCTGCTAATACTCTTCAAAGGAGTATACGGAGAGGCAAGAAACGTCACCAAAATGAACGGTGCAGCCACCAAAAAAGGAAAAATGCCTATCGTAAAAAATGGAATAGCGAACGGAAGATTCCCAATCATCGCATGCAGAAACTTCCTAGAAGACTTGCGCGAGATATTGAAAGGCTTCTCAAGTCTGCCTGACACGAAAATGACAACGACAATATAGCCGTAGCACAGAAGCATCAAGAGAACGTTTGCGACAGTTGCATCAAGCATCGGCTCACCATGCAGCCCCGGCAACAAACGAAAACAGTCCGAACAAGAACCACAGAAGAACTGTCTTCTTGATTCTTCTAGCGTTTTCGCGCGAGTAGTCCTTGAGAAGCATATACGAGGATGCTAGAAGACCGACGTCAGTTACGGCCACAAGAGGCAAAAACCAGACAGAAACTATGCCCAAAACCCACGGAAGCGGACTTAGCGAGACAGCAGACAGATAGAGTAAAGCAGCTGCTACAGCAGCTCTCTTCTCTCCGTAGCGCACAGCCAGAGTTTTCACGTTCTGTGCCTTGTCGCCCTGCACATCCACAATGCCCTTAGTTATCTCGCGACCAGTGTTCGACAGGAAAACAATCGAGACAAAGAGCAGAACATTCAAACTGGCCGCGGAAAGGACCGCTATACTTCCGTAGACAAATGGGATGGCCACGCAAGCACTGACGAGAAAGTTGCCCGGCAACCCACTTCGCTTGCCAGCTGTCGTATAGGCCGAAAACATCAACCATGCAGCAACAGCCGCCAGCAAGCAGTAAGGACTCGTCAAGTATGCTGCAACGAAACCCATCACCGTTAGTATTGATGCGAAGACCAGAACCGCCTTAGGCCTAATCGCGCCGCTCGGAATCGGGCGATTCGGTTCATTCACCGCGTCTATCTCCCGATCGTAATAGTCGTTTATGGCCATTGAGGCCGCAGTGAGCATGAAGCCTGTAACGAATCCATAAGCAACGTTGAGCCAAGACGCCTTCAAGTTGGCCGGGTTTGCGAGAGCTGCTCCCACCGCTACAGCGAAGCCCATCATTAGGCAATTCACAGGACGCATCAGACGCAAGTAACCTACAAGCCTGCTCATAGACCTCTAAACCTTGGCGAGACTTCATAACGCTTTTATCGAAGTATGTAATAAGATTCGCGTTCCAGCTAGAAAGTTTAATACGCCAAGTTGAATAACTCAAAGTAGTTTGCGGGTGGCGAGCTTTTGGGAGACAACTACGCATCTGAAAAATTGAGAGTAATAATCCCTGTAGGAGGCAGAGCAACCCGGTTGCTTCCGCTCACGGCGGAAACAAGCAAAGCATGCCTCCGCCTAGTTAACAGACCACTTATCGAATACTCGCTACTATCTCTGGCCCGCCAAGGAATTAGAAACTTCATCTTCGGCGTGAAAGGCTACACAAACTACAGGGACCTGCACGACTATTTCGAGTCAGGTTACGGCTTCTCCGCAATCTACGGCATAAAGCCTCGCGTCCATATAAAATACCAACCGAACGTAGACGACCTCGGCAGCGCAGACTCCGCAAGAATAAACATGGAATACTACAACGTGAAAGACCCGGTTTTCGCCGTGCAAGGCGACAACATATTTGATGTTAACGTTAAAGAGCTTGCAGAGTTCCACGAAAAGAAAGGAGCCGTCATGACAATAGCGTTACGGGAAGTGGACAACGTTGAAGGCTACGGAATAGCGGACATAAACAAGGAAAAGAGAATATCCAGATTCGTTGAGAAGCCCTCGCCGAAAGAAGCACCCTCCAACCTAGCTAACACAGGCCTCTACGTGGTCTCGCCCGAAATAAGAAAAATATTCAAAGAAAAAGGAGTCAAACAGATAATCAAAGAGAAAAACCGCCTGGACTTCGGCTTTGACTTGATACCATACATCATAAAAACAGGCAGACCCGTGTACGGATACACGCTGAAGGGAAGCTGGTACGACGTAGGCACACCTCAACGCTACCTAGAGGCTGTTCACGACCTGCTCTACGGCAAATTCTCCTCACTCACAGACTTCGGCGGAAGAATCAGCGAAGAACAGCGAATATGGGTTCAGGGAGAAAGCACTGAATCAATGAAGAGCAGGAAGGAAATCATACGGAAAATCAAGCAAGGAAAGATAAAGATCGAGGGTTCTGTACTCATTGGAAGACATTGCAAGATAGGCGACGACGCGAAAATAGTTGACTCCTGCATCGACAATTACACACAGATAGGCAAGAACGTCGTGGTGGAGAACTCCGCGGTCATGGACAGAGTCATAATCGACGAGGGCGCAAAGATCAAAGAGAGCATAATAGGAAGACACGTGACAATCCACTCGACACCAAAGAGAAAGACAACGATAGAAACGGTTTCAGCCATCGCTGACGACGTGACAATAGCCGAAGGAAGCAAGCTTGAAGCCACAAAAATCTACCCACACCAATTCGTCAGAGGAATCTTTGCCAATCAAACATTGATGCCTAGCTAACCTAAATCCCTAGTTTCCGATCGAAGTTCCTCTGCATCTCGAAAAGCTGCCTGATCTCATAACGAAAGTCTCCTATGATGTGGCTTCTTCATCGCGAGAATAAATGCCTATGCTCTGAACCATTTGAAAATGAGGTAGTTTATGTTTCCTCTTTCCACGTCTGGTACGGCTATTATGAATCTTTTCCGTACCGTAGTGGCAAGCCTTCCTGCTTTGACGATTTCGGTGGCCGTCATCTCAGCCTTGGCCTTCTTTACCGAAACCATGTATGGCGCATGCTCAACTCCTGGGCCGTGCTTATAGACCGCGAAGTCGCAACCGAACTTTATTCCAGGCGTTACGACTAGACCGCTATCACGCAGGTCGCGGTAAACGGCGTACTTGTCATCGAATTCGTCATATAGCTGTTTGGCTTTTTGGCGGAGCCTCTTGAGGCTGACCTTGATCTTTCCGTCGCCTTCGTGAACGGTTATTGCGCCCTCTTCTGCAAGGTATAGACCTTCCATCAGGTCCAAAATCAGGGGCACATCGAATTCTGGCGTCTTAGGTTTCGCAACACCCAAGGGTTTTCCGTAGTAGCCCTTCCTGTACAGTTCTGAGCCTTCAGCCGTGTCCCAGACCACAAGGAAGTTTTCGACGAGTTCCACTTTGACGTTCTTAGGCATCAGAGGTTTCGCCTGTTACATCACGAAGGACAGGATGCGCGCAGCGTCGGCGGCGTCTTCAGCCTTGTCGGCCGAGTCCTCCAGAAGCTGAAGAACGTCTCTCAAAAGTATCATTGAAGGAAAGTCAAGCTTGCTGCTTAGGATCTTGATCTCGAGTTCGCGGTAGATTTCGTCAACGACGCGTTCGGCAACCTCGACTTCTCTGGCCTTCTCCATGGTTTTGGCTGAGCCGTAGTTAAGAACCATCATAGTTTCTCTGAGTTTCAGCAGTGCTTCTAGGACGGCTTCTGAAAGTTTCAGAAGGTCTTTCTTTATATCCATCGAAACACTCCAGTTGTGCTCCATGATCTCGAGCAGGCGGAAGGCTATGCCTTCGGAGAAGTCTGCAATCTCGCTTGTCAGGTTCGTGAACCTCAGGAAGTCCTCTCTGCTCAGCAAGATGGCGCCTATCTCAGCCAGCTCCTGCGAGACCATTCGCCGGGCGGTGTCAACCTCGTCTTCGCCGCTTCTGATCTCATTGAAAAGCA
Organism: uncultured Candidatus Bathyarchaeia archaeon; assembly: GCA_964619695.1. Taxonomy (GTDB): domain Archaea; phylum Thermoproteota; class Bathyarchaeia; order Bathyarchaeales; family Bathycorpusculaceae; genus DATKKK01. The sequence continues at coordinate 8,742 of CAZUFK010000035.1, forward strand.
GTCTGGCCTTGTCGCGGTCGTTTCGGATGAAACAGTCTATCATCTGAGGAACCTTTCTAGAAAGGTCCAGTGCCTTGCGTAAGTGGTCTTGGCATACGCTCAATGCACGACGCTTTACACGTTCCTCAGTTTCTGCTGGAAGCACCAACCTTTCTCCCGCCCTGAAAAGTGGGATCACTTTTACAACATTACATGTATCGAAGTGTTAAAAAAGGTAACTGAGCCTCGGCTCTCAGATCGGCTTGCCTAAGCCTTCGAAGTTGATTTTTCCACGGAAATACTCGCGCAAGAGGTCCGCCAGGCTCTTCATTGAGGTTCTGACTTGCCTCCAAGAATCGCGGTCGCGGATCGTTACAGTGTCGTCTTTCAGGGTGTCATAGTCAACTGTTATGCCTAGCGGCACGCCTGCCTCATCCGCGCGGGCGTATCGTCTGCCGATGGAGCCTGCATCATCATACTCGACGGCAAAACCATCGTCTAGCAGCACTTTGAGCAACTCAAGCGTCTTTTCTGGCAACCCATCCTTGCTCATAAGTGGGTAAATACCTATCTGTATGGGCGCGATGCTGGGCGGGAAGCTCATCAAAGCCCGATCTTCCTTCACTTCGTAGGCGTACTCCATGGCAATATAGAACAGTCTATCAATGCCGAAACTGGGCTCGATTACGTGTGGAACGAACCGTCTGCCCTGTTCAACAGTCTTCTGGCTTGTTATGTCCACGTGTTCGGCTAGTACTTTGTATTCGTCTAGCGTGTAGTAGCCGTGCTTCTTCATGGAGGCTTCAACTTCCGCAGGGTTGGCCTTCGCCAGCGTCGTAGCGATCTTTCCAGCTTCTCCCTTGAAGACAGGGCCTAGTTTGGCCATTATGGGTTTTATGATTACTTGCTCTTTCTCGATTGGTTTTGAGTATTCTTTGAATACGGTCATGTCCGTTCCACTTGAGTCCATGTGGCTCTTGAGGTCGTAGTCGGTTCGGTAGGCGTGGCCTGAAGCTTCAGTCCAGCCCCAGCGGTCAAGCAGAACCTCTTGATCGAACGTCTGCTGCGAATAATGTGCCCGTTCCCAAGGCAATTTCTCCAGGAAACGCTGTTTCTCACTGGATACTCCCAAGTCAACCAGTAAGCGTTTGGCAGTGACCATGAAGAAGGCCAGCCACTGTTTCTTGATTATGCTCTTCTCCAAGGCTTCTTTGACGGTGAGTTCAGTGATCTCCTCCGAGCCTTTCTGCCGAGTTTCTGCCGTGACGAGTCTAAGTGTTTCGTTTTCGACGCTCCCCAGCATGTGACAGTCTTCCTCTTCTGGGTCGAAGAAGAATTCCAGGTCGGCTATGGTGAACTCTCTGAGCCTCATGAGTCCCTGTCTGGGCGAGATCTCGTTTCTCAAAGCATGCCCTATCTGCAGGACGCCGAAGGGTAGCTTCTCGCGAGCTATGCCGTAGAGGCGGTTGAATTCCACGAATATGCCCTGTGCGGCTTCTGGTCGTCCGTAGCCTATTGCGTCTGAGTATGGGCCTATGGTTGTCTTGAACATGGTTAGAAACTGTTTCGGTTCGCCGAATGAGCCCCCGCAGTCTGAGCAGCGTATATCGTTCTTATCAATGGCCTCCTTCAATTCTTTCGGGCTTAGCTTCTCAGCTTCTGCCTCGCTCATCTGGGTGGCCTCCCTGAGCAGGTGGTCGGCTCGAAAGCTTTTCCTGCATTTTTGGCATTCTACCATGGGTTCTTTGAAGTGATCAATGTGGCCTGAAGCCTCAAAAACCGTCCCCGGTGTAATGACGGGCGACTCAATTTCTAGGATTCCAAGCTGATTGACGAAAATGTCGCGCAGTTTGTTCTCGATGTTCTGTTTCAGCTTGGCGCCTAGAAGCCCATAGGTGAAGAAGCCGCTTGTGCCCCCGTATATCTCGTATGAAGGCCAGAAGAAGCCTCTTCGGCGGGCCAATTCGTTGATGATTGTTAGCTTGTCTTGGGTTTTGTCCTGACCAGTCAATGGTGCTCAACTCATTTCGGATTCGTGCCTTCAGAACATTTTAAGGCTTGCGTGATAATAAACCTTCGAAAAGCTATTGATTGAGGCGCGAGGTTTGAAAACGCTTAGCTACCAGGATCTCCTTGATCTTGTTGAGGGCGCTGCGATCTTCTCCGCAGGCGGCGGAGGCAGCACAGAAGGAGGTTACAGGATAGCGGACAAGCTGACCTCGGATGGAGTTGCTGCAAAGCTTGTAGAACCCTCTGAAGTGCCTGACGACGCAAAGGTCGTCAACTTCGCATGCGTGGGCGCCACAACCACAATAGAGTACGATTCGGATGCAGCGATAAAGACGCTGAGAGCTTTGGAGGAGTATGTTGGTTTTCGTGCTTTTGCCACGATTCCTGTTGAGCTTGGAGGGTTCAATACTCTGGCCGCCGTGGATGTTGCAGCTCGACAAGGTGTGCCTGTTGCAGACGCGGATGGAGCAGGCAGAGCTGTGCCCGAGGTTCACTTGAAGGTCTACACAATTGACGACATACCTCTGACGCCTATGGTAGTTGCAGACATACATGGTAAGAACGTGGTTGTGGTTAAGGAGACTGCAGATGCCAAGGCGGCAGAGAAAATCGCACGTGCTCTGGCCACGCAGTGGAACCACAGCGCTTACACGGCTAGACGGATCTTGACAGGCGCTCAGGTCAAGACCTCATCTATTCAGCTGACTCTGTCAAAATCCATCCACGTTGGAAGAATCTTGAGAAAGGCTGTTGAGCCAGTAAAAGCAGTCTTGAAGGAAACTGATGGTCTAAAGCTTTTCGAGGGAACCGTGCAGGACGTTGAGCGACAAACTAAGGCAGGCTTCACGTTCATCAATGTCAAGCTCTTTGGAGGCCGCGAATTCGCCGGTAGAGTGTTTGAGTTTAGAGCTAAGAACGAGGTGCTTGTGGCTTACAGGGACGGAAGGCTTGTTGCGGTTGCTCCTGACATCATTACTCCAGTGCATCCGGAAAAAGGAACGTGCATCACTGCTGAAAGGATTGAAAAGGGCGACAGACTGGCAGTTTTGGGTATGCCTTCACCTGAAAGGTGGAAAGAAAAGAAGGGTTTGGAGATGTGGCGGGATGTGCTCCTAGAGGCAGGCGTGAATGAGGAGTACGTGCCTTGTGACAGGCTGAATGCCAAGCTTCGATGATCATCTTGATTCGCACGAAGCGACAGCGATGCATTTTATAAGGCAATAGTGGATATGAAAAGCCAGCAAGGTGTCATTGTTTGCCAAAGATCAAAGTGGCTCTCGTAGGCATTGGAAACTGTGCCTCTGCCTTCGTTCAGGGTATAGAGTATTACGGTAATTGTGGCAGTGGTGAGGACAGTGTTGGGTTGCGTAACGTCCTCTTGGGAGGTTTCCATCCGAAGGATGTGGAGGTTGTGGCGGCATTTGACATTGCCAACCGAAAGGTCGGCAAAGACCTGTCGGAGGCCATACTGGCGCAACCGAACAACATTCCAAGACTAGCTGACGTGCCACCGTACAACGTTGTCATACACAAGGGACCTGTTCTGGACGGCTTAGGCGAATACACAAAGCACGTTGTACAAGTGAGTAGCATGCCTGAGATAGGCGTTGCGAAGGCCCTGAAGGAGAGCGACGCAGAAATTGTGGTCAACTTGTTGCCAAGTGGCGCTGCAAAGGCCTCGCAGTATTACGCGGAGCAGGCGCTAGTGGCAGGTTGCGGCTTCGTGAACGCCACGCCAAACTTCATCGCCAGCGATGCAGCGTGGATCAAGAGGTTTGAGGAGGCAGAGGTACCGGTCGTGGGTGACGACCTCATTGACCAAGTGGGGGCCACCACACTGCATAAGACTTTGCTGCAGTTGCTTTCGACACAGGGTGTGCGGATCACTGAGACCTATCAGCTTGACGTTGGCGGAGGGACTGAGTCGCTTGACACGCTGGAGCGCACTAAGGAGGTTAAGCGTGTTGTGAAGACGGAGTCGGTTGAGTCTGCGTTGCCTTATCATGCGGAAGTCGTGGCTGGTTCGACGGATTATGTGGATTTTCTGCAGAACAGACGCGACAGTTACTTCTGGATCAGAGGCGTGTACTTTGGCAGGATTCCCATGCAGATAGACCTGAAGCTGTCCACGGTTGACGCGCCAAACGCAGGCTCAGTACTGTTAGATGTGGTAAGAGCCGTGCGAATTGCTCGAGACAGAAAAGAGAAGGGGGCAATACTGCCGATATGCGCCTATGCCTTCAAGCATCCGCCGCAACACGTGTCACTGGAAACCGCCGAGAAAATGTTCGCTGACTTCATCGCGGAAGAAAAGGACTAGCTCGGTTATTTCGTGAGCTTTTCTAGTTCGCGAATGACCTTGTCTTTGGCGCCGCTCTGCTTGATCTTTTCCTTCAGCAGGCTTATCGTTCTCACAGGTGTGGGGTCTATCTCTCGCAACACAGCCAAGTACACGCTCGTGAAGTCTCCAATGCAGATAACTGAGACCATTCTTGCCAGTGGACTTTTGCCTTGGGCTTTGACTTCATAGGTCTTGACTAGCTGCTTACGTATGATTCCCTTCGTGGCTTCGATTCTCTGCCGTATCGGTTCCGGTTCGTCCACATCTCGAATGAGGATCACTGAGAAGCATTCGGCAAGCTCCTTCACGGCCTCCCAGCCTACGATCTCGTTGTGGTTAAGTTCGGGGAAAAACTCCCACTTGGCAGGAACCTTGCTGTTCTCGTTGAACTGTGTCTTAAGGCGCTGAGCCACGGCCCGATAGAACCCAAACCCGTAGATCACGGGAACGGTTCCGCAGACGTTTGAGGCCAATGTCTTTGCGAAGTTGTTTGTCTGTGGCTTGCCGGGCTGGTCTGCTTGACTCACTTGCCTCAGGGTCTTGACAGTTTCAGAGACTTCACGGTCAACATCCGAAACGAGGCCTATCTTATCCAGAAGCACGAGCATAGGCATAAACAGATACGGAAGCGTAGCGCGTGGAGCCATGCCAGCAGGAACACGTACGTGTGGCGCGTTCAGCTTCTCGGCAAACTCCTGAAGCGTTCCGTGTGAGCTTATGCAAATGGTCATGCATTTGCGCTTGACTGCGTCCAAAAAAACGCTTAAGGATTCCTCTGTTTCTCCGGAATAGCTGACCACGAAAACCAGCGTGTTCTTGTCGGCATACGCGGGAAGCGAGTATTCCCGGCAGACCTCTATAGGAACCGCTATTCTGTCTCTTGCCCAGTCTTTGAGAAGCTCGCCGCCAATGGCTGAGCCACCCATGCCTGCGGTGATTATTGTCTTTGGTTTGGGATAGCCTATCGTAAGCCTTCTGACCAGTTTCGCCGCTTCACCATAGTGTCTGGGTGCGTCAACGCAGAAGGAAAGCATGTCACTTTTGTCGATCTGCTTGATTTTGGTGAGGTCATCCAAGATTGTTGCCTTCGGCAAAGTGTTCCCTCTTTCCAATTGTCTAGTATGATGATCTCAGCTTTTAAGCAGAAGGCCTATAACGGTCATGCCAGACATGTCTCACAATGGGTAAAGACGGGGAAACGAATTTGACAGTCAGGAAAGTGTCTGTGGCCATTCCTGCTTCTGTGGTTTCTGACACACCTCACTTGCGAGAGAAAACCTCCAAGATAGGCCTCATCGGCAGAGCAGCCGCCATCTTCAGAATAAGCGAGATTATCATCTACCCAGACAACCCGCACGCTAACCAAGAGAGAGACATGGATTTGGTTGCTACTCTACTGACCTATGTGGAGACGCCACAGTACCTGCGGAAGAGGCTTTTCAAGCTCAAACCGGAGCTACAGTATGCAGGCATACTTCCGCCATTACGGACACCGCATCACCCTCTCAATCGGAGAATGAAAGACCTGAAGGTCGGGGAGTACCGCGAAGGCGCAACTGTATCCCAGATGAAGGAAGGCACGCTCATAGACATTGGCGTCGAGGAGCCAGCGGTGCTTTCGAACACACAGCTACCTGTGAATAGAAGGGTTTCCGTGAAGGTCAAGAAAATCGACGATCGTTTTGAGGTTGAGCTTGCCGATCATGACAGAATCCCTGAGTATTGGGGTTACTTGGTTTCTGTTGAAAGGCAACCCTTTGGAAAGCTCGTGAGAGATGGACGCTTCGGCCTGACCATTGCCACATCCAAGTTTGGCTTGCCATTCGCCGATGTGGCTGATGAGATAGCTGAGAGATGGCAAAAGGCAAAAACCGTTCTGGTGGCTTTCGGCGCGCCTTCTCAGGGACTGCACGAAGTAGTCAAGAGGGAAGACCTGAACCTAGATGACATTGCCGACTTCGTTATCAACACCATCCCAATGCAAGGAACCGAAACTGTGCGAACCGAGGAGGCCCTTATAACCTCTTTGGCGATTCTCAACGAGCGTTTCCATTTGTAGAATCTAGCTCATATACTTGAAGACCTCGTCAAGTTTGCTGATCACACGCAAACCGCGAGTGGTGTTATTGGCATTCGCTGATCTCTGGATGAGTATGGCTTTGATGCCTGCTCTCTCTGCTGCCATGTAGTCTGTCTCTATGCTGTTTCCGA
>CAZUFK010000036.1:0-14523 GCA_964619695.1 uncultured Candidatus Bathyarchaeia archaeon
CTATGCATGCGGGCTTTTCTGAACGTGGATTGGTGGACAGTAAGGTTTAACTTTTCTGTGGTGTGTGTTTGTTTCAGGCGATGACCGCAGTACGAGCCTATCTGTAATCCCGCTGGCATTAGCCATGATGACGGACCCAACGGAGAAGCCTGTCACAGACAGGCCTCAGTGATGGCGGGTTTACCCAAACATGGGACACAGCGGGCGCGGGCAAAACATCCCACGACGGGAGAACTTAACCCGAGAGGAGCGCGACGCTCCACCAATGAAGTTAAGCGTTAGGTTACGTGGGAAACAAAACACCCGCGATAAACAACTTTTAAGTCCAGCCACACCATAAGGCCTAGCAAACATGGCAGGTTCAAGCCCTTGGACATAGAAACCAAAATCGAACTGATCTGCAAGCCACCAACCGAGGAAGTGCTGACTCCCGAAGACTTGAGGCAACTCCTTGAAACCGAAGAACACCCCATAGCCTACGACGGCTGGGAACCTTCAGGCCTCGTTCACTTGGGCACAGGCGTGATCTGCGCCTACAAGATGAAAGACTTCGTGGAAGCAGGCATACGCTACAAGGCCTATCTGAGCACGTGGCACGCTTGGCTGAACAACAAGCTCGGTGGAAACCTCGACCTCATCCGCAAAGCCGCTGACCTGTTCAAACACTCATGGATCGCACTAGGCGTGCCAAAAGACAAGGTCGAATTCATCTACTCAGACATTCTCTACGATGATCTGGATTATTGGGCAAAGACGGTCATGGTTTCGAAGAACCTGTCAATAGCACGCGCCACACGGACGCTGGAAATCGCGGGCAGAAAGGAAAGCGAGGCTAGACACGTGTCCGACTACCTGTACACGCCAATGCAAGTGGCCGACATATTCCACATGCAGGTCAAAATCTGCCAGCTCGGCCTAGACCAGCGCAAAGCCAACGTCGTCGCCCGCGAACTCGGCGAACGCCTCGGCTTCTGGAAACCCGTATGCGTACATCACCACCTGCTACAAGGCCTGGAGAAGCCGAACGTGTGGCCTATACCCGAAGGCGCCGAGAAAGAAGCGCTGTCCTCGGCGAAGATGAGCAAAAGCAAACCTGAAACCTGCATATTCATCTACGACACGCCAGAAGAAATCAAACAGAAAATGAACAGAGCCTTCTGCCCCGAAAAAACAGCCGAATACAACCCAGTCATAGAAATCACCAAGTACATAATCTTCCGAGAACGCACCATGCTAACCATCGAACGGCCTGCAAAATTCGGTGGCAACGTCGAATTCCAAAGCTTCGACGAACTGGTCGCAACGTACACAAGCGGCAAACTGCACCCCATGGACCTCAAAAATGCCGTGGCCAAAGAGCTCACAGACATCTTAGCACCAGCAAGAAGATACTTTGAAACCAATAAAGAAGCCCAAGAATGCCTCAACGTGGTGAAAAACGCCAAAATCACAAGGTAAGACCAGTTGTCAACGCACTTCAAGGAAAAAGAGGAGAAGCTTGAACAAATTCTGGAACGCCTAACTGAGGAAGCAGAAAAGGGAACACCGATCACCGTCGAAGGCAGAAAAGACGTTGAGACATTGACGGCGCTGGGCATAAAGGGCAGGATCATTTCGGCGAAGTCTGGTGGAAAGTCGCTTCTGGATGTGGTTTCTGAAATCAAAGACACAGGAGCGTGCGAGGTTGTTTTGCTGTTGGATTTTGACAGGCGCGGAAAAGAGCTGACGGCTCGACTGAAGCAACTTCTCGAACATGATGGCATTAAGTCTAACACTGTTCTCTGGGCTGAGCTTTTCGCCCTTGTTGGAAAAGAGGTCAAGGACGTTGAAGGACTAGCCTCTTATATGGAAACCTTAAAGAGGAAGCTTAGCGGTAATTCATAAACGTAATATATATAGGACGTTAAGATGTAGTCTCGTGATTCGAGAACCACATTCTCGAGTCGCCTGATCACCTTTAACCGCCTTAACAAAAATCACAGGAGGTTGACGCTTACCATGGGTTCATCCCAAACGTTTACCATAAAGTACGCTATAAGCGCAAAGTTCGAAATCGAAGGAGTCGTTGAAAAACCGGACGTCATAGGAGCAGTCTTCGGACAAACCGAAGGCCTATTCGGCCCCGAACTAGATCTACGTGAACTGCAGAAGTCAGGAAGAATCGGCAGAATAGAGATTGAACTGCATTCTAAACAGGACAAAACCACAGGCACCATCACCATACCCACAAGCCTCGACCGCGTCAGTACCGCCCTCATCGCCTCAAGCATCGAAAGCATAAACCGCGTAGGCCCATGCGCCTCAAAAGTAACATTGGACAAGATTGAAGACGTCCGCGAGGCACGCAGAAAAGTAATCATCGACCGAGCCAAAGAAATCCTGCACAAGTGGAACATCGACTCCATGCCCTCAGTGGACGAGGTCTTCAAAGAAATCTCAGACACGCAAAAAGCAGGCAAGGTCGGAAAATACGGATCGGAGGAACTGCCCGCAGGACCCGATCTGGAAAGCACAAAAGAAGTAATCTTGGTCGAAGGCAGAGCCGACATAATCAACCTCATGCGTTGCGGACTTACTAACACCGTGGCCCTCGAAGGCGCAAAAGTGGCCGAAGGCATCAAAAAGATCTGCAAAGAAAAAGAAGCCACCGCATTGCTAGACGGTGATAGAGGCGGCGACCTGATTCTGAAGGAACTCCTGCAGGTCACGAACGTAAAATACATTGCCAGAGCGCCACGTGGAAAGGAAGTCGAAGAACTGAATTGCAAGGAAATCACGGCCGCGCTAGAAGCGAAAGTGCCGATTGGAGACCTGTACAAACCGAAACGGGAAAAACCGAAGATCGAGTTTCCAAAAGAAATCGCCGACGCCACGAAGGCCTTGGAGGGAACTCTGGAAGCGGTCTTGCTGAATGACAAGTTTGAACAGATGGAGCGTCTGCCCGTAAGCCAGTTGGCGGAGAAGCTTCAGGAAATCGACGGCGTGGACACTGTGGTGTTCGATGGAATAATCACGCAGAGAATCGTCGATGTGGCCAGCGACAAGAACATAAAACGCATAATAGCCTCACGCATCTCAGACGCTGTTAAGCCCTCGCTTACCGTGCAGCTGAACGTGTTCTCAGAAATCACAGCCGAAACCTAACTCCCGAAAAAGTCCGTTATCTTTTTACTTTCTCTTTCCTGTCCGCTTGATCTGAGCAGTTGCTCTTCTGTTATGCCGAAGGACTCCAGGATTCTTGCCGCAGCAGGCACCACCTGTCTAGACACGTAATACTCGATGTCAACTTCGGCATGTGAGGCAAGCACGTAAGGTTTGACTCTTTCGTAGAGGCGACCTGAGCCGGCAACCGCCACGTAGCCTATCTTGTCCCCGACCACAAGCTCCCAGCCCTTCTCGCGCAGCATCCTCGCCGCCTCAACATGAGACGCCTTAACTTGATACTCTTCGGGAGGCTTCGTCAAGGTCTTCCAGATTATCAAGTCACGGTATGGAACGCGCTTCTGCCTGAGGTCGTAGATGAAGCCTTGCACGTACTCTGCAGCCTTCTGCGGAGAACGCTCCTTCAAGATGATCTCCAGAACCTTCTCCTGCACTTCCTTCGCCACGGCAGCCCAATCACCACGCATAACCTCCAAGCCGACGATGTCAAGGCGTCCGTCAGGTAAGAGCCCAGCATAACGTTTCTTGGCCTCAGTGAAAAAGATGCGCACGTAAACCTTGTCGGGGCTGACCTCCAAGCCCAGCTTGTCCTTGATCTCCTTAGAGAGCCTCTCGATTCTTGCTTCGTCATTGTTCACGAATATGCTGTCCGTATCTCCGTAAACAACCTGTAGCCCAGCCTCCTCGGCCATCCTGATAGCGTTCGAAATCGTGTATCTGCCCCAGGCCGCTGCTGCCTCAGCCACAGGCTTCACGTACCACCGCGCACCCGTCCATCCAGCATAGCCATAGGCGGCATTAGTAATGATCTTGACAGCCTTCTGACGCGCGTCCAGAACGCGGTAATCAACACTCGATGTACTGAGCGTCTTCATCTTCGCTCTGATCTCGCTCCGCACGCCAATGAGGTAAGTCAGGATTTCCTTGTAGAACCCCGGTGGCTCCTTACGGAAGTGGTGTCTGACCTCAGGCGCCTCATACACGCCGCCAGATGGATCTGGTTCTTTTGGGGTCACGTATGTGTCAGGCGACAGGTTGTAGGCTATCATAAGGTTCGGGTACATGGATTTGAAGTCCAAGTCAGTGATGTTCTCGTGTAGGCCAGGTTTCGGCTGAAGAACGAGGCCGCCTGTATATGGCCTGTAGGGCTGCTCGATTCGCTTTGGGACAAGCTCGCCAAGTTCATGCGTGCGTCTTATCAGGAACCACTCGACGCGGAAGCCTGCCGCCGCCGTGCCCACGTGATCCAGCGGCAAGCCTACGAGGTTGGAAAGCTGCATGGCAAAATCCAGAACAGCCTCAGTCACGCCCATAACGCAACGAACGTTATCGGCAGAGAACCTCTTCAGCGCCTCCCGCCTCGCCTTGTCATCCCAGTAATCCGCCAAATCAACGTCCTCAATCACCGTACGGTCTTCAAGTTTCAGCACGCCCAGATAATCTGCCAGATTCGCCAGTGTCTTGACTTTGACCTCTGGAAAATCTTCTGCGTAGTCTGCAAGGTCAAGGTCAGCTCTGCCAGTCAGCGAAACGTGGCTGTACACGCTCGTATGTGGCTCGGTTTCCGCCCTGTCAACCTGCAGTTTTAGCCCAAGCTTCTTGCACCTTTCGATGAGGTAGGGCCACTCCTGCCCGTTCGTACCGTAACCCACTACGACGTCTGGGTTGATGCTGCGAACGTAGTCTATGAAGGCCTCAAGAACTGGCTTGTCGTCGTTGCCTTTGTCCGCAAGGAATTGTTTGGATTCGCCTTGGTTTGTGGCCACTGAAATCATCACGACTGGGTTCTTGTCAGGTTTCGGTGAACCCTTCCTACTGTAGCATATTGTTGAGAAGCCTAGGATTCGCAGTTTCGGAACCCCAGTTCTTTCAACCGGTTTCGGCGGAGACTTCGCCACGTAGACCTTGTCAACCTGAAGCTCTGATGGCTTCGTTTCTTCGGTTACTTCGGCTTCGTGCCAGCCGCATGGGACGATGTTGTTGTCGATGAGGTAGCGCATGGAGTATCGAATGTCGTCTTCGAGGCAGTCTTTTACGCCTTCGAGGTTTCGAAGGTCACGCGCACACTTTGAAACATCGTCAGGGCTTCGGCAGTAGACCTTCACAGTCTTCACAGGCTTTCCGAAAAGCCTGCGTTCAGCAGCCTCAACCTTCACAACCGAAGCATAATGCTCAGCTTCAATCTCAGCGGCCACCGCCGCCGCGTCAAGGCCATCCTCAGTCACGGCATAGAAATAGTCCACGAAACCCCTGTCAACAACAAGCACCCTCTTGCCAGAACCGGCAACACCCCACAACCAGACCTCAGAAACACCGTCGCTGACCTCAGAATTAACATCCAAGAGCCAAAACAGGACTTTCGTCAGAAGCTCACCCTCGCAGTAGTAGCAGAATGGGCAAGACTCGCTTTAATGCTTTAAGATAGTCGGTTGAACGGCGAAAGAACGGTGAAGGATCTACGTGTGCTTCTGCAACAATTGCATAACGTCTGGGAAGTCTATTCCCAGTGTTTTCGCTTTCTGTGGCGTAGGCACGCCGTTCTGGTTCCAGCCTCGCCTTTTGTACACCGCGTCCTTCAGCCTCTCGTATTCTGCCTCGCGGTACTTCCTCAAAACCGTCATCTTCTCTCCAGTTGACCTGCCTGTCGGATCGTACCCTACCTTTTCCCTGAGCTGTTTATCATACCGTTCCATGCGACTTTCATATTCTTCCTTGGTTACTGGGCCGACCGAGCGGTATGGCACGTCGTCGTGCTCTCTCGTGCCGAAACCCATGCGCAGGTTGAAAATGCGCTGGAAGTTGTAGACGCGTTCGCTCATGGCTATGATATCTTCGACTGTGGTTTTCTTGCCTGTAGTGGCTGAGAATAGCCTAGCATAGCTTTCCACGTGGCCGATCACTTTCGCTGGTTCCTTGGTTTGCTTGTTGTTTTCCGGGACTACGTCGTTCCACGGGAGTTTGCAGAGGCCGTTGAGGCCGAACCATGTGCGGAACATGGGGAACCAATGCAGGTTCTCAGCCTTCTGCTCGAACGTGGGCATGAAGTTGTGCACCATGTCCAAGAAGATCAGCCACGCTTCGTCATGCTGAGGCCCCTTCAAGGCAAGCCCGTAGCCGCCCTGCTGCGCAAGCGACTCCTTGGTCACGTACTCGGAGTACTCAAGGCCCTTTGCTTCCATGCCAATGTCCCTCAAGATCTTCGGGTCAGCACCATATTCTTCAGCGAAGAGCTTCTTCATTCGCCGTATACCTTGGCCAACGATGATGCCGAAGCCTTGACCTTTGGCCATCTGATGTACAAGCTCAAGAGCCGCATCCTTGTTGCCGAAATGCAGGTCCAAGCCGCCAGTAGCCTTCTTGTCAATCAAACTCGTCTCGTAGCACTCCATAACGAAGGCAATAGCGGTGCCGACGGAAATCGTGTCCAAGCCATAAACATCGCAGTAGTAGTTCATCTCGATAACGTAGTCTGCGTCGAAGATTCCGCAGTTGCTGCCTACGCCTGCGATGGTTTCGTACTCAGGCCCACTTACGAAAACCTTCTGCCCTTTGTAGGGACCTGTTTTGAGTTCGAAGTCTTTGACGCCGTGCGCACAGGCCAACGAGCAGCCCATCCAGCAGCCGTCAAAGCCCTTGTGGAACTTCCTCCGGTACACTTCTCTACCCAACTTTTCTGCTTCTGGGTGGCTGCCGAATCTGTAGTTGTTGACTGGCAAGAGGTCGAACTCGTTCATGATGGGCACTAGGTGCGTTGTGCCTACGACAGCCATCTCGTTCTGCTTGGAATCGAGGCTACGTAACTCCTGATTATATGCAGTGCCTATCTGCTTCACGGCCTCGGCATCCGCAGGTCCATTAGTCTCCACCGTCACCTTGCCCGAGTATTTCACGACGATGGCTTTCACTCTCTTGTTTCGAAGACCCGTGCCTATGCCGCCTCTGCCTGCCTGCTTGTACCTGTGAATCTTTCTGCCTACGTCGAACCACGAGAAGTTGAGGCAACCCAGCAACGTGTGTTCGGCACCAGACCCTGAGGAAACAACTGAAATATTCTGCTGGTTCTCTGATGCGTATTTCTTGGCGAGCGCTTCTACGAGAAGATGGGTATCGGATGGAAGTCTGGTGGCGTCTTCGATTTGGACTTTGCCGTGGTCGCCGTCTATGAATATGATGACTTCGCTCTTGGCTTTGCCTTGGATCTCTAGCGCGTCCCAGCCTGCGAATTTCAAGTAGGGACCGAAATACCCTCCCACGTTCGAATCGACCACAGTACCAGTCAAAGGCGATATCGCAACGACGATGCTTTTGCCGCTGCCGGGGAAGACTGGAATGCCGCCCAGAGGGCCGCAGGAAATGCAGACTTCGTTTTCGGGGTCGTCCCATTTGATTATGCGGTTCATTGGTAGCGCGTTCCAAAGCAGCCACAGATCAAAGCCTCGACCTCCTGTGAACTTGTCTTTCATTCCCTGTGAGACGGGTCTGCTGGATATCTTTGCCGTTGATAGGTCAACGTATAACGTTCGATTGTTGTAGCCTCTCTCAACCTTGCCAATATCATAACTGAATTCTGCGATCAAGATGAACACCCTCTAGTTTGAAGCAGAAGCTAAGAGAAAGGAGCAAATAGACTTTTCGCGAGCGGAGAAGCCTCTTGAATCACGACAAGGGCGAATCGGCGTAGTGGAGGCTGTTGGAGAGCTACGTTTTTAACAGCGGTGGCTGATTATTGATGCTGGGATTCTGCGAAAACGAGGTTCAGTAGGCCTTGAAAATCTTGGAGATCAACCTGAAGAAGGGCTTCGTGAAGGCTATCCCTGAGACTTTTGACGATTTCTGGCACCTTTACAACGTCATTTACAAGAATGACGAGGTTTTCGCCTACACTACCAGAGAGGTTAAGCCTGACGAGAAATATGCCAGACCTGGACGCGGAGAAAGAGTCCCGGTTTTCTTGGGTGTCAAGGTGGAAACGGTTGCCTGGGACAAGCTGCTGGGCAGGCTTAGGATTCATGGAACCGTCAGCGAGGCCCCAGACAACGTTCCAGTAGGCGCCCACCACACGCTCAGCATTACATTGAACACGCCGCTGACAATAGTCAAGGACAAGTGGCCTAAACATCAGATCGACAGACTGCAAAGAGCCAGCAAAACCTCCGAAAAGCCCATAATGATAGTTTCAATAGATGATGAAGGCTACGCCATCGCCACCACAGCCCAGTATGGCATCGAAGTGAAGCTTGAAGAAAGAATCAGGCTACCGGGAAAGCTTGAAGCCGAAAAAAGAGGCAACGCTCTGAACGAATACTTCAGAAAGACCGTGAACAGCTTGCGCCAGATCTGGACTGATGGACGAAACCCCGTAGTCGTCATTGGCGTTGGCTTCGTAAAGAACGATTTCGCAAGATTCCTGCAGAATGAAGCCCCAGACATTGCTAAGTCGGTTGCAGATGTCAAGAGCGTTAACAACGGAGGCGTCGTGGGGATACATGAGGCCTTGCGGTCAGGCATCTTACTGAAGACCTTCAAGCAGTTGCGAGTGGCTGAAGAGTCAGAGGTCATTGAGGAAATCCTGAAAAGACTAGGGAAAGGTGAGGCAAACGTCACTTACGGTTTTGAAGAAGTTGAAAAAGCAGCAAGGAGCGGCGCTGTCGAAAAACTGGTTCTAGCAGACACTGCCCTGCGCAAGTCCACTGATGAATACCGTTTGGCTATGGAAGACGTCATGAAGGAAGTTGAGCAGAAAGGAGGCAGCATCCTCGTTATCAGCACCGAACACGAGGCCGGAGCGAAGCTCCTTGCGTTGGGCGGAGTGGCGGCAATCCTCCGTTTCCCGCTTATCTAATGATCCAAGCAACGGCTTTCTAAGTAAAATCATAAGAACTGGAACAGTTAGTGTTAAGAATTGAAAAGCACATTATAAATATCAATATTGCATATTTCCTTATTTCGAGATGAGCTTGAATGGCGAAAAGAAAACCATCAATATGCATTCAGAACATAGTGGCATCTGCGACACTGAACCAGAGAGTAAGCTTGAAGACAATAGTCGAAAAGTTTCCGCACACTGAATACAGCCCGAAAGTGTTTCCGGGCCTCGTTTTCAGATTGAAAAAGCCGAAAACAGCCACGCTCATATTCGAGACAGGTAAGATGGTGTGCACAGGCGCGAAATCAGAAAAAGAAGCCATACAGGCAGTGAACAAAGTAGCGAAGGAACTGAGAAGCAAAGGGATATCCATCACAAACAAGCCGGAAGTCCACGTACAAAACATCGTTGCCTCCGCGGCGCTAGGCGGCGAGATCGACTTGGAAAACGTTGTTTACAAGCTGGGCAAAGTCATGTACGAGCCTGAGCAGTTCCCAGGTGCAGTCTACAGAATGGACGAGCCGAAAGTGGTTTTCCTCATCTTCTCGGCCGGAAAGCTTGTTTGCGTGGGCGCAAAGAGAGAGCAGGACGTCTACGAGGCAGTGGACAAGATCCAGAAGCTACTGGAAGAGAAAGAGCTGATCTTCTACACAGATTGATCGCGCTTAGGATATGCTTTTCAGCCGCCTGCGGACAGCAGGATTCTGGTCTGCAAGACGGCTCAAAGCCATCTCAAACGTTTCATCATTGCTGAGCTCTCTTTCTATGAAAACCCCTGTCCGTCCAATCCTGTCCCTCCTCAACAATGCATGAACACGATCCAACACCGTCTCGATTGACACTCCCAGCAACTTGGCAACGTGTTCTTCGTGCCCGATGATCGAACTCTCCCTATGGCCTTGCTCGGTGGGTTCAATCAGCATAAGCCGCTTATCAACTCCAGAAACGCGCATATTCTTCCTTAGACCCTCAACCGTGATTTCCCCGCCGAATCTGTAGAACTCTCGTTCCACCCTTCGCATTTTCATTAGAGGAAAAGAGACGCTGATATGATCGCCTAGTTCAAGATAGCCTTTCATGGCGTAGGCAGGTGTGGCCTGCACGACCGAACGTCTCGCGACAGACATAGTGGCCTCTTCTAAAGCAGTCTCTATCCTGAAAGACGATGCTGGAACGGGCACGAAGACATCAACGTCGCTCTTTTCAGTCACGTCGCCCCTAGCGATGCTGCCATGAGCGATGGACGCTATGAAGGCCTTATCCAGAACCTCCATCACTGCGAGCGCCTTCCTCCTGTAGCCTCCAAGCAAGGCCCAATGCTCGGCACTATAAGATACTTCCTGCCATTCCAGACGCTTCAGAGGTTTCTTGGCCATTGTCTTGCGCCTTTTCAGAGATTATCACCTACAGCCTGCTTTAGGTGTTGCTGGAGAACAACGATCGCTTACCATGTCTGTGAGCTGTGGGCATGAACCAGACTAGTCAGTCTGGTTGCCATCTCTTTGCGTATCTACTTGTGGCGGTGACAATGTCATAGATGTTGATGATACCGTCTTTGATGAGGTCGGCATCCGGATCCCACTTAACGTTGCCCGGTCGGGTCCCGTAGCCGCGCATATTCTGACCACGTCGAAAATGTTGACTTCGCCATCGTTGTTAATGTCGCAGATATCGCCAGATCAACTCATTCAGGCCGCGTTCTGAAGTCTCAGCTTCAGCCGTCTTGTCGTAGGCTTCGAGATAATGCATTCCGTCGTAAAGCTGCCTCGCCTCATTGATCTCGGCGAGTACCTCGTTGAACTTGGCATCAATTACTGGAACTGGAGACTTGCGACTATAGAGGGTTTGGTCTTTGTCGAGCGTTTCCTGCAGGGTGAGGATCTTGTGGTCATCGACCAGTCTCCTCCAAGAGTCTTTTCTCAGCTGGGAAAACGAGTATGAGAGTGGGTAGTATCCCATCACGTCGAAGGCGAAGTCGCCAGCGTAGGCAACTCCATGCATGAAGGTGTGATCAAAGCCTAGGTTGTGTCCTGCTTCGTGTATGAGTATGGCTCCGAGTCCAGACTTCGGGGTGACGCCGTCTTGCTTGAAGTATCTTTCCACTGCCTTCATCACGAGTATCTGGCCTCCGCCGCCTAGACCTGTGTATTCCTCTCCGTAGATGAACATGCTCATGTTGGCCTCGAGAAACACGTAGCTGTTTATGACCATATCAGCAACGGTGAAATTGAAGTAGGATTCCGAACGTCGTAGAGGTCGCTCCAGATAAGCTCCCCATCATAGTAGGTCCACCCGTTCTGCCTAGCCAAAACCGCGCCGTCGCGCGCGCGGTCTCGAACTCGTAGTTCATGGTATAGTTACCATAAGTGAAAGAATGGCTCTTTCGAATGCTTGAGTCGACGAGTGTCGTGTTCACCGTTTCCGGGCAAAGCTCAAGAAAACGACGTTTAACGAGAAAACGTGGTCGGCGCTTTGGCCGCTTCCGTAGACCCTCAAGCTGTTGGCTGCCATAATCGAAATCAAGAAGAGAGCTGGCAGAGAATGAAGACGTTTCATTTCTCTTCTTCCCTAGGTATGAGTTGGGTTAGCTCGGCAATAGCTATTGCGGAAAATCTTTCAGTTGCTTCTGTTCTAGTAGTTCTGGAAGTCAAAGTCGTGAACTCTGTGAACGCTGATGCTGCTGTTTGCACCGTTTGCAAGCGCAGGGAGGCCCTCTTCTTTAGGCAATACTCTGGTGAAAGATTATGCAAGAGGTGTTTTGTCAAATCTATTGAGAACAAGGCCAGAGCAACTGTGTCAGAATACAGGATGCTCGAATTCGATGACAGGGTGGCGGTGGCTGTTTCAGGAGGGAAGGACAGTGTCAGCCTCTTGCACGTTTTGGCGAAGCTTGAGAGGAATTATCCGAAAGCGTCGCTTGTGGCTGTCACGGTTGACGAGGGCATAAAGGGATATCGAGACGAAGCGCTGAAGATAGCGGCAGAGAACTGCAGGAGACTTGGCATAGAGCATTGCACAGTCTCTTTCAAAGCGCTCTTTGGCTACACGCTTGATGAGATTGTTAGACGATTGAAACGAAAAGGCGAGAGTAGCCTTACGCCCTGTGCCTGTTGCGGTGTCTTGCGGAGAAAGGCCTTGAATTTGGCTGCCAGAAGAGTCGGGGCTAACAAGCTTGCCACGGGCCACACGCTAGACGATGAGACACAGACCATTCTTTTGAACATTTTCCATGGCGATGTCCTGCGGCTTGCCCGAGAGAAACCAGTCACCGATGAGGTGCATCCGAAGCTGGTTCAGAAGATAAAGCCTTTCTGCGAGATCCCGGAAAAGGAAACGGCAATGTATGCCTACTTGAAAAAGGTGCGATTCCAAGGCACGCCATGCCCATACGCCTCGGAGGCGTTGAGGAATGACGTTCGCAGAATGTTAGATAGGGTTGAAGAAGAGCGTGCAGGAGTGAAGTTCACGATTTTCAGGTCAATCGAGCGAATCAGACCCGCCTTGGAAGAAGCAAGGAGGAAAGAAGGATTGATGGAATGCAGCGAATGCGGCGAGCCGACCTCTGAGAAGATATGTAGAGCATGCCAGATGCTGAAACAGATGAGAAAACCTAATCGACCGATATTCTAATAAGTGTGAGAGGTTGAACAAGAAAAGGTATGGATGTATTGGTTGCCATTTTGGGCTCTGTAACGATAGTGAGCCTCATATCTTTTGTCGGTGCAATCTTCGTAGGCTTGAGAGAGGATTTGCTGAGACGTATCGTTATGGGTTTTGTGGGTTTTGCTTCGGGCACCCTGCTAGGTGGAGCGTTCTTCGGTTTGCTGCCTGAATCCTTGCCGGAAAATGGCGCTATGACAACGTCTTATGGAATCATCCTGGGTATTGTCGCTTTTTTCTCAATTGAGAAGTTTCTTCACTGGCGGCATTGCCACGAAGAAAACTGTGAGGTCCATGCGTTCGCGTACACCAGTCTTGTTGGAGACGGTGTCCACAACTTTATTGACGGGATGTTGATAGCTGCAACTTTCATGCTTTCCTTTGAACTAGGCTTTGTGACAACGCTTGCGGTGATTTTCCATGAAATCCCGCAAGAAATAGGCGACTTCGGAGTTTTGATTTACGGAGGTTTCAGCAAGAAGAAAGCTCTAACCTACAACTTTGCTATAGCTTTGACCGCGATTTTGGGCGCGGTAATCACTTACTTTCTTGCCCTTCAAGGAATATACACCCTGCTTATTCCATTTGCCGCGGGCGGGTTCATTTATATCGCGGCCACGGATCTTATGCCTGAGCTTCACAAGAAATCCCATGCCGGCGAATCAATTGTACAGCTTTTCTCGATCTTGTTAGGGCTTGGGCTGATGGCCTATCTTACAGCTGTGATTGGCGCCTGACGCTTTTGTGTTTCGAGAGTGCATCATTTTTCAGTCTGCGGAGAATTCCTGATGCCTCGTAGGCGTTTGCGGCGGAGGCCACGGTTTTGGCCTTCTTCACATCGACCTTCGCTCCACAGTAGGGGCAGGTTCTCGTTTTCTGATCGGCTTTGGCCAGCAGAAGCCCTCCGCATCGGCTGCAAACAACTACTAGCGTCGAAGTCATGTTCGGCACTGTCCGAAAGCCTTTTCACGTTACAGCTAGATAACGGTTGAGGCAGAGGAGAGCAAATGAGCGGTGGAAAGAAGATAGCGGCTAAGCCGCCTTCAGCCGAGCTTGTGCAGGCGGCGATTCGGTATTTCAAGAAGGAAGGCTTCAAAGTGGAGCAGGAAGCCACGACGCTCGAAGGCTTCAGCGGGGTTTCAACAAAGTTTGACTTGATAGTTCAGAAGGGCCGCGTGGCTCAGGGAGTCTGGATCAGGGACTGGAACAGAACGATAGGCGTGAACCTCATCATAAACATCGACAAAGCCTCGGACGACGTTCGCCTATCGAACCCCATAATAATCGGCGAGAAGTTCAGCGACCATGCGAAGTCCTATGCGAACAGAAGAAAAATCACGCTCCTGACGAAGAGGCAGATAGCTCAAAGCCTGAGATAGATGCTTCTACACTCTCAAAAGCTCATCCAGCAGACCTTCATTTTCCAGCTTGCCCAACCAGTCCACGATGCCTACTTCGCATTTCCTGCCACCATCCAGCACTGCGAGCACTTCGGAAACGGTTTCGGCCACTCTTTTCCTTGAAACGTTCAACTCGCAGACCTTGTCTTCATCAACAACTTCTAAGGCATCAGCCAAACAGGTGTCCAGAATCTCAGACGCCAAATTCTCCCACAGCTTGCGGCCTGAAAAACCCTCTTTCTCCATAAACTCCCGCAACTCAACAGGGTCACGCCGCAAAACAAAAACGTATGCAACAAGCTCCTTAGGCACGACCATTGCAGCGTAATGCCCATCAACCACAACGTCCTTTTCTCCACAGCTTTCGATGACCTCCTGCACTTTCTTCTTCATCGCGGTTTCATCTATGATTGCTGTGTCTCGATCCTTGTCCCT
>CAZUFK010000037.1:0-14346 GCA_964619695.1 uncultured Candidatus Bathyarchaeia archaeon
GCTTGAGGAGCCACCGCCGCCTTCGAAGCCGCCACAGGACTATCTTCCACCGCCGTTATTCCTGCCGCTGAGATACGAACTGACCTCAACAACCATAAGCCATCTGCTTGAAGTTCTCGACGACGTTTTGAAGGGTGAAGCACTCATCCGACTCGAAAAATACGTTCCAGAGCCGATAATCCCCACGCCCTCGGAGATCATGCCACAACTCGATCTTTACCTCATGCAGATCGAAGTGTTGATGGAAAAGCTGTACACGCAGTTATCCAAGATGGTCAAGGGTACTGGTATCGTGCAGTTCTCAGCTTTGACGAAAGGTATGCTTCGTCTGGAGTCCATTCGCACGTTCATTCTTCTATTGTTTCTAGCACAGGAAGGGAAGGTGAAGCTGTTTCAAGAAGAGGAAACAGAGGAAATATACATAACTGTGGGAGACCTGAACCTTGCAGAAAGCCGAAAGACAATCACTTAACGCAGACGAGCCTCTTCCAGAGAAACAAGCTGCAGGCAAGCCGCAACGTGATCTCGTCCTTCTAGAAGCGGCCTTGTACGTGGCTGGTCGCCCTCTAGATCTGAACGAGATGTGTTCAGTTTTGAAGTCACGCTCAAAGAACAAGGCCAGAAAGCTTGCGAAGACGCTAATGAACGAGTATGCCCGCAGAGACTGCGCGCTTGAGATATTGGAGTTGAAAGATGAACGATATGTCCTGCAGCTGAAGGCCGAGTTTACGCCCCTAGTCAGAAAGCTCGTTAACAGGCCACTGCTTTCCACAGGTCCGCTGAAAACGCTTTCTTATGTGGCATACAGGCAGCCTGTGTTCCAGAAGAGGGTGATCGATGTGCGAGGCCACCATGCTTACGGTCACGTCAAACTGCTGAAGGAAATGAACCTCATCGCCAGTGAACGAAGCGGCAGATCAACAGTACTTCGAACAACCGAATACTTCGCAGACTACTTCGGCCTAAGCCAAGACATCACAGCCATGAAGCGAGAATTAAAGAACGTTTTCGAAGACTTCCCGAAACAAGAAAAGCCCGAAACGCAAGAAGGATAGGTTTATATGCAAAACTTCGGTGATAGTCAGCACCCAAGTTCAACAGTCCTCGGGAGAAAACGATAATGTCAGTTTGGCATGGCGACTTACGCAAGAAGAAACAGTCAGGCGGCAGAAGAGTCGTCTTCAGAACAAAACGAAGGTATGAACAGGGCTCATTTCCAATGGAGACGATGATGGCCGAACCGAAGCGAAAGACGTCTAGAGGAAGAGGCGGGACATTGAAGAACAAGATTCTCGCCGACAAATTCGCTTGCATAACTGACCCCAAAACTGGAAAAACGGAAAAAGTCGAAATCACCAGAGTCGTCAAGAACCCAGCCAACATTGACTACGACCGTCGAGGCGTAATAACGAAGGGAGCAGTAATAGAAACCTCATTGGGGCAAGCACGCATCACATCGCGACCTGGGCAACACGGAATGCTTAACGCTGTCCTGATCGGCGAAGGAAAAAGCTAGCGCTATGGCTTCGCCACAATAGTGTTGCGCGTTTTCTGCAACTGCTTCGCGATTCTCTGAATGATAGCTTCTTTGGATTCCTTGCCCTTTTTCACAAGAACCATGCCTGGCTTCAGCCACGGTGTCTTAGCATATCCGGTGTCTGGAACAAGTTCACAAATAAGGTGAAGCTTGTCTGCAGCCTCCTTGATCTCCAAAGCTCTCGGCATGAGCACGGCAAGATTCTTCGGGATTCGTCTTCCGTTCTTTCGGGTTCTCGTCGAGTCGAAGTAGGCTGGCCACACTATGACTTTGTCCTGTTGCCTCATATCATCGCCTCCAGCTATTTTTGAGCGTAGTAGGCTATTAGCTTCTTGTTGACCTTGTCTATCCTGACGAAGCCAAACCGTTCGAATTGCACAATGTCGTCAGGCTTTAACCGCTTGCAGGCGCTTTCCGCAACTCCATCCAACGTGGTGGCGTCTGGCATAACGACTTGGCAGGGCATGTCTTTCTCGATAGGTATCCAATGAATCAGCGGTGTCTTTGCTTTCCGTGCTTCCTCATAGGATTCGCTGACAAAAGCCGCCTCAGCAGAATACACATTCGCTTTCTCGACTCTGATGTTGAAGAGTTCCATCAGACGAAGCACGGTGCCGACCTTCGAAGGGTCTACGTCTTTCTTCGAAACCCAAAGCGCCACTGAACTTCCTTCTCTCTCAGGCGTTATGGTGTATTCTCGGAACCCTCTTTCAGGATGCTCTGGATGTGCATGAAGCCTTGCCGTGAAAGCCTTCGGAACCTGCTTCACAGTCAATTCTATAGGGCTTTGCACGAAGAAGTACCGATCAGCAGTAGGGTCGAGAATCTTGCGGTTGTAAGCGTTCAGGTTCTCCCAGCTCAAGACCACATCAGAGGTCTTCGGTCCAACGTCGATTATCATCTTCTTGATTGCCTCAGGCGTTATTCCCCGCCTTCTCAAAGCAGCAAACGTTGCCAAGCGAGGGTCATCCCAATCTTTGAATAGGCCTTCGCGCACGCCCTGCACAATCTTCGACTTGCTGAGGTAGGCGCCTGTGATTTTGAGCCTCCCGTAATGTATGGCCTCAGGATACTTCCAGCCAAAGTACTTGTACATGAATTCCTGCCGAACCTGATTTGTCAGATGCTCTTTTCCTCGGATTATGTGGGTTATGCCTAACACGTGATCGTCGACGCCGGAGGCGAGATTGTACAAAGGCCAAACGCGGTATTCGCTACCGACCCGTGGGTGCGGAAACCTTTCAGGATCTATTACTCTCAAGGCTGGCCAGTCTCTGACAGCAGGGTTAGGATGGTTTAGATCGGTTTTCACGCGGACTACTGCTTCTCCTTCTTTGTAACCGCCTTCCAGCATGCGTTCCCATCTGGCCATCTGTTCTTCAGCTGGTAAGTCCCTACATTCACAAGGTTGGCCGGCCAACGTCTTTTGTCGAAAGGTTTCTGGTACTGATGTGCACACGTAGGCGTGGCCTTCCTTCAGCAGCTTCTCAGCATGTTCATAATAGGTCGGAATCCTGTCACTTTGGATGTATTCTTCATTCGGCCTGCATCCAAGCCAGTCAAGATCCTCTCTTATTCGTTCGTAGAACTCCAAGACAGGCACTTTCACCCTTGGATCAGTGTCTTCGAAGCGCAGGATGAACTTCCCGTTGTATATGCGTGCGTACTCATAACATAGGACGATGGCCCTCGCTGAACCTAGATGGAGTACGCAATCCGGGTTCGGCGCGTAGCGCGTAACGATCTGCTCGTATCTGTCAGTATTGGGTAAAGGCGGAAGGCGCTTTTCCTCTTCGATCTTCTCCTTCATTAGGGCTTCGGGCCATTTCTCTCCAACGATTCCTTTTTGCTCAGCCTGTGAAAGGCTGTTGACTTCCAGAACAACATCGTTGATGAGAGCCGTTATCTCTTTGACCTTGGTTCTGAACTCCGGTTTTTCACCCAAAATGGTTCCAATCACTGGACCTGTCTGTGCCTTGCCATCATGTTTGACGGCGTTCAGCAGGGCAACCTTTCGAACAAGCTTTTTGAGCTCAACGTCATCAACCGTCAATCCTTCTGCACGCCCTTGGTCAGATTTTTCTCTCGATTAGAAACGTGGCGAAAGCATTCAGTTTTTCCTTCGCCTCAGAAATAGGCAAGAGCTTTTCAACTTGCAGCCAGCTTTCCTTCACGATCTCCCCTGCAAATTGCTTCACATATTCTATGGAGCCGTACTTCATCATGATTTCGATGGCTTCGTCTCTGAGTTCTTGGCTTGGGGTGTGCATGTCGAGAATCTTGATGAGCCTTTCCCTATCTTTGGCGTCAGCAACCTTCAGAGTGTGTATAACCATCAGGGTTCTCTTGCCTTCAGTTATGTCTTCTCCGCGTCCGCCCTTCTTCTCAGTGAACTCCGTACTCGTCAAATCCAGAACGTCGTCCTGCATTTGAAAGGCTACGCCTAGGTTTTCAGCGAAACGCCCAAGCTTATCCACAAGCTCCGCATTTGCATCCGCTAAGACAGCGGCAAGCCTAGCGGCCATCCTCGCCAAGGTGCCCGTCTTGTATGCACACATCTGCGAATAGTCTTTCTCGTCGATGCGGTCGGCGTTCGCTAAGCCTCTGTGCCAAGCAATGTCCATCGCTTGCCCGATGCTGAGATTGATCATTTCCTGCACGTAGATCTCGTAGACTCTGCTGAGCTTCTCAGGATCGATTCTCTCACGATTCTCTATCAACGGTAGAAGGGGTAGATAGTACATGGCGTTTCCAGCGTTGATGGCGATGTCTAGCCCGAAAATCTTGTAGGTGCAAGGCTTTCCTCTTCGCAGATCAGAGGCGTCTTCTATGTCGTCCACCAGTAGCGTTCCGTTGTGGACTACTTCGGGAATTATGGCAAAATCGATGAACTCGTCTGGATTCTCGCCCAGTGCCTCGCATATCAGCAAGAACAGCGAAGGACGCCACCGCTTTCCACCTCGGTCAAGAAACTCCCAGATAGGCTCAGCGATTGCCTTGTTGATGGTCTCAAGGTTGAATGCGTAGCTAGGGGGACTGATTCTGAAAAGGGCCGCGTCTTTGGTGAATTTTCGCGGTATGTACTTCTCTATGGCTTTGTCAATTAAGGGAGCTTTCTCTCCGAGGAACCTGTCAACGTCCAAGGCCTATTTCCTTCCTCTCCGTGCGTAGCTCTCGGTGTTGAAGCCCCTGATTCTCAGCCATTCCGCTGTCTTGCCTGTTACTACCAGAGGCGTCCTCCGTAGGTCCTGAATTGACTCGGCACCCACCAGGAACATCACGTTTCTCAGTTCTTCTATCAGAAGCGAAAGGGCGTCAATCGTCTCTTTTAGGCCTTTGGTTGCGGTTTGGAGTACTGGCTGTGAAAGGCTGGTCAGACTTGCGCCGAGAGCGAGGGATTTGGCTATGTCTATTCCGTTGCGTATGCCGCCGGAGGCGATAACGGGGATGTTGACGTACTGGGAGACCTCAACAATGCTGGAAGCCGTTGGTATGCCCCAATCCCAGAAAACCTCACCCAGTCTCTTCTGTAAATCGTCTTCTCCCTTCCTCGTTCGGTAGTATTCAACGGCTGCCCAGCTTGTCCCTCCAACTCCGCTTATGTCTATCCCTTTTAAGCCTATGTTCTCAAGTTTCGCGGCTTCTTCAGCCGCTATTCCTGCACCTGTTTCCTTCGCTATTACAGGTTTATCCAACCCTTGGGCCACGTCGCCTATTCCTTCAAGCACCCCGCGGAAGTTGGTCTGGCCTTCTGGCTGTACAGCCTCCTGAAGCGAGTTCAGGTGCATGGCGATGGCATCTGCCTCAATCATCCTCATGGCCCTCTTGACTTCCTTCAGTCCATAGCCGTTGACAAGCTGCACCCCGCCCAAGTTTGCGATCAGGAAGGCGTTTGGGGCCTTTTTTCGTGTTATGGCGAAGGTCGGCTCAAGCTTTCTGTCCTCTATCGCGGCACGCTGACTGCCTACACCCATGCCTAACCCCAGTTTTTCTACAGCTTCTGCTATCGTTGCATTGATCTCGGTGGCTTCTGGCGCCCCGCCTGTTATGGCTCCCACAATCAGGGGTGCTGAGAATTTGTGGTTGAAGACGGTCGTGGACATGTTTATCTTGCTTTTGTCAACTTCGGGCAGAGCCTTGTGAACAAAGTGAATGTCTTCCAAGCCCGTTGTTGCGTTTCTAGCCTGTACGTTCTTGTCCAAGGATATTCGTATGTGGTCCGACTTTCGTTTTCTCGTTCCTTTACTCAACATCGCTCGTCTCCTACTACTGTTCCTTTCACTCTTTCTCCCTTGAGCGCCATGTAAACGTTATTGGGCTTGGTTGCATTCACGATCGTTACGGGGACGCCCTTCTCCAAGGCTGGCAGGAGTTCAGCGATCTTTCCAAACATGCCACCAGTAACGTCGCAGACGGTTGATTTGCCAAGCCTGCTCTGGGATCCTTTGAGTTCATTCAATGTTAGATGCTCAAATAGCTTTGCGGTCTTTTCTGTTTTCGGGTCAGCGTCATGCAATCCGTCCACATCTGTGCCCATTATGATTCGTTCCGCGCCAAATTGGGTGGCCAACATGGCAACCAACTGGTCACCTGACAATATCGTGAAACCAAGCTCTGAATCCAACACTGCATCGCCATACAACACAGGCAGGAAGCTCATATCCAACAGCTTTCCTATTGACGCGTGGTCAAAGGATTGGATTCTGCCATTTTTGGTTACTATGACCGATGATGGCGTTACACTCACTGCTGGGATAGCATGCCATATCAAAGCGTCCATCAGCAATCCGTTGAGCACGGTCATAAGGTGGTGTGTCTCGGCGAACCCGATCTTTTGGGAGTCGTCTTTCAGGCCGCCTTTTATTCCGTATTGTTGCGCCCTCGGGTGCCCGAAGCTTCCGCCGCCGTGAACTATGATTAGGTTGTGCACGTTTGCCTTCTCTATTTCAGTGGCCAAGCGGTCTATTGTGTCCGTTCTGGCCTTGAGTTCTACGCTCTTGTCGGTGATGACTGAACCACCGATCTTCAGAACGGTGGGCCTAGCCTTGCTCAACCCTTACACCTTCATCCGTCTTTCTGGCCATGAACGGTCTTCCGCCGGCTCTCTGAATGGCCTCAAGAACCTGCTCCAGTCTCTCATTTCTTACCAAAGCAATCATGCATCCACCGCCGCCAGCGCCCGTCAGCTTCGCACCCAACGCGCCTGCCTTCCGCGCGGCGTTGACAAGCCACTCCAGAGACTCATCTGAAACCCCAACCCCGTAAAGCAAGGCATGGTTGACGTTCATTAAACTTCCAAGCGTTTCCAGATCATTCTCCTTGAAGGCGTCTATGGCTCTCAAGGAGATCTCGCGTGCCGCATGCATGATCGGGTCAACGATCTGTGGGAATCTTTCTCTAATGTCGCGCACTTTTTCAACTTGAACACGGGTTGATCTCTCCACGCCTGTCTCGCCTACTACAAGCGGGATTTCTATCTCGGCCTCTAAAGGCTTGAATCCAGTATCCATCTGGAAAAGAAGTGTTCCGCCGAAAGTTGCGATGGCCGGATCGACGCCGGATGGTGTGCCATGTACGTATTTTTCTGCTTCATAGGTGATTTTGAAAATGTCTTCCTTCGACATTTCGACGTTCAGAAGAGTTCCTACTGCCGCGGTTACGGAGGCCACTACGGCTGCTGAGGAGCCTAGTCCTGCGGCGACGGGGATAGTTGAGCTGATTTCAATGCTCAGACCCACGTTTTCTCCGTATTTTTCCAAGACTTTCTCCGCGGCTTGTCTGACTGGTTCAAACTTCATTTTTGCTTCCTTCAGGTCGCCTTGATCGACCCTGAAGTTCCCGTTCTCGATGGTTACTGCAAGGTTTAGGTTTGTGGAGTGTACGTGAAGAAGCTTGTCATTGCGGGTTTCTGCCTTGGCGTAGGCTCTCTTGTCGATGGCCAGTACTATAGCTGGCTCGCCGTAGACAACGAAGTGCTCCCCGAAAAGAATCACTTTCGCGGGAGCCGAAGCAACAACCGCCATCATACACCACTATTTCTTGAAACACACGGCAGCATACCCAACCACGCTTGAGTAGTCGCCAATCACATCTCCACTGGTCTTATGACATAATAATTTTGCCTTTTTCCCACCCAAAACCTTGGCCGCTGCAATCAACGCGGCAATCGGGCCAACGCCGCAGGCGGTGACACTCTCCTCCTCAACGATCGAGAAAAGTCTTCCTTCATCCATCGCCTCAACTGCCTCGAGGGCTCTCTTGTCCTTTTTCTCGGCCTGAGCCTGCGGTTCATAATGTGTCATATCAGAAGAGGCGATAATGACTGCATTCTTGCCTAACAGAATCTTGCCGACAGCCTGTCCGACCTCTCTGGCCGAAGCCAGATCCTGCATCAAGAAACAAATAGGCACGATCTTGAAATCCGAACCGTACAGATACTGGAGAAACGGAAGCTGAACCTCAACCGAATGCTCAAAACGGTGAGCCGACTCATCCACATCAACGATACGTGATTCACGCACGATGGCATTAGCCACTTCGTTGTCCACTTCAACATCCCCCAGCGGGGTACGCCAGAAGCCTTCATTCATCGCAGCCAACGCGGTGCCATAGCCAGTGTGGTTTGGTCCGAAAATAACTATGATGTCAGGTGCACCATCCACAGCCAGCTCGTAGTAGGCATGGGCGGCGATGGGACCGGAGAACATGTAGCCTGCGTGTGGACAGACTAGGCCTATAACATGCTTACACTCGGTCTTGATGACGCTTGGGGTTTTTCCAGGCCCGAGTTGGTGGCAGAAACATGATTCTATCTGTTTCCTGAGGGCTTCAGGGTCTGCTTCGTAGAAGGCTCCGGCTTGGCAGGGCCGGCGAACCTTCGGCATTCGCCTAGATTTCCTCCTCCTCTCTCGCCATCTTGGCCTCGAAGTCGTCAATCGTCAAAGGCAAATCCTTGTCAGACGGTAGCTCTCCCCTTTCCCGTAGCACTTGTCTTGCCAGTAGCCAGTAGATAACTGCAAGTGCCCGTCTTCCTTTGTTGTTTGTGGGTATGACGAAGTCTACGCCTGCAGACTCGTTGTCAGTGCTGCACAAGGCCACCACGGGTATGCCTACTGCGGCTGCCTCCTTCACCGCTTGGGCATCTGCTCTGGGGTCTGAGACTATCAGGACTTCTGGCTCAATGCGGTGAGGATACAGCGGGTTCGAAAGCAATCCTGGAATGAATCTTCCCACGACGGATGTTGCTCCCGTTACCTCGCAGAACTTCTCTACAGGCTCCTGAGCGTACAGCCTCGTTGAGGCCGCGGCGACTTTCGAAGGCTCAAACCGCGCCAGAAACTTGGCAGCGACCCTTATTCTGTCATCTGTCTTCTTCACGTCAAGGACGAATAGGCCGTCAGGTCTGACCCTGTATATGAATTGCTCCATATCCACGGTTTTCATTCTTGTCCCGATGTGGATTCCTGCTGACAGAAGTGTATCTCTCGCCATCAATAGCTCTTCTTCTGGAGCCGGGGCTGGTGTTTCTGCGGCTTCAGGTGCTGGGGACGCCTCACTCTGTTGTGGTTGTTCGGTCTTTTCTTGCTCTTCTATTTCGTTTTCCTTGATCTCTTCATCTTCTGGCAACTTTCTTCCTCCTAAAGCATTTTGAGGTCGGCCATCGTGGCCCTGTCTCCTAAGAACTCTTCGATCCTTATTAACTCGTTTATTTTTGCGATTCTTGCTCCTTCAACTATACCTGCTTTTATCATTGGGCATCTGAAGGCCACAGCCAAGTGAGCTATGTGCCAATCGCAAGTGTCGCCTGAACGATGCGACATCACAGGCACGTACCCGTTCCCTCGCGCCATTTCAATCGTCTCCCAGGCGTCCGTGATCGTGCCGATCTGATTGACCTTTATTATGACTGCGTTGGCTGCGTGCATTTTGATTCCACGGTTCAGTCTTTCATTGTTAGTGGTGAAAAGGTCGTCGCCGCAGATCAGGCAGTTTTTAGCTTTGTTGGTTAGCTCAGCGAAGCTTGCGAAATCCTCCTCATGGAAGGCATCCTCAACGTAGGCCAGATGATATTTCTTCACTAGGTCAAGAATAAACTCCAATTGCTCGCCTGTATTGCGCTTCTTCTTTTCTCGTGCGTAAACATAGGTCTTCTCTTTTTCGTTCCAAAGTGAAGACGCCGCAACGTCGAGGCCCAGACCGACCTCGAAGCCCACGTCGTTGCCGACATCCTCGCACGCCCTAGCGAGAACTTCGAGAGCGTCTATGTTTCCGATGTTCGCAGTCCAAGCCCCTTCGTCGCTCTTTCCGGCGCTGAAGAGCTTGTCTTTTTTCTTGAGGATTTCGCCTACTTTCTTGTGAACCAGAACGTTTGCGTTAGCAGCCTCAAAAAAAGACTCGGCGCCGTGTGAAAGCACTAGGAACTCTTGCAGATCAGGAGACTTTCCATACGTATGCTGGCCACCGCTTATAGTGTTGCCGAGGGGGTATGGAAGCTCATGTGCAAAGTGTCCTCCTAGGTATTGGAAGAGAAGGAGGCCATACGAGTTGGCAGCCGCCTCCGCACTGGCCAGCGAAATGGCGAAAGCCGTGTTTCCCCCAATCAGTCTAAGATCTTTCGAGCCGTCAATCTCGTGAAGTGTCCTGTCCATTTCCTCTTGAAAATCTGCATTCAGTCCCACAAGCTCTGTGGCTACGAGCTCTTCGACTTTCTTGACGGCTTGGTCGACTCCGCCTTGCGGATAGTAGGCCACTTCGGCTCTTCCACGACTCTTTCCAGCAGGGGCAGCGGCCCTTCCAAAACCTGAAGTTGTTATGACGTCGACTTCGATTGTTTCTTCGCCCCGGCTGTTGAAAACCTTTCTAGCAATTATGTCCTCGATTACTGTCGACATGGCCTTTCCTTTGTCATCGTCTAATAAGAGTTCCTTGCTTCCTTTCGCTTTTCCGCCTCTTCATAAAAGCGCAAGACTTCATCAATAATCTCAACATGCGACAGTAACATGCGTCTGCAGCAGTAGCGTCTGACGCCGAGGCTATCCAGAACCTCGCCTGCGTTTTCTCCCGCTTTCACTCTTCGGGAGAATTCCTCCCATTTATCGCCGATCAATTTTCCGCAGGTGAAGCATCTCACTGGTATGATCATTCAGTCAGCCTCTCATCTGTAGCTCTTTTGGACTCTGGCTCTCGCCCCAGGGCCTCCGAACTTCTTCGGTTCCTTCTTTCTAGCATCGCCCACGATCATTGTTCTGTCGTATTCGGCGAAGATGGTTCGTAGATGCGTGCTCTTTGTCCATTTCAGCAATCCGTTAGCGATGGCCATTCTGGCTGCTTCCGCCTGTCCCATGTAGCCCCCGCCCACGACCTTCACATCCATGTCCAGCTCTTTCCAAGCCTCTTCACCAGCCTGTATGAGCGGCTCCCTTATCTTCTCGCGTGCAATCTCAGGCTCATAGATCTCTATGGGGGTTCTGTTTATGCGTATCCTTCCAAGTCCAGGTTTGACAACAGCGCGCGCCGTGGCTGTTCTTCTTTTACCACTTACAACTATGGCTTTCTTGGTTGGCATGTCATTCACCTTCGTTCCAGCCGATTTCTTTCGCGTATTCTCCGAGCGTGAAATACGGGCAGGTCAGCCTCTTGGCTTGGGCCTCTTCGAAAGTTTCAGTCTTCTGGTCTCTAAGTTCATCTGGCAGTCCGAGGAAGACCTTGAGCCGCTTGTAGGCTTGCTTGCCTTTCGGCTGTTTGAAGGGCAACATGCCTCTCACGGTTCTTCTCAGTATCCTATCAGGCCTCCGGTAATGGAATGGGCCCGTGACGGGTTTCCCTACCTCCAGAAATACGTGAGCTTCCTTCACTTTGCTCTTCCTTCTCCCAGAGAGCACAGCCTTCTCGGCGTTCACGACGATTACCTCTTCACCTGTCAAAAGCTTCTTAGCGATCATGCTACACATCCTGCCTAGGATAAGTCCATCCGCGTCTATCACGATAGTTGGTCTGCTTGCTGTCTGCATTCTTTTCACCCGATTATCTTGACGTTTGATCCTTTCGGATTCTTCTTAATCAGATCGGCGAAGGAAAGGCATTTACCGTTTGCAGCTTCTACCTTTGCCTTACCTTTCTCCGAGAAAGCGAAGGCCGACACGATTACTGCATGATCCATCTCGCCAGCACCAAGCACCTTTCCCGGGACGACAACGTTTTCGTTTTTCTCCGTGTGTCTGTTCAGGTGGCTTACGTTCACTGCCACGCGTCTTCTGCTTGGCCTACTTAGGTCTTCAGCGATGTCTCGCCATATCTTTGCCTTGTTCTCTCTGCCTTGTTTCTTGAGAAAGCGAATAAGCTCTATCAGGTCGGGGTTCGGGGTCTTAGCTTTCCTCACTCTTTTTCACCTTTATTTGGCTTTCAAACTCCTTCAGTTGTCCTTCTAGGATCTTGACAGCCTCTTTCACTACTCTCTCTGGTGGAAGGGCACCTGAAGATTCTAGATTGAGTATAAATGCGTTCTCTTCCCAGCCAACCTTGATAGCCTTTGGGTCTTGCGGACAAGCCTCGGCGCAGTCCTGACATAGGGTGCAAGCCATCTCGTCTTGGATCTCTACTTTGCTGCCAACCTTGGCTAGGACCTTTCTGGGGCATATTTCGACACATTTTCCACATGCGTCGCAATTCTTGGCGTAAATCTCTATTTTCGGCAGGTACTTGTAGGCGCACATTGAAACAGGTTGCCACTTGACGTGGTTTCTTCCCTTTCCGAGCCTTGCATACGCTTCAAGTTTTATCTTCTGCCCTTTCGCCAGCTTGGCGATCGGGATCTTGTCGCTCACAGGCACCACGTTCGGGTTTTCAGACGACAGCTCACCCGAGTAGACTGTCCTAGTTCCCTCTTTCGCCTCCGCATCTAGCGTAAGCGTAACCCTGCAAAGGTTACATCCGAACTCGCTCTTGCACGGGCAATCCTCAGGTAGGTTGTAGCTCTCCAGATCGGTTCTGAGCGGGATAAGCCCAAGCCTGTGTGCTATAGTTTCATCAGGCAGTATTGAGTAGTTCTCAATTATCACCGCTTCGTCCACGGCCATGGAGGGAACCTCAGAAAGTGCTACCCTTCGCAGGGCATTCATATACGGAACGTCAACGTCCCGAATAAGCAAACGCAAGTTGACATCGTCTTTTTCAAGCACCTTTATTTCCACTTATTTGAACACTCCGCAATAGCTATGATAATGGTTGCGCCGTTCAATAGAATATGAGTGCATTATTTCAATTTTTCTATTAAAGGAAGAACAACGATGGCTTGTTAGACTCTCCTTCCTCTTCTGCCACCTGGCCTTCGTGTTCCATCATGAGGGACTGGTGTAACTTCCTCAATGCGTTCTATGCGGAATCCTGCCCTCGCCAAAGCGCGTATGGCTGCCTGCGCGCCTGGGCCTGGCGTTCTCGGTCCTGATCCTCCAGGTGCCCTGACCTTTATGTGTATGGCTGTTATTCCCTTGTCCTTAGCTGCGTCTGCCGCCGCTGTTGCTGCCCGCATCGCCGCGTAGGGTGAAGACTCCAGTCGGTCAGCCTTTACGAACATTCCACCTGTTGTTCTGGCTATCGTTTCCGCGCCTGAAATGTCGGTTATGTGAATCAACGTGTTGTTGTAGGAACTGAAAATGTGCACGACCGCCCATTTTTCGTTCTTCTTGCTGGAACTCATTGTCCTCCCTCTCTTTCAGGCTCACTTGGTGTTCCCTCGGTCGTAGGTGCCACTGAAATAAGTTGGCGCAGAGGATGTGCCTGGTTTGCCAAGGGGCTCCTACCTACATACGTTATCTGTTTTTCCCCTTCCGTCGTCACGATGTAGCTCGGTACCTTGACCCTTCTGTTTCCAATCGCTATGTGTCCATGAGTTATCAATTGCCTCGCTTGGTGAATTGTCTTGGATAGGCCTTTACGCAAGACGATCGTCTGTAGTCGGCGTTCAAGAAGGTCCTCTTTAGTTAAGTCCAAGACATCGTCCAACGCTGCTGTTTCACTCAGCACTCCAAGTTTCCTCAATCGGGTCAGAAGCTCTTCTTCCATTCTTTTGCGTTCCTCGGGAGGTCTGCCTATGAGTGATCGTGCGATACCTCTATATCTTGACAGCGTTGTTTCATGGCGCCACAACTCGTGCTTGTTCCGCAAGCCGTACTGGCCTAGGAGCTTTAGTTCCTCCTGCAGTATGTCTGTTCGCCATGGAAAACGTGGGGTTTCATACTTCTTTCTCTGTTTCTTAGGATCTCCCATGCCTACTTACTCTCCGATTGGGCTGCTCTCTGTGCCTGCATGATCGTCTTCTTCTTCACTCCCAGGGCTTTGCCTGCTCTTCCTGTGGTCTTGGTTCTCTGTCCACGCACCTTCAAGCCGTAGGCATGACGGTATCCGCGCCACGATTTTATGTCCTTCATCTGTTCAATGTCCATTTTCGTTCTCAAAACGAGGTCGGCACTGATAATGTGCATATCTTTTCCAGTGTCTGGATCCTTCCTCCGATTCAAGAGCCAACTCGGCAACCCGAACTTCGCGGGATCCTTGACTATTTCCTCTATCTTTTCGATTTCGGCTTCGGTTAGAAAACCTGCCCTCTTGTCAGGACTCACGCCAGCCTTTTTCAGGACAGCGTTCGCAAGACTCAGACTCAATCCTTTAATTTTCGTCAGCGCGTAGGATGTTTTTAGAGTTCCCTCCACATCCGCATCCACTATTCTGAGTATGTGGCGATATTCTTCTGACATTCGTCAACGTCCGTGAATTCTGAAGCTAACAACGAAATGAACCGTACTTTATTTAAA
>CAZUFK010000038.1:0-13942 GCA_964619695.1 uncultured Candidatus Bathyarchaeia archaeon
AGGCTTGTAGACTTGGGCTCTATAGACTCCGGTTCAAATCCGGGCAGCCCCACCAAACAGCAAGAGGCAAGTCATGCGTTTTGTCGCACTAAAGCAATGAGAAGGAGTGGAGTCTAGAAGAGCCTACGGTGGTGGAGGTCTTGTTCCCAGAACCACAGAGACGGGCAACGTATCGGTCTGGTGAGTGGTCTGGTTTCTTCTTGCTATGGTCAGGATTATGGTTCGTGTGGGCAGCGTCTTTTCTTCGAGATAGCTGGACATTTCGTCCATGTTCCTGATCCGTGTTCCGTTTATGGCGACGATTACGTCGTTTCTCTTGATGCCTGCCGCGGCAGCGGGGCCTCCTGCGACAGGGTCTTCAGCAATCAGCCAGCCGTAGGTCACGTTTACGCCGAGTGTCTGAGATTCGTAGTAGTCCATGTCTATTCCCTTCACGCCCAGGTAGGAGTGGTCCGTGTAGGTGCCAAACTTGGCCAGTGCGTATATTTCCTTACGTATCGTGTTGGAAGGTACCGCGAAACCTAGGCCTTGTGCGTCTTGCACGATTGCCGTGGTTATTCCCACGACCTTGCCGGCGTAGTTCAGCAATGGGCCTCCGGAATTTCCAGGGTTTATCGGCGTGCTTGTCTGGATGATGTTTGCTATTGCAAAGCCTCCAGTGTAGTCCTCTTCTCGGATGGTTCTTCCAAGCGAGCTGATCACGCCTGTTGTCATGGTGCCTGCTAGGCCATATGGCGCGCCTATGGCTATTGAGGGGTCGCCTACTCTCAATGTTGAGGAACTGACAATCTCAAGAGGTTTGAACTCGGATTCGGGTGCACCAACAACCGAAAGCACAGCCAAGTCCGCATACGGATCTGTGCCATTCACTATTGCGGCATACCCTTCGCCGTCTGAAAAAGTGACACTCACGTCTATCATACCGCTGACGACATGGTTGTTTGTGACTACGACCATGTTGCCTGTGAGGTTGTAGATGAACCCTGAACCCTGAACAGCAGTCCCGTCGCTCTTTTTGCAGACTATCAAAACCACGGAGCCTATGACTTCTTCGTACAGTCTCGAAAGCGTTGTGCCATTCTGGATGATCGTATTGTTCTCGTAGATGACGGTTTGGTTGCCTTGTAGTCTTGAAACCTCATTTTGGAGCGCCGTAATCTGGCTGTCCAACCTGCTGATCTGCCTATAGGCTATGTAGCTGGCCGCGACCGCTCCCAGAAGCAGCCCTATGACTAGTATTATGGCGAGAAAGCTTGTAGAGCGCCTTAACTCGTGTCCACCCAATTCTCCCATTCATGTTCACCCTGCACAACGGAAAATATGTGCTCAGAAATAAAACTATCGCAAGGCTAGGCTCTCAGCCTATTCTTTGAACATTCCTGTCAACGTAACCAATGCAAGAATCGCAGTCGCCACAAGTGCTATCATAAATGGATAGAATGGCGAGGCAGCATACAGCACACCAGCCACGTAGGGCGCTATTATCGAGCTGAACATGCTCACTGTTTGGGGAACTGATATCCAACGAGCGCTACAGGCTTCTGGAGCAAGAGGCCCTACTATGGCACTTAACAAAGACCACGTGAGGTATGAACTTCCAAACAGGAGAAACGTGATAATCAAGACTGGAAAGCTGCCGAATAGTAGCAGCAGAATCAATGCAGCACAGCAGAAAATCATGGAAACAGAAACAGCGTAGGATTTTCTTGTTCTGTCTCCCAGCCTGCCCAGCAAGATTCCGAGGACTGCGGAACTGGCGAATGTGATAGAGCCTAGAATGCCTATCTCGGAATCACTGTAATGGTAGATGTCTGTGAGGAATTTCGGCACAAAAGGGCGGAACATCATAATGATGAACAGTATTGAGGCGAAAAGCAGTGAAAGTCTCAGCAGTTTTCCTGTCCTCAAAAGTTTGAGAAACGAGTACCGCTCTTTCGCAGATGGCGACTCGTTTCTTGTTGCATGCTGACTTCTGATGAATGCAAGAAACAGGCAGGCCACACCGTATAGAAGCGAGGCGAGAAGGAAGACGTTGCGCATACCTACTACTCCGGCAAGATAGCCGCCTGTTGCAGGAGAAAGAATGTAACCTAACGACCATGCCGCGGAAATCGTTGTGAATGTCAGGGTGAGTTTGCTCTTGTCGGCTGTGGCGATGACGTAAGCCGTGTTTGTGGGTGTTCCGAGCCAGAAACCCCACATGATCATGCCTGGCAGCATCTGCAGCCAGTTCTGCGCGAAGGCAAAAATGAGAGGCGCAGGTAGCCACGCAACCCAACCCGCAAGCATGATCTTCTTACGGTCGTACCTGTCTGCGAGCGCCCCAGCCACAAAGAGCGTTG
Organism: uncultured Candidatus Bathyarchaeia archaeon; assembly: GCA_964619695.1. Taxonomy (GTDB): domain Archaea; phylum Thermoproteota; class Bathyarchaeia; order Bathyarchaeales; family Bathycorpusculaceae; genus DATKKK01. Next base: position 2,343 of record CAZUFK010000038.1, read on the forward strand.
AAGCCGCAAACAGGCTATTCACCGCGTAAAGCACCCCGACCTCCACTGAACTGGCACCAAGGGTTCTCGCCATGTAAACGGGCAAAAGAAAAGCATAAAGGCCATCACCAAAAGACCCAACAAGGTTGCAGGCAAAAATGAGCCCGAGACTTCGGTTTGATAATCCGAGACCAGAACCGATCCGGAAGATCCAATAGCCATCGGCCTTAGCCAACCATGAGACCCCTCAACTAGTTCTTCGAAGAAACAGCAATGATAGACGGACGAATATCTTGTATGTTTCTCTCCCCGCCAGAGGGCAAGCGCCTAGTCTCTTCTGTCAATGAGGTCCAGCGCATCAGGTCCCGTGCCGACCAGAGCAACAGGCACTCGCATCTGCTTCTCAACCTTGCCTACGAACTGCTTCGCCTCCGCAGGCAGGTTGCCAAAGGTTCTTGCGCCTTGGCTTGCAGGGTACACGCAGTCCAGCTTCGTCAGGGCTATTTGCGTTGCGCCGTTGACCATTATGGCCTTCCTCGCGAGGTCGAAGTTGAATGGGGCTGCGCGTCTGTCACGGCCTGTTCCAGCCGCCGTTTCGAACCATCCTCTTTTCTGCGCTTCTTCCTTAGATATCTCGCCTGCCAGCGGGCCTGCGCCGACGCGGGTGATGAAGGATTTGAGGACTACTAGAACGTTGTCAATCTTTGTGGGGCCTACGCCTACTTCGGAGCATATCGCGGATGCACTTGTGTCTCGGCTTGTTACGTATGGGTATGTTCCGTGGTAGAGTGAAAGCAGCAAGCCTTGGGTTCCTTCCAAGAGCACGTTTTTGCCTTTGTCTATTGCTTCGTTGGTCTCTGCTGCCACATCTGTGAGGTATGGTTTGAGTTCTGGAATATCTTTTGCCAGTTTCGCGGTTCGGCGGGCGCGCTCCTCGACGGCGGGGCCTACGCCTCTGCCGGTGGTGCCTATGCCTTTCAGGTGCGCGCTCGCTTTGTCCTGTTCAGAGTGCTTTGCTTCAATTATAGATGCCTGGCTATCCACGCCTATACGGTCTCTTACGCCTGTGAGCTCAACTTCTTCAAGCAAGCTCTTAATGTCCACGTTGCAGCCAGGAGCCACTAGGAGCCGGCATTTTTCGTGCACGAAGCCTCCAGGCACCATGTGCAAAGCATAGCGTTTTCCCTGATACCAAATCGTGTGTGCAGCATTGACTGAACCTGTCCTTACGCACAGGTCCAGCGGTTCTTTCAAGGCCAAGTAGGAGATTATCTTGCCCTTACCTTCGTCTCCCCAGAAACCTCCGGCAATAACAGTGCAAGGCATGTATTGTCACCGAACAGATAACTTGCTCTGCTTTATTTAAGATTGATTGCAATGTTTATGTGGAAACCTTGTTTACGGCACTGAAGGCTTGAGACGTCGGGCCTCTGCCTCACTGTCGATCTCCTTGAGCAGTTTCACTACTCTGCTGCCTTTCCGCCTCAGTTCTGCCCGCTGAACCGTGTCCTGCATCGGGCAAATATTATCCACAACGACCCCTTCCTCCTCGCAGTAGATCACTGGATAGACGCGGCAACCCAAGGGCCGATGCTTGTAGGCCCTGCAACGGCTCTTTTGTGCATCGTAGAAAACGCAGCAGATTCCTTGGTTGCGCAGCCTAGCATAGCCCTGCCTATCGTAACGAACAAACCCTTCTGAAGCATATCCTGCCTTCTCCAACCTGCTTATGTCAGCCTTACAAAGCAGCATTTCAGTTTCTTCGCAACACTTGCCGCAACGCGAACAACGCATAGTCCGCAATCTACGTTGAGCCAGTCTATTTGGCTTTCGTCATAAATCGCGTCGTCTGCTCTTCTAGCCGCTTGTCATGAACAGGTTTTGGTTAAGCAGTTCTGCCCATGCTATGCTTTTCAAGGAGACTCTAAGCCTTCCTCGATTTCCATAAGCAACGCACGTAACGAAAGCTTGTCTCCTGAACTCGTCTCTTTCGATTTCTGCCAATTGAACGTTGATTATGACTGAACCATCTTTCAGGTGGAGGTTTACATTCTTTCCGAGAAAAGATCTTGCCGTGTTCAGGCTAAACTTGTCCATCTTCTCACCATTCAAGGTCTTTGTCCGCGATCTTGCCCCAGCATCTTCTGCAAATGGGCAATTTCTCGCCTTTCAGTTGTATGTAGACTTCGATGTCGCTGCCCTTGCATTCACTGTGCCAAGGATTCCTGCATTTTTCCATGAGCGTTGACCTCCACGACGACCTCGCTCAACACCCTCAACCGTTTTCGAATTTAAGACTCTCTACGAAGCGACACATACAAGGCGTGGAGAGAGGTGAGGAAAAGTGAAAATAGTGCAAGAACGGAAGGATGGGAGCCCAGAGGCGATGTGAACCTTCGCAAGGGCGCTTGCCAATTTGCTTTCTGTTCTAGACTTGGATTATTCTGGGTATTATTTCTTGTTTGGTTATTCTCAGTAGGGCCACGGTAGGCTTGTTTATGAAGGGAGGAATGGGGTTTGTTGGGCTTCCGGGGTTTATGAACAATGTGCGGCCTTCCCATCTCATGCCTGAACTGTGTGAATGCCCGTAGACTAGCACGTTGAACCCGTTTCTGGCGGCTATGTCGCGCATCTTGCCCGCTCCAAAAAGCGATCCCGGGTTGTGGGTGACTCCGATCTTCCAGTCGAAAACCTTGAACGAGTTTACCTTCTGCAGTTTTCCTCTTATTTCAGGCCCATCCATATTGCCGTAGACGGCCAGCACGGGTGCCATCTGCTCCAACTCGTCAATAACCGACAGGTCCACCAAGTCGCCTGCGTGCACGACGTAATCGACTTTGTCGAAGATTGCGAAAACTTCTTTCGGTATTTCTCTTGCTCGGCTGGGCACGTGCGTGTCCGATATTAGGCCTACTGTTCTGGTCGGGGGGTCGTTGCTCAGTTTAGGTAATGCCTGTGATTGCACGCTAGCCATTCTGCAACCCTTCTGCACAATACTAGGCACTATCTAGCATAAGAACGTTAGACATCAAATAAGCATTCACAATCTGCAAAGAGGAAATTGTTTCAGTGTTTGTCTTTTCCGTATTTGCAGGCTTTCTGGCATTCCATGCACATCAAGTGCGAGTTCCTCGTGAAGGCAGGTTCATATTTCTCCCACATCTTGCGATAGTCGAGCCCTAGGCCATCCATGAGATGTGCTCCCAACATGCACTTGCGGTCGTCAACCTTGTAGGGCATCAGAGCGCCCACAGGACAAGCTCCCAAGCATGCTTCGCAGTCACCGCAAAGGTTCTGTTCAAAAGGCTTATCAGCCTGCATCTCTGCGTTCGTCAAAACCGCAGACAAACGTATCCACGGCCCGAAGACAGGATTTATGATCAGAGCGTTTTTGCCGTAGCTTCCAAATCCCGCCAGCTGGGCCAGCCGCTTGTGAGAGATCGAACGAGCATAAACAGCCTTGTAGCCCTTCTTCTTCAAGTGACTGCTCACAGCCAGTGTTAACGTGTCCAATGGGAGATACCCAGGATAAATCCACTCTTGGCCTTTCCTTATTGCCAATTCAAGCATGTCATCCCACACATGGTAGCCCATGACAACGATGGATTTCGCGTCAGGCAATACGTCATACGTCTTCTTCGTATGTTCCTTGATCGTCCAGCCGACCCACAAAGACGGATAGGAATCGACGGCATTTGCAGATACTATCCCAACGAGGCCAGCTCCTGATTTCTTAGCTACTTCCTTAATTTCAGCTGCAAGTCCTCGAGCCTCAGAACTACTTGTCAAAACTTGCCCTCCATTTTGTGTTCCACGACGCGAGCTTAAAAGCCTTCGATAGAAGCCCTGAGGCTCGTTCTGTCAGAGCCACGCCTGAATGTTAAAGCTTTAAGTGAAACAAACCACAACAACACCAAACATCAGGTGAACTGTCAACATGTGTGCTAAACTGTTGAAGGAAGTTGAGGAAGAGGTTACGAATCTTCTGAGCGACTTGATTCAGATAGACACCACCAACCCTCCTGGAAACGAAATGGAAGCGGCAAAATACCTTGCCAAAGACCTCGAAAAGGACGGTTTCAAGTGTGAACTCTTTGAATCCGCACCCGGCAGAGGCAGCGTAGTGACGAGGCTTAAGGGAGTGGGCAAGGGGCCTAGTCTACTTCTGCTTTCGCATTTGGATGTGGTGGCTGCGAATCCGAAGGAGTGGAGTGTGCCTCCGTTCAGCGGGAAAGTCAAGGACGGCTTCGTGTGGGGTCGCGGTGCGTTGGACATGAAGGGTATGACTGCGATTGAGGCCATGGTTCTGAAGCTTCTGAGGCGAAACAAAGTCAAGCTGAAGGGCGATGTGATCCTGGCGGCCACTGCGGACGAGGAGAAGGGTGGTGAGGCAGGCGCTGGTTGGCTTGTCCGCACACACCCTGACAAGGTTAGTGTGGATTACGTGATCAATGAGGGCGGTGGCATGGCCATACCTATGGGCGGCACGAGCATTTTCACGATTCAAACGGCTGAGAAGGGTATCAACTGGTTCAAGGTCAAGGCCAAGGGTAGACCGGGCCACGGTTCAGTGCCAGGCGCAGCTGACAACGCAATCATGCGCATGAACAAGGTTGTTGAAAGACTCGGCAACCATCGCTCGAAGATCGTGCTCGTGCCTACCGTGAGGCAGTTCCTGACCGAAGCGTCAAGGCAAAACGAGGTTGTGAAGAAGGCAGTTTCGGCCCTCCTCAAAGACCCGTCAGTGGGCGATCAGGTTTTGGATCTGCTTGCTGAGACTGACAGGGCTATGGCTGAGGAACTCCGAGCGAGGCTCAGGATGACTGTTACGCCTACCATGATTCATGGCGGAGTGAAGGAGAACATCATTCCGTCCGAGTGTGAAGCCGTTTTTGACTGTAGGATGCTACCGGGACAGACGCCTGAAACCGCTATGGGCGAGATCAAGGGCCTGCTGAGAGACATTCCTCTGGAGAAGCTAGAGTTTGAAACCATTCAAGCCAACGAACCCTCAGAATCACGAGCCAATACACCACTGTACGACTTGATAGCTAAGGTCACTAAGGAGTTTGAGCCAGACTGCATAACAGCGCCCATACTGCTCACAGGCGGAACAGACTCGCGATTCTTCAGGAAGATGGGCAGCCCAGCATACGGCTTCCAGCCTGTGCGTGCTGATATTCCATACGGAGAGATGCTCAAGACAATCCATGGTATAGACGAGCGCATATCCACAGCAAACCTGGTATTCGGTACAAGTGTCCTATACAACGTGGTTGAGAGGTTCATGAGCTGAAGGGTGAAGTTATAAATAGTCGGTTGACTGGTCTTCATGTGTTGTTGTGAAGGGAGGCTTTGGTGTGCCAGCGATTGAGGTTGGTAGGATCTGCGTGAAACTTTTAGGCCGCGAGGCTGGACGTAAATGTGTGATCATCGACGTTTCAGACAAGTGCTTCGTGCTGGTCACAGGCCCGAAGAAGGTGACAGGCGTCAAGCGGCGCAGGGCGAATGTGAACCACGTCGAGCCGCTTCAGGACAAGCTTGAGGTTAAGCGAGGCGCCTCGGACGAGGAAGTCGAAGAAGCGTTGAAAACCGCTGGTAAGCTAGAAACCATGGCGCAACTGGTCAAGCCGACTCTGGCCTAGACGTTAAAGCCTATTTATACTTCTAAGCCCTTTTTCTAATCTACAAGGAGTGAAAAAAGCAGCTATGCCTAGAAGTGCAGCTCCATGGGAGACACCGCGGGAACTGCTCGTCAGAGCTGAGGATAGAACCGACCCGAACTTCGGCCACAGGCCTGAAGAAAGGCCTGCTGAAGAGTATCTACGGTTTGGCTTGATCAACCTGGACAAGCCTGCCGGCCCGACGAGCCACGAAGTTGCGGCTTGGGTCAAACGCATCCTCAAAGTCGAGCAGGTTGGCCACGGCGGGACTCTAGAGGCCTAAAGCAAAAGAAGGCCAGAGAAATCCCAAAGTGACCGGCGTGCTACCCGTTACACTACTGGAAGCCACGAAAGTCGTTCAAGCGCTTCTGTACAGCGGCAAAGAATACGTCTGCGTCATGAAGCTTCATGGCGATGCCCAAGAAGCACAAGTCAGAAAAACACTCGAAGAGTTCGAAGACCTGATCTATCAGCGTCCCCCCCTGCGCGCCTCAGTCAAGCGCCAGCTCCGGACAAGACGAATCTACTATTCGGATTTTCTCGAGATGAATGGGCGGAACGTGCTTTTTAGCGTAGGCTGCGAGGGCGGAACCTACATTCGCAAGCTGTGCTTCGACGTTGGTGAGGTGCTGGGTTGCGGTGCACACATGCAGGAACTCAGGCGAACCCGCGCTGGGCCTTTCGTCGAGAAGGATTCTGTGACACTGCAGGAAGTCGCCTACTCGTTCACGGAGTATCAAGAGACACAGGACCTCAAGATCCTGAAGAGATTCGTTCAACCCATGGAACGCGCATTGATGCTTGTTCCCAAGATTTACGTTCGGGACTCGGCTATCGCCGCTGTCTGCCACGGAGCCAGTTTGACGGCGCCGGGCGTCTTGTCGCTTGAAGGCGGCATCAAAGAAGGCTCGCTTATAGCGGTTTTTTCGCTCAAGTTCGAGGCCGTGGCGCTTGCCAGAGCTGTGGCCTCTTCAGAACAGATCGTAGACATGACGCACGGCGTCGTAGCCAAGGTGGAAAGAGTTCTCATGCCAAGAGGCACGTACCCGAAGTGCTGGAAAAGCGGCGAGAAACCTGATGAGCAAGAAAGCTGACAACGTGGAGCACTATTTTACTGAACGTCCCAAGTCGGAGGCGCGCTTCGGCCTGATCCGCACGTATCTGCGCGGCAAACCCTTCGATTTCATGACAGCGTCAGGCGTGTTTTCAAAGGATCGAGTTGACCTAGGCACGAGGCTTCTTGTCGAAAGCATGGTTCTGCCTGAGAATGGTTGCCTGCTGGATGTCGGATGCGGCTACGGCGCAGTAGGCATTGCAGCCGCAGTCTTCAACCCCAACCTGCACGTGGCCATGGTTGACGTGAATATCCGCGCTGTCAGACTTGCGAGGCGAAATGCAAAACTCAACCACGTTTGGAACACGGAGATCAGGCATGGGCATTTGTACGAGGCTGTTGAAGACGTGGTATTCGACTGCGTGGTCTCAAACCCACCCGTAAGCGCAGGAATGAAAACCGTCGAAGCCATAATAGCCCAAGCACCGGAGCACATGGCAAGCAGAGCCACGCTGCAAGCGGTGGTCAAGTCCAAGATCTGTGGAAAGCGTTTGCTGTCATTTTTTGAGGATGCCTTTGGCAATGTTGATGTGCTTGCCAGAGGAAGCGGCTACAGAGTCCTGATCTCCCAGAAGCAGTAAGCGCCTAGTCCCCAGTAAGCTTGTTCACTAGTTTTCTGACACTTGGAATCATCAGCAGGCTCGTAGGGAAACCTACAGTAAAGCCGACAACAAAGCCGCCAAGAAAACGCATTGCGAAGCCCTCACTACCGTCACTATCCAGGTCATGGTAAGCGTCATAGTGGTATCCATGGCCAGCGTCATGAACAACGCCATCAACACGTTAGAGTACTTCCTATCCACCTTCAAGACACTCTCGTCGCATCCAAGTTGGAGCCAACTTGCGCATTAAGGCTTTTGGAAAACATATAATAAACGATTGCGCTTGAATATGCTCTGTCAGTATCAGAAGCCGGGGTCTCCTAGCTAGGTAGGGAGCAAGCCTGGAAACAATGCGAGATGCCTAACAGCTTGTGGCCCCTCGGGGCCGCGCGGGTTCAAATCCCACCCCCGGCGCCACATATGAGCCGTATTCGACAAGCGAGAATAGAAAAGAGAGCCGCTGTAGATCTCTTGATCCCTGTCTTGGGTATGTCTCTAGCATTTGCATAGGTTCTTTGTTTCTGCCATAAGCTGATTTAGCTCGTTGCGATTGAAAAAATGCCCATGCAGAAAGACACCTTCTATTTTGCTTGCATTGCGAATATTCTCCAGTGGGTTGCCTCGAACAAGCACCATAGAAGCAGTCTTACCTTCAGCAATCGTGCCAAGACGATTGCCTAAGCCCAGGAACCGTGCCGACACTGTTGTTGTACTGCGTAACACATCAGTCGGTGGGATTCCCGCGTCCTGCCATAAAGCCATTTCTTCGTGAACAGCGTACCCCGGGATTACGCCAAGAAAAAGCAAGTCCGTCCCCACCACTAACACTACCCCCGCATCGTGTAGGATTTTGACAAACGTCTGCATATTGGGCCAAACCCTTCCCGTCGTTTCACTGTCTTGCTCAGAATGGCCCCACACAGAATGCCATATGCCTCTAATCATTGGTGATATGTACTCCAGCATCGGACAATTGCCGGCCATTACATCTTTCAAATGGGTTCCATGCTTGAAGACCGCGACTGTCGGGCACACAGCCATGCCATGATTGCGAATTCGGTGCAGTGATTTCGCGCGGAGTTGCTGTCTCTGTTCTCTAGAAATCCTTATTCTCGATGAGTATTCCGTCTTCAGAAAGTTTAATGCTAGCTGATTCCATTCGAGTTTCGCCTAGAATGAGAAGGTGGTGAAAAACCATGATAGAAGAAGCAGAGGATTGGGATGAAGAAGCAGATTGGAATGACGAAGAAGAGCACGATGAAGAAGCAGAATAGCACTAATGCCCGCCGCGCTAATTGACTCCTCAATTTCCTGATATGTTTCAACTACGTCTTAAGGGCCTTTGTCCTTGCGATCTAAGCCTTAGTATCTTTTCGTTCTAGGAGGACCGTCTGATTCTCAAGAGGCTTATGATCTCGCCGAGAGCGAGGGCTATTAGGAACATGAAGAAGCTTCCCATCAGCACCTCGGTCATGAAGTACACGTTCCACCCCCATGATCCCACGATGAGATTGGGCTTGACGGCGAACGGGTTGTCAATTAGGATGGCAAAATTCACCATGATCGCGATATAGAGGGCACCTACTGCGCCGTGCGCGTACGGACCTGCAGAGGCCAGCAGCATTAGCTCGAGGGTCACTTGAACAACCGCGACGATGGCCACATACAACAGTACTCGATGCCCAAATCTATGCAGATCGAATCTCATCTTCAACCACTCTTCTTCCTATTTCGGTGTTTTCTTGTTTGGCAAACATCGCTTTTTATCGCGCGTGCTGCGTCGCCTTCTGCGCTACTTCAAGACTTCTAGTGCTTATCAAAGCGTGTGATCAGCTCATTCTTTCATCTTGCTTATGGCTTCCTTTATCGCCGCAACCGATTTTTCAAGGGCCTCTCTTGCTTCGAAGTCAAGTTTCAACTCCAATATTTTCTGGACGCCGTCCTTTCCCAAGACGCATGGAACGCCCACGGCTACGTCTGAGAATCCGTATTCCCCTTGCAGGTAAGTGGACACGCTCATCACCCTGTTCCGGCCTCGAAGCACGGCGTCAGCCATGATCGCAATGACCGCCGCAGGCGCGTAAACCGTGCTGCCTTTGAGTTTGATCACGTCCCCGCCTGAGCTTCGCGTCAGATTGACGACCTTTTCTATTTGCGCCTTCTCAAGAAGGCTCGCTATCGGTATTCCGCTGACCGAAGCGTAATTCACAAGAGGCACCATGCTGTCTCCATGCTCACCAATCACCAAAGCCCGGGTGTCCTCACGCGAAACCACCAGCTCCGTCGCAATATACGACCTGAACCGCAACGTGTCCAAGATATTCCCCATCCCAAAAACGCGGTTTCGCTCAAACCCCGATTCCTTATAGGCCACGTAAGTCATCACGTCAACTGGATTCGTTACCATCATTAGCCTGCATTCAGGCGCGTAGCGCACGACCTCCTTCACGACACTTTTGACGATTTTCGCGTTCTTGGCTGCAAGGTCAAACCTGCTCATTCCAGGCTGTCTGGCTTGACCAGCGGTTACTATCACGAGTTCTGAGCCTTCCATTTCGCTGTAGTCGCTCGTGCCTTTGATCTTGCCGTCGAACTCGATTGCAGGCGCCGCCTGCATCATGTCAAGCGCCTCGCCCCGAGCCACATTCTCTGCAATGTCAATAAGGACGACATCGCTGATTCGGCGGCTTAAAATGCTGAACGCCGCTGAACTACCAATCCTTCCAGCACCGACTATTGAGATCATGAAATCAGAATACGGGCAAGCCTCACATAAACGTAACTGCCTGAAACATGCCCTCAAAGCAGCCACACCGAACTTGGTGCTGATTCGTTGGGAGTCTAAATCGCGAAGAAAAGGATGAAGGGGAGACGCTTGGCCTTCTATGGTTGGGCATTTGGCCGGGTGACTTGTCTTTCGCACGACCTCTGCCACTAATGCACTTGAACGACTCGACTGCCAAAGGCCTTGAAACGACACTCTGCGCTAGTCTGCGTCGTCCTTCTTGGCGCATTCTTCACTGTCTACGTTCGGTCACTCCGCAGTCTGCCCGCATCGTCCACGGGTGTCAGGAACCTATGCGAAGTTAAACATAAAACTGGACATGCTGCAATCTCTGGTTGAACCCATATATATAGAGGGTTGAATTCTTTTGCCCGCAGCGTCATCTAGCTTCTCGGTTTCTCTCCTTGGATTCTTACGCTGGCTACGGAGTTCGCGATGTCTCTAATGGCTTTGCTAGTTAAGCCCAAGTCTTTCACGACTGCCTTTGCAGTGGTGTCGTTGACCATGTATTCAACTGGGAACTTGGATTCCTCAACGGCTTTGACGTTTCTGAAGCCTGCCTTCTTGATTGTCTCCAGATACTTGTCCCTCATGATTGCGCCGGACAAGCAACCCACGTAGGCTTCAACGCTCCGCTTGATGGCAGCAGGCAACTCCTTCAGTAACACGATGTCCGAAACCATCAACCTACCACCGGGCTTCAGCACGCGAAACGTCTCCTCGAAAACCCTGGGCTTGTCCGCTGAGAGGTTGATGACGCAGTTTGAAATCACGATGTCGATCGAGTTGTCTGCCACAGGCAGGTTCTCGATCTCGCCAAGGCGGAACTCCACGTTCTTGCGCTTTGCTTTCCTCGCGTTTTCCCGGGCTCTGTCAACCATTTCAGGCGTCATGTCCACGCCAATAACGTGGCCTTTGTCGCCGACCTTGTTCGCCGCCAGAAAACAGTCCAATCCACCACCAGAACCCAAATCAAGAACCGACTCCCCAGACCTGAGCGAAGCAAGCGCAACCGGATTCCCGCAGCCCAAACCAAGATTCGCACCCTCAGGAACCGAACCGAGCTCCTCTTCGCCGTAGCCGATACTTTTGCTGATTCTTTTCTGCAGGTTAACGCCGTCCTCACATGTGACTGACGGGCTGCAGCAAGATCCCCCATGCTTCGCTATCTTGGCGTAGCCTTCTCGAACTGCCTTCTTTATCTTCTCCTCTTTCATGGTGACACCTTCATTTGATGAGTGAAGCCTCGGGCGGGCATCGATCCCGCGACCTACAGCTTACAAGGCTGTCGCTCTACCAGGCTGAGCTACCGAGGCACTTTCAACCTAGCCACATAGCATTCACAACAACAAAAATAAAAGCATTAGCCACACAAAATCATAATTAAAAACCCTTAATACCCACAACACAATACTTATATCTGCGGAAACCGCTTCAGAAATATTTTAGCGACTTAG
>CAZUFK010000039.1:0-13637 GCA_964619695.1 uncultured Candidatus Bathyarchaeia archaeon
AGGAACCAGAATACCGCGTCGTCGACCTGATGGATAAGATAACAAGAACGTAGAAAAAAAAGCGAAGTTGCTAGGGTTTTCTAGCTGCGGCGTCCTCTAACGCGGTAACGCCCGGCAGTTTCTTGCCCATCAGAAACTCGATCAGGGCTCCCCCTGCGGTGCTAACATAGGAGATTTTTTTGAATAGTCCGAACTCTTGCAGTGCGGCTATCGTGTGGCCTCCTCCGGCCAGCGAGAATGCCTTCGAACCTGCAATCGCCTCGAAAACCTTTCTCGTACCAAAGCTAAACCCCTCGTTTTCGTACACCCCCATTGGCCCGCTGACCACGATCGTTTTTGCCTTGGCTATGATCCTGGAGTATTCTTCGACCGTTTTGGCGCCGATATCCATTATCGAATGGCTTGTTGGAAGTCTCTCCACTGGTATTTCTTCTCTTTTTCCGTTTGTTTCTGCGGCCACATCTATTGGTGTTTTGACTTTGTCTGGGTACTTCTGCACGAGTTCCTTTATGCCGGTCGCGTAGGTCATGAGTTCCTTCTTTTCAAGGAATTCGATGTTGGGCTTGCCGAGGTCTACGCCTTTTGCTGCAAGGAAGACCTGACCTGCGACGCCGCCCATGAGAATGCAGTCAGCTAAGCCTTTGTCGAGTACATACTTCGAGATTTCCAGTGAATCGTCTGCTTTTGCGCCTCCGAGGATGAATACACTTGGTTTTTCTGGGTTTTCCAGCACTTTGCTGAGCGATTTCAGTTCTCTTTCCATTATGCGTCCTGCTGCGCTGGGCAGTACGGCAGTGAAGCCGATTATTGACACTTGAGCTCTGTGTGCTGCGGCGAAGGCGTCAAGTATGAACAAGTCAGCTAGAGGCGCAAGGTTCTTCACAAGCTCTGTTTTCGCATGGTCTTCAGGCGTTCCGTCCTTGGTTTCGCCTGCAAACATCCTCACGTTTTCCAGCATGAGGATTTCGCCGCTCCTCAGATTCCTAATTGCTTCTTCTGCTTTTTCGCCGAAAACGTCGTCAACATACTTCACAGGCTTGCCTAGGACCTTGCTGAGGAGTTCAGCATGTTGCTTTAAGGGCATGAAGTCTGGGTCGCCTTTCCGTCCCTGATGCGCCAGAACAACCACTTTCGCTCCTTTTGTTGACAGTTCTTTTATGGTGGTTTCGCCGTGGGCGCGGATCCGCGAGTCGTCAAGCACTTTTTTTGATTCTGGGTCTACGGGTGAATTGAAATCCACTCTGACGAGAACGGTTTTGTCTTTGACTTTCACGTCATCTAGAGTTAGGTATTTTGCCATTCTTTTCACCTTCTGTTTTGGAAAGAAAAATGGTGGGGAAGGTTTTCCGTGTCAGTGCTGCGTTTAGAGGCCTGCTTTTTCGCCTACGAGTTCGATGAGTTCGACCATGCGGCAGCTGAAGCCCCATTCGTTGTCGTACCATGCGAGGACTTTGACGAAGTTGCCTCCTAGGACCATGGTTGATTGGGCGTCGAAGGCGGCGGAGCACGTGCTGTGGTTGAAGTCGGATGAGACGACGGGGTCTTCGGTGTACGTTAGGATGTCTTTGAGTGGGCCTTCTGCGGCCTTTTTGAAGGCAGCGTTGATCTCTTCCTTAGTTGTGTTCTTTTCGAGCACGCAGGTCAGGTCGACGATTGAGACGTTTGGCACGGGGACTCGGAGGGCGATTCCGTTCATTTTTCCCGTGAGTTCAGGCAGTACGAGCGTTGCGGCTACGGCGGCGCCTGTGGTGGTTGGGATTATGTTTATGGCGCCTGCTCTTGCGCGGCGTAGGTCTGAGTGGACCAAGTCTTGTATTCTCTGGTCGTTGGTATACGCGTGCGCGGTTGTCATGAGTGCCTGTTTGAGGCCGAAGTTTTCGTGTAGGACTTTGGCTACGGGCGCGACGCAGTTTGTGGTGCACGAGGCGTTTGAAAGTATGTTATGTTTTTCAGGGTCGTAGCTCTTGTCGTTTACGCCCATGACGATTGTGGCGTCTGGGTTCTTTGCTGGTGCAGAGATCAGAACTTTTTTGGCTCCTGCTGTCAGGTGTGCCGAGGCTTTTTCTCGGTCGGTGAACAGTCCTGTGGATTCTACGGCTAAGTAGACGCCCATGTCCTTCCAGGGCAGCTTGGAGGGGTCGCGCTCCATGAGTGTGCGCACTTTCTTGCCTTTGACGACTATGCCGTCTTTGTCTGCCTCCACTGGGAAAGGTGCACGTCCGTGGACTGAGTCGTATTTCAGCAAGTGTGCCAGCGTTTTGGAGTCGGTTATGTCGTTTACGGCTGCGAATTCGATGTTGGCGTTTCTTTCTATGGCTGCTCTGAATAGTAAGCGTCCGATTCTGCCGAATCCGTTTATACCTACCTTAATTGGCATGTCATTTCACCATCTGTTTAGTTGTCTTGGCATAAGTAGATGGAGGGTTGTTCTAATTAATTTTCCGACAAAAATGAAAGAAAAGTGATGATTGTTTAGCGAAGTTTCATGAGAACCATTTCTGCAGCTAAGACTAGGGGTTCCCAGGTTTCGCATACGGGAGGCGCGTAGGCTGTGTCTGCTTTGGACAGTTCGCGTGCGGTCATTTGCTTCTGTATGGCGAAGGATATGGCGTTTATGCGTTGGGTCACTTCTTCTCCGCCGATGATTTGGGCTCCGATTATTCGTCGGGATTCTTTCTCCACGACGAGTCTGACTTTTATGGGGAGGGCTCCGGGGTAGTATTCGGCTTTTGTTCTTGACGTGATTGTTCCGGTGACGGTTTCGATTCTGGCTCTTTGGGCTGCTGCCTCAGTCAGGCCTGTTGAGCCGATGTCCGTGTCATATAGCCTTGAAACGGACGAGTTTAGGACTCCTGTGAATAGTGCGTAGCCGCCTGCTGCGTTGATGCCTGCGATCTTTCCATGTCTTACTGCCACGGTTCCTAGCTGTACTAGGGCTGGTTTTTGCGTGACTATGTGCGTTGATTCTGCGCAGTCGCCGATTGCGTAGACGTCTTTGGCGTTGGTTTCCATTCTGGCGTTTGTTTTTGTTGCCTTGGTGTCTCCTAGGGCTATGCCTGCGTTCTGGGCGAGTTGGGTGTTTGCCCTGACGCCGAATGCGCTTATAATTAGGTCTGCGTTGTATTGTTCGCCGCCGGCGATTACTCCTGTGGCTTTTTCTATTCCGACGACCTCTTCAACGGGCTTGCCTGTGAGGATGGTTATTCCTTTCTGTTCGAGCATTTCTTGGACGGCTTTCGCCATGTCCGCGTCGAGCATTTGCGGGAGCACTTGGGGCAGCATTTCGACGACTGTCACTTTGAGGCCGCGTTCTTGGAGGCCTACGGCTGTTTCGAGGCCGATTAGGCCTGCTCCCATGATTAATGCTGTCTTGGCTCCGTTCTTGACGGCTTGGTCGATTCTTTCTCCGTCTTCCAGTGTTCTGAGCGAGAGGATTCCCTGCTTTTCTTTACCTTTTATTGGGGGCATGAAGGAGCTGGCGCCTGTGGCCATGATCAGGCTGTCGTACGGTAAGGTTTCGGTCTTTCCTGTCTTGTCCACTGTTTCGACGGTTTTGTTCTGAGTGTTGATGGCTGTGGCTTTCGTTTCGGTTTTGAGGTTGATCTTCATCATCTGGAAGTAGGCTGGCGAGAAAACGATGAGGTTTGGGAAGCTTGGTATCTGGCCGCCTATGACGAATGGCAGTCCGCAACGCGAGTATCCGCAGTGCTTTTCCTCGGTTATTAGCGTGATTTCTGCTTGGCGGTCGGTTTTCCGAGCGGCTGAGGCTGCGTCCACGCCTGCGGCGTGAGCGCCGATTATGACTATGCGTCTAGGCATCAGGTTACTTTCCTAGAGTCTTGTGCCATTCAGCAGCCTTGTTGAAGTCCATCAGGTTGGCTAGTTCGGCCTGCAGGTTTGTTGGCTTTACTACGAGTAGCCATGCTTTTTCGTATGGGTCTTCGTTTAGCAGTTCGGGTTTTGATTGGACTTCGGTGTTTACTTCTAGGATTTCGCCGCTGATTGGCGCTATTAGGTCGGATACGGCTTTGACTGACTCCACCGTGCCATAAGGCGTGTTCTGCGTTATGCTAGTTCCTGGGCTTGGCAATTCAGCATAGACAATTTCTCTTAGTTGCTTCTGTGCGTAGTCGGTTATGCCTACTCGAACCTTGTCGCCCTCGACTTTCGCCCACTCAAACTCTTTCGTATAGTACAATCCTTCCTTGACTTCAGTACCGTCAACTTTCACCATACCAAATACACCTTTTCAATAGTGGCTTATTCTCTCACATACTAACCCTTAAAATTAACTGTCTGCACTCGATTACTTGAGATGTGACCGAGAATCGGAATCCAAAAGTTCGGATCGAAGTCTAGCAAGCTAGTAGAAGGGGCAGTCTGACTGTCTGCAGTGTTTGCGTTCCTGTCCTTTACAGTATTCTTGACCAACATAAAGAAGTGCTATCTCCAACTTCTTCGAGTCATACAGTTCATGCATTCCTTTTGCATCTAGCAGTTCATTAAGATGTGCTCGGATGACGCTGGTATTTGGAGAGTGGCACAGTCCTGCACTTTTGGCAACTTGCTTTATGTTTGTATCTACTGCCAGAAATCTCCGGGCATCCAACTTCCAATTTCTTTTGAGCAGATCAGGATTGGCGACCCAGCCTAAGTACAAATGCGCGATTTTCTCGCCAGCCATTATCATGAAAATGTCAAGTCTTCTCGGTCTTCCTGCTGATATCTGGCTCCTGAAGTGAAGCGTCGAGTTTTTCAAAATCAAAATCATGATCCTTCAAAAAGATAGCAGATGAAACGATCGCCTTGGAAATTCTGGGCAAACGACGGATTTCTTCGGTGCAAATCAACCAAGTCGGACAGTTTTCAAGGTATTGACGTTGCGAGCAAGATTTTTCGTAGATACTCAGTCGCAAAAATGAACCACATTTGCTTCGAGAAGAAAGGGACATCCGCATTTTTTTGTCATTTCCGAAATACGCAAGGGGTTGAGTGTCAGACCGCCTCTAGGCGTGTTCTGGAAAACCTTTTCGCTTTCTTTTTCGCGAGTGGCCTGATACATGGGTGCAAGTATCCATAATCTCCACAAGGCATCTTTTTTCTTCAAAGTTGATATTGTTTCTTTTGAAGCGCTCCGCGTCAGTTCCGTTTCTCTGGTTGTATCTGTTGCAACCGACCTCTACTGTCTGCTTTGAAATGTTGCAGTCTGTCTTCGTTCAAATCAACCATTATCAAGTCAGCTTGGTCTACTGTAAGGTTCTTCCCTTTTCCTCTTCTTCTCTTTGTCAATTTGTAGCAACGTTTAGATTGGATGTTTACGTTTATTTTTCCGGTGATGTGGATGCCTAAGACCACCGTCGTGCTCAGAGAAGACATCTACGAAGTCTTGAAAAAGAAGTACGGAGCAAGAGGCATGTCCAAAGCAATAAACGAAATGCTAGCAGACACTCTTCTGAAAGGAGAAAGCATATGTTCGACACCATGAAAAAGACCTCACTCGAAGACCTAAGAGACCACGTACATTGAATAACAGACTCACATTCTCCATTCGGCAGCAACAGCACCCAAACCCATCACTCTAAGACCCTGTCAACGCTTGGTTGAACCTATATATACAGAGGAGTCTAGGCTCTTAGAGAGAGCAAGAACAAGCATCGTCAACCGTCACGTTCCCCGAATGAACTCCCCAACGATGACCAGTCTAGCAAGGATGATTGGGCGGGTTCGTTTTGCGAGCAAACGCTTTTACTCTCCTGCTTGAATGTATCTATGGTTAAGGTGATGTTCGAATTGGCCAAGTGGGAGTATAAGGTGATCCCGATTAAGACGCAGATTCGTACGGATCATTTCCAAGTTGACAAGAAGCCAGTCATAGAGGATGTTCAGAACGACTTGAACGAACTGGGCAATGAAGGATGGGAACTTGTCGGCATCCAAGGTATCCACCTGCCCGACGACAGAATGTTCACGGTTGCCTACCTCAAAAGACAGAGGAAATAGATTCGTCAGCCTCCAAAGACTCCTAGCTGCCTCATTCTATGCATTCTTCAACGTATCTCTTCTCTGGTGGCCGCTAGTTAGCACGATTGGTCCAACCTATATATAGTGGGGTCAAAATTTTCCAGAAGGTCGTGTATCGCAGCTTCGACAGAGAACCGCCTGGTTAGTTGTGCATTGTTGAAGTTGCGTCAGCGTTCTCTTTTGCCCTGTATGAACTCTTCCACAGACTGCTTAGCCACCGAATCAGGCACTTGAATTGGCGGATGCTTAAACGCATACGAAGATATGCTCAACAGCTGGCCAGCTATCTTGCGGTCTAACGCAATCTTCACAGCACGTATAATATCAATAACCACGCCTGCGCTGTTCGGCGAATCCTCAACCTCAAGCTTCACCTGAATCGTCAACGGCCTATCCCCAAACTTCCTACCCTTCAACCACAAATAACAAATCTTCTTATTCCCCAAAAAAGGCACATAATCGCTAGGCCCAATCCGCGTAGGCAAATCATACGGAACAAGACTCGTAACAGCCTCAGTCTTGCTAATCCGCTTAGTCTTCAAACGCTCCTCAACCGTCATGTTCTGAAAATCCGTGTCCCCGCCAAGATTAAGCTGATACGTCTCATCAATAATCACACCACGATCCACACAAAGCCGCGCAAGGCTCCTGTGCAAGATCGTCGCCCCAACCTGACTCTTGATATCATCACCTGCAACAGGTAAACCCCGCTCTTCAAATTTCTTGGCCCAAGCAAAATCCGAACCTATGAATTCAGGCATGCAATTCACGAAGGCACATCCCGCATCCAAAGCCGCCTGAGCATAGAACCGCGCAGCATCATGGCTGCCTACAGGCAAATAGTTAACCAGAATATCTGCCTTCGATTCGTTCAAAACCTTAACAACGTCAACAGGCTTCAGCTCGCCATCCTTGTAGACCTTGAACACTTCCTTCATATGTGGTGCCACACCATCCAGAATAGGTGCAGCTGAAACCTTCACGCCCAAGCTTGGCACATCGGCGAATTTGGCGCAGCAGTTAGGCTCAGTGAAAATGGCCTCAGACAAGTCCTTGCCAATCTTGTTCCTGTTCACCTCAAAAGCAGCAACCAACCTCACATCTCGAATGTGGTATCCACCGAAGTTGACGTGCATAAGTCCAGGCACAGTCACGTCTTCTTGCGCATCCTTATAGTACTGCACTCCCTGAATCAATGCAGATGCACTGTTGCCCACACCGACAAGAGCCACACGAATATCAGGCAAACCAGTAACCCCTTCACCATTATTCGGTTAAGCCATTACAGAAAATCTACTCTTTAACTTTTCTGGAACCATAACAAGATTAAAAGGCAACCAAACACACTCTCATCTGAGAGAAGGCGAACAATCATGGATGAAAGCGAAGTCCAAGTAAGATTCGATCCTTTCAAGGAAATCGTGGTCATGGAACGCGATCCCTTTCAAACTCCTGACGACATAGCACGGTTTGCCTCGATAATCGCAGGCGGCAAAACTGCCGGACTGTACTGGGCAGAAGGCGTAGTCTTCCTATACTTCCCGTTGCCAGCGTCCACCGAAACCACAGCAAAGGCACTCGTAGAGGAAAAACGCGTCTACTGGACATTCGTTGGCTACGCAAACATGCCCAAGTATCAATCAATAATCGAAACGAGAGAAAAAATAATAGTCCCAGTCATCGACATGTCCTCGAATGCACTGCTCAGAAAAGTCGCAACATGGCTAAAGGAACAGAAATAAACCTCTGCACCACTCCATAATTTCTCACGTTCATCAAGAAACACTCACCTAGGAGCAGGCCCTTTGGAAGCGGTCAACATCAAAGGAGAAGTCACCACCGGAAAAGGCGAAGGAGAACGATTCATAAAACTCCCATGGGTGAAAAAGCAAATAGTCGAAAAACTCGGCTTCACTCCCTTCCACGGCACACTGAACATAAGACTATCAGAACAGGACACGAAGCTTAGGAAACAACTCAAAAAGGCTCACTCGATAAACATTCAACCTGTGGCCAGCTTTAACCCAGGCAAATGCTACAAAGCATACCTGACAGGAGACATCGAATGCGCAATCGTCGTTCCCGAAGTGCCGAAATACCCCGCAGACATCATCGAAATAGTGGCCGCAGTCAACGTGAGGGAAAAGCTTCAACTCAAAGACGGCGACGTTGTTAATATCAAGGTTCCAATCTGATGGTTTACTGCTTTCTCTTGTCCTTCAGAAAGCTCTGCGTGTACTCTTTCAGGCATCCGCTCTTCTCCAAATAGAAGCCATACCTCACCAGACCATTCATGGCTCGCGCTGCATCCTCAGGCGACGAATACGCCGGAATCTTCAGCTTGTCAAACCTCGAACGCGTGTGCAAAGCCATCTCCGTCTCACCGATGTCACAGGCCACGATAGGCTTCT
The DNA here is from genome assembly GCA_964619695.1 of uncultured Candidatus Bathyarchaeia archaeon. Lineage (GTDB taxonomy): Archaea > Thermoproteota > Bathyarchaeia > Bathyarchaeales > Bathycorpusculaceae > DATKKK01. The sequence continues at coordinate 8,433 of CAZUFK010000039.1, forward strand.
CATACATGCCCGCAACCTTCGCAACCCTATCAATAAAGTCCTCCTGCAACGCAGGAGTATGATGCAAACCAAGCAATATCACACCGCTAATCTCAGGGTCCTCAAACACAATCTCAGACGCCAACTCAAACATCTCCGACGTCCCAGAACCCGTAATGTCCACAGGGTTGAAGTTCGTCGCAAACTTCGGCAGTTTCCCATCCTTCTTCAGCCTCTCAAACTTCGAAACAGTCTTCTCAGAAAAACGGTTAACAGTCAACCCCTTCGACTCGGCTTCGTCGACGGCCATGATTCCTGGTCCTCCTGCGTCCGTGATGATCCCAACGTTTCTGCCTACCGCTGGTGGCTGCATAGACAAGGCCTTTCCAACATTGAAAAACTCCTCCATATCCTTCGCCCTAAAGACCCCTGTCTGTTCGAAGACTGCGTCGTAGATTCTGTCTGAACCAGCAATAGCTCCAGTGTGCGAGGCTGCAGCTCTTGCGCCCGCCGCTGTTCTTCCCGCCTTGATCGCCACGATAGGCTTCCTCTTGGTGACTTCACAGGCCACATTGATGAACTCCCTGCCCGACTTGATGTCCTCAACATAAAGCAAAATAACCCTAGTCTCACTGTCATACAACAGGTAATGCAGCATCTCCGTCTCAGTCACGTCACACTTGTTGCCGAAACTCACAAACTTGCTGACGCCTATCTGACGACCAGTCAAATAGTCGAGAGCCGAAACGCCGAAAGCACCGCTCTGAGTCACTATGGCTATGTCGCCAGGTATCGGACGAGGCGTAGCAATGACTTCATCGCCAGTTAGCAATATCTTCGTCTCAGGCAGAAACAGCATGTCCACGCCTGTCCGCGTGTCGTAAACTCCCAAACAGTTAGGCCCCAAAATCCTGATTCCAGCCTTCCTGCCTATCGCCGCAACCTGACCCTCAAGCTCATGATTACCGATCTCGCCAAACCCTGAACTGATAATCACAACATCCTTGACCCTCTTGGCTGCAGCATCATCCATCACCTTCGGCACGACACTTGCAGGAACGACAATCACGGCCAGCTCGACGTCTTCAGGAATATCTGTCAGAGAGGGATAGCTTTGAATCCCCAGAACCGAGTCCTCGTTCGGGTTTACGGCGAAGACCTTTCCCTTGAAAACCTCTCTCCTCTTGTTCTCTTCGAAGTTCTTGAAGATGACGTGGCCTGCCTTGTTGATTTTCTTAGTTGCGCCTACAATCGCAACTGAACTGGGATTGAAGAAGGCATGCAACTGCTTTGCCGACGAATCCATCCGCGTTTCACCTTTTCCTCCTTACAATCACGATAGGTTTATGCTTTACTGCCTCAAGCATCTCCCAACTCACACCAGCCAAACCCACATGAAACCTGTCAGCCATGTCCCAAACCGTTCTCCCAGCACCGAACCCCCTCACACGATTCGCCAACTCCGCAACCTCCAAAGCCTCCTCAACAGACACGCAACACCCAGCCACAGCAACAGGCGTTGCCTTCCTCCTAAGCCTAAGCACACGCCCAACCACATAGGCAACAACACCACCACGAGAATGAATGCCTTTGATTGGTTTCGGCCGAGGCGTAAAATGAAAATTCATGAACGAATAAGTCTTATCAGTGTCAACAATCAACACTCGAACCTTCTTTCCCAGTGTCAGCCACAAGTGTTCACGTATTGTTTCGGCGATCTTGTCGGCATTCTTCAATGGCAAACTGACGTAAGAGTAGGCCAAATTGCTACCGTCGATTCCTCCCTCGGAGCCGAACATCAACGCCTGAAACAGTCCAGCATGCTGTAGCGCAACTTGCTTATGACAGCTTCCTGACTCAAGAGGGTATTCCCGAAGCCTCAGAAGCAGCTTCTCACCGAAATGGCACAAAAACCCCAGAAAATAGCCCCAGACCAGCCGCATCCAGCATCCCGCAATCCACCTTGCGACAAGATTAGGTCTGACTCTGCTTTCGTCAACAATGTTATTTGAAGCCGTTGATATCGCCTTTTCAGAGATTACAACGAAATCCTTGTCGGCAATCTTTTCTTTGAGGCTTTTCTCTATTTCCTGCAGATAGTCCTCGCCAGGCATCCAGTACTTCGTGGTCGCGGCTAAAGCTTTGTATCGAGTCATCTGTATCACGCCGAGTTTTCAAAAAGGAATACGCGTTAAGTCCTTATAGGCTTCGGAACCGCTTCTTTACTTCTTCAATGTTGCATTGTGGAGGCTTCATTTTTCTCTCAGGGCAGAAGCCCAACTCGACACACGTTGGTCCGCAATTCTCAAACAGCGCAGAAGCCGCCTTCCGCGCCTGCTTCAACATCTCAACTGCAACCTCACGCATCTCCCATTGGGCACGTGCACAACACCGTAGGTTAAAGAAGTGTCTGAGTTCGCGTGCGTTCATCGTCACCATTATGTTTGTTTTGGCGGCGTTTGGAAGGATGAACCGTGCGTCCTCCTTCGAGATCTTGAGCTTCAAGAGGTCCTCGTAGGCTTCGGAGGCTTCTTTCAATGCCTTGTCGAACAGCTTCTTTGCTTCAGCGTTTTCTGCCACGCTTGGCGGCGTAACATAACTTTCCAAAGTGTCGTAGGTGACGTAGCGCTGGCTTTGCTGTGTGTACGAGGCAATGCGGTGCCTGACAAGCTGATGAGTCATGGCCCGCGAAACGCCCTCAAGGCTGAAAGTGAAAGATGCATGCTCAATAACGGAACCATGACCGTAACCAGTGACTCGCTTGATCAGTCGTTTGGCTCCTTCTGTATCCAGCTTCTCAAAGAGGGCTGATGGCGTTCCGCTCGTTGTTGATGTTGACGCTGCAGCTCCGCACAGAAGCTCTGCATCCGCTGTGTAGCGAAGAAGCTTGACCTTCAATCCTAAACCTCGCTCACACTTCTGTTCGCCTGACAATAAATCTGTTTTGTTGATACTACGCGAAGTCGACGGGATCGTGAGTGGCTGTCACTCAGTGTTCAGATGCTTTCGCAAAGCCATTATTTTGCGTACTACTCTGAACCCTGTGGCTTCGTAGAATCGTTGCTGATAACTGTCATAGTCTGTGCTCACAAAGGCGCAGTTCGCACCTGTGCTTCTGAGGTGCATTAGAACAGTGCTGAGCAGGGCTGTTCCTATCTTCAGTCTCCGATAGTCTGGCAAGACGCCTAAGCCATAGATCCAACCGTGTTCTTCGCCTCTGACGGTCTTGGTTTCACAGAAACATGAGGCAACAGGCTTTCTGTCAAGAAAGGCGGTGAAGCATTCGAATCTCGGATTCTTCATCCAATACAGGAATTCCTCTTCGGTGACTGGTCTGCCAGTTATTCCTTTGAAGATAGCGTTTTGGAGGTTCACGACTGTTACAGGATCGTTTACCTCAGCGTATTTCCTGATTTGGGCTTGATTGGTCCTTCGTGGGATGTCTTTGAGCGAGTGTCTCATCCCGCAATCTATGTACTCTAGTGTGAACCCGTTGTTCTGGAGTAAGGAGATATCGGTCTCAGCCTCTTCGGGAAGGCAGGCTTCCACAATCTTCGCGTTTCTCTTTGCGAAGCTGTTTAGGGCAGCATCCAAGAGAGACTGGGCAGCCAAGTTCCAATATCCGCTTTTTACCTTGAGGATGCGAAGGACGCAGAATTCCGAGAAGGAAGGACTGATGTGCGCGTCCACGATGCCCGCAATCTGGCCGTCGATTTCCGCGACTAGCATGCCTTCAAGGCTGAATTCTGGATCACGCATCGATTCCTTGAGCTCGTCTAGGCCAATGTCTTCAAGATCGGCCCATGCTGAATCGTCCTGTTCCTTGATAAACTCCCGGATCATCTTGACCCAACGTAGCTGTGGCGCCAAGTTTGCTTTAAACGTGCGCGTACATGCGGTCGCTTGTGTATTTTCCGCTTTGCATTTCGTTTTCTATTTCACGCAGCATCAGTACTCGTTTGAAGGTTGGTGGGTGCGTTGAGAATACCGAGTTCACTTTTGCCCACGTGGATTGGGCTTCTTTCTCCATGGCAAGCTCCAATTCGCGTTCGTCTAGAACTCCGTCATGGTCGAGGTCGTATTCCTGTTTTTTCTCCATTATTTCTGCCATTTCTTCTTTTGCCATTGCTGGGTCGCCGATGTAGAAGGCTCTTGCTCCTGAGGGCGGTTTAGGTGAGAGTGATAGGCCGTAGGTGATTTTCGTGAGTGCGCTTTCGAGGCTTCTGGGCGATCCTGTCACGTAGGCTGAGTAAGCGTCTGCATAGTGTTCTCGCAGTCGGCTGAGTCTCATCACGCACAAAAGCGTAACGAAGTAAACCACATAGGAGAGTACGCCGATAATCACTAGTGCGGCTCTCATGCTGCCCTCGTCTTTCTTTCTTGAGCCTCCTGAAATCCATGCAGCCTGCCATGTCCCACGCGCGATCAGATAGGCAATCAAGGGCAGTGCAGACAACACTGTCATGACGATGTAGTCTTTGTGTCTTATGTGGCCAAGTTCGTGGCCGATTACGCCTTTGACTTCGTCTTCGCTTAGGTTTCGTAGGAGGCCTTCGTGCACGGCGAGTGTGGCGCTGCTGGCGGTTCTGCCGAATACGAAGGCATTAGGTGTGGGATCTGGAACTGTGGCCAGTTTTGGCATGGGGATTCCGCTTTTGTCTGCGAGTCCTTTGACGGTGATTTCGAGCCACGGGTTTTCGCCGGGCTTCAAGTATTGTAGGCGTGTGGACATTCTGACGATGGCTGGTCCGATGGCGTACTGGAGTAGTATGAACAGCACGGTGAGGATTATTGAGTAGATGAGGTTGAGTTGTATGATGAACATTATGGCTGATAGGAAGACGGCGAATATGAGGCCTACTAGGAATATGGAGGTTCCCATTGCGAATTTCAATTGTCCTAGCCTTGCCATAGGCATCGTCTCTTCCATATCACGAGAACTGCATGAATTAAAGTTTTCTAAACGCTTTCGGTGGGAAAAACATAATGGATGATTCGTACGCGCGGGCTACTGGCGCGATTTTCAGCGAATACAGGGCATCTGCTGGGTTTTGCGTTGTGAAAACGTTAAGCGCACGCGCGCCTATGCGGGCGAGAGACCAGTAGTCTAGGTTGCTCTATGGCTGGTTGGATGGCCTCAGGAACCAGTCTGTTCTGCTTCCAGGGAGACCATGTACACAGGATATTCGCATTTCTTCGTGAAGCCTAGCTTCTGTGCGGTGGCGA
>CAZUFK010000040.1:0-13494 GCA_964619695.1 uncultured Candidatus Bathyarchaeia archaeon
TCCAATCTACACCAGCTTCAGAGAGGAATTTTAGCAGGTGTCGATCTATGGCACTTGTGTCCCTGCAACCTGAGAGGATTCTAAAATAATCGATAGTTTTATTGCCTATGCCTCTGACATTATCAAGTTTGACAATGTTTGTTTCTTTTTCCAACCAAACTTTGAGCTGGTTTTCTGTTTCAATTCCTTCTTTAACAAATAGATGAACAACTTGGACGATGCGGTTTGGCTTCTCTGAATCTTTCCAATTCAAAACTAGTTTTGGGTCAATCCGATTGAGTAATTTCAAAAACCCTGATGTTGTTTTGGCCTCTGGGTATTTTTTGAAAACAGCTTTTACGCGGGGTTCAACAACAGTTTTATAGTTTAGACCAGATTGGAGTATTGCATCGGTAATTGTAGCTCCCATGTGATTATATAGAATCTCAGATTCTACATAGCCAAAACTCGGGAGAGTGTCAATGTATTTAGCCAGAGCTTTTGCCTTGTCATTAACGTTCAAAATCAACAACCACAAGATCACTTGCTATCCCTGTAACTAATCTTTTTTGGTGCACAATTCGTTGCTCCAAAGTGATGGAAAAGAAATCACGCTTTTCGGAAGTGCCTACAGACAAAGGTATTTGACGATGGAATTCTCTTACGCTCGACAACTAAGCATTTCTTTTCAGCCACCGAGCCGATACGACGGCATTGGGCTCACGAAGGAAACGCCTGTGGATTCATCTGTTTAAGCATCGGATGATTTTTTCATAGACTCTGATCCGACGACAACTTGACAGAACTCGGTTGAACCTATATATAGAGGGGTTAAAATTCCTATTCGCGTCGTGTGTGTCTAGGTTAGGTGTTTGAGGGCTTCGGTGGCTTTCATTTCTGTTTCGACGCCTAGGTTTTTGGCTTTGGTGGTTGCGGCTTTAATTTGCGCGTTGAGCACGTCTTCGAAGGTCTTGACTCCGCTGACCATGGCAGCAGCCACGTTCAGCCTCTCAGCCGCCTCCATATTCAGGAAACCACACATAACAAACCCCTTCTCACCAGTCACAACCAGCAAAGGAGGCGAATCCGGAAGCTCAACCCTCACACCCAAACACGCCCTACCATCAACCCGCAACGTCGTAACGCTAATCACTTCAGCACACCTGCGTGCAGATTCTGCGCCTCCAGCTTAAATAGGAATCGCCCGCAATACAAAACTGAGAAAACGCAATGTTGACTAAGCTAAAGCAGAAAGTACAAGCCATGCTTGCCGCCGAAGCAGCAATAGCTCACAGGCTAGCGTTGACGCCGAACAGGATAAGCGCCCTAGGCATAATTCTGGCCTTTCTCGCCGCACTCTCGTACACGCAATGGCAAACCAGCAACCTCTACCTAATAGCAGCCATCATCCTCCTCCTGCTCTCAGGATTCTGCGACGCACTAGACGGAGTCGTGGCACGCATCTACCAGCAAGCCACACCCTTCGGAGGCTTCCTCGACTCGCTACTAGACAGATACGCAGACGCCGCAATATACACAGCCATAATCGTAAGCGGATTGTGCGACCCCCTTTGGGGACTGACAGCGCTGACAGGCTCGCTGCTCGTGAGCTACAGCCGCGCACGCGCAGAAGCAGCAGACCTGAAAATGGAGTCAATCGGTCTGGCAGAGAGAGCAGAACGCATAATCATCCTGGTGACCGCAACACTTGCAGCGACCTTCTGGCAACCAGCCACCGTGATGAACTGGAGCATTATCGTCTTGGCGATACTGGCAAACCTAACGGTGATCCAAAGAGCTTACTACGTCTATAGAAAACTGAAGAAATAGAAAGATGAGAGAGTTTAGATGCGTCTTCTCCGCATACGCGTGTGGCGTTCGCTTTCGGCTCTCACCTTTACGATGCCTCGGTGAACGGCGCATGAGACGCAATAGTATCTCGTGTCTACAGGCGCAGCAATGTACGTGCCCTTCTGGCGAAGCTCCTTCGCAAGCTGCGAGTCAACAATCGAAACCCTCCGCGTAGACTTCTTAGCCTTGTCACGAGGCACAATCGAACCGCAACCAGCACACTGAACCGTACCACCGCTACCCTTACTGCCCTTAGACCTTCCACGACTCTTACGTTTAAACGGCAAATCTCACTAACTCCTAGGATTTCAACCAGGAAATAAGTGCCATGCCCTATTTATATATCTGTCCTCAGCTTCAGAAGCGACGCAACGTTGGCCTTTCCATCGATCTTTGGGATGATCTTGCCGCTGGTCGAGGTGAACAGCGTGGTGACGCCTGGACCGTGGCCTGACGCTACGCAGTTAGTGTGCACAACAATGCCCACGGACACCGCGCCCTGCCTGTAGATTCTGCCGTAAGAGTGGTCCGCATCGATTATAGCCACAACGTCGCCAAGCCTCAGCTTGTCAAGCCCATACTGCTTGTTCACCCTCTCATCGAAAAGCTGAATATCATAATCGCCTGAATATGCTTGGTTCATGCCTAATCCTGAGCCCATGATCGCCGCAGGCACCATATGCGTCACGGATACCTCAAGCTTGTCGCTTCGTGGCTTCGGGTTCAAGGCCTTCAGGAAACGCGGATCCATGTTCATGACGGTTATGTCAGGGAAGTCTATGAGCTTCATGCCTACGCCGAAGGCCTTTACGAGAATCTTGTCTCCAAGCAAAAGCTTCTCAAGCGTTTCAGGTGGAAAATCGACAAGCACATGCTCTATTCCGCCATGTTTGCCTGTAACCACGCCCTTCGCGCCCTTCGCGTCTCCCGTGACCACCTTGGCCTCGTTGCCGACGCAGGACAGCACGTTGAAGGCTGCGTTGGCGCCTTGTCCGAAGCGGGGATCGTTTTCCTTGTTTTCGACGCTCACGCCGGGCTCAACGTGGTCTGCCTGCCACCCGCATGCTGGGTCGCCGACGCGCACGTTGTAGGTTATGCCTCCGACGCCCGGCAAAACCACAGGATTTCCTTCAGCGGTGATCGTGTAGATGCTTCTGCCAACCACGGGACTCACGACCTCGCCAACCACGGATATCTTAACGAGCCTACCAACGTTCGTTTTCAACATTCAAACGTTCCTCGCGTTGAGTCAGTCTTTTAGGACAAACCCCTAATAAAGCTCGCCTCAAAAGAGAATGGTGTGTCTGGTTTGAACATGACAAGTTTTAAATGCATCGTGCTTATTGAGTTGAATGAAGAATATCAAGCTTCGTAATATACCATTTGAGTGACGGATAGCAATGGCGGACATGGGACTGAGGTCAAAGATGCTGGTTAAGGACGTTATGACAAACCCAGTCGTGACCATAGACGAGAACGCGCCGATAAACAAGGCTGCACTGCTCATGGACAAGGATGATCTGGGCTGCATCATCGTCACAGACAAGAAGGAAAAGCCTCTCGGAATACTGACTGAAAGAGACCTCGTAGTGCGTGTTCTGGCCAAGAATGTCCGTCCAGACTCAGTGATGGCCAAGGACGCCATGACGTCGCCGCTGATCACAATTGAGCCTGACCTCACCATAAGCGACGCAGCCAGAAGAATGAGCAGGCTCAACATCCGAAGACTAGGAGTCGTGTACAAAGGCCAGCTTGTGGGCCTAATCTCAAGCAAAGACATACTAGCCGTCGTGCCTGAACTCATAGAAATAATCCAAGAGCGCGCACGGATAGAAAACCAAAACATGACAGAGGAGACCGAGGAAGAAGAGGAAAAAGAGGCTGAAGAGGAATCAGCACCTCTCGCAGGCAGCTGCGACAAATGCGGCGTCTGGTCTGACAACCTGCGAGAAGTCAACGGCGAAAACCTGTGCGAAGACTGCAGAGCTGAACTGGAAAGCGAGGAATAGAGGCCAGTTTCTTGCGTGTAAGGGAAATCATGGATGAGAAGCATCCATACATCTACGAAGACGACCTCGCCACAAAAGCCCGCGCACTCATCCGCGACTACTCATTAAGGGTCCTCCCAGTAGTCGACAAGAACAAGAAGCTTTTGGGCGTGGTCACGCGCCGCAACATCCTTGCCATCTCTTCTTCTATCTCGGCACTCAGGGCAAAAGGCCTGATGACCCAGCCCAAGAAAATCGCCACAACCGAAGAAGACGCCTACACCGCCGTCAAAGACCTCCTCAAAGTCGGCAAATGGTACGCTCCAGTCATCGACTCCGAGCAAGCCAAAACCTACAAAGGAGTCCTAGGCCTCGGAGACTTCATAGAAGCCATCATCAAAACAAGCCCAGAGAAACTGGCAACACCAGTCTCAGAAATCATGTCCAAGAACGTGGTGACGTGCTCGCCTGATGATGGCGTTGACGCTATCTGGCGCTTGATGCAGGACAAGACGCTGGCGGGACTGCCAGTTGTAAGGAATGACAAGCTGATGGGCATCGTCACGCAGAAGGATCTGCTTGAAGGCGGCGTGGTGTTGCCTGCTTTCGAAGCAAGAAAAGGACGCCACAGATCGTCCCCGAAGGTTTCCGCGGTCATGAAGACGGGCGTGGTTGCCGTCAAGCCTGACACGAAGGCGATTAGGGTTGCCAAGGTCATGATCTCAAGAGACATCGGCAGAGTGCCCGTGACCGATGAAGACGGAAGACTCATAGGCATGGTTGACAGAAGAGACGTCGCCAAACTACTTGCCAAATAGGGTTGATGCTTGTTGAGCAGGGAAGGGTTTAGAAGGACTCTGCGCGAGAAAGGCCAGCTCTCGCTGAAGGTTCACCCCACGAAGAAACGCGAGGGCGAAATAATGTACGTGGCAAAAGGCGCCGTCATAACGATGCCTCCCACAACCGCCATCTACGAAATCATAAAGAAGATGGCGAAAGAGGGATTTCGCCGAGTGCCGCTCGCGAACCCCGCCACGAAACGCCTAGAGGGAATCGCCACCGCCTCAGACATCATCAACTACCTCGGCGGCGGAGAGAAATTCGGAATAATCCAACGCAAGTACGACGGCAACTTCTTCAAGGCCATAAACGAGCCGATCAAACTTGTCATGACGAAGAAGGTTGTCACGATCAAGACTTCGGCGAAAGTGAGCGACGCGCTGGAGGTTATGAAGGAGAAGAACCTCGGCGGCCTGCCTGTGGTGAACGAAGAAAACCAGATAAGAGCCATAATCACGGAAAGAGACATCGCAAACCTTTTCGCTGACCGAATCAGCGGCGTAACCGTGGCCCAGCTCATGTCAGAGAAAGTAGTCACAGCGCTCCCTCACACCACCATTTTCGAAACAGAAAAAACCATGACTACGCAGGGCTTCAGAAGACTGCCCATAATCTTGGACGGCAAAGTGCTAGGAATCATAACGACAATGGACATCGTACGGTTCTTCGGGTCCGGCGAAGTCTTCAGGTACCTGCGCTCTGGCACCATAATACAGGTTCTCAACACGCCAGCACTCAAGATCGCCACGAAAACAGTCGCAACCATCACGCCAGAAGCAGACGCAGGCCAGGCCGCAAAAATAATGCACGAGAAAGACATAGGTGCCCTGCCAGTTGTCAAGAACGGCAAACTAGCAGGCATGATCACGGAAAGAGACTTCTTCAAAATAATAGAATAGCTTTTAACGCCTTCATCTTAAGTTATTGAGTTGGCAAGAGAGCGGACAATTTGATTGCCGATTTGCTGCTGACCAATGCTAAGGCATATCTTCAGGGCGACATCGTTGAGTGTAGTCTAGCTGTTGAGGAAAGCAGGATTCTGAAGGTCGGCAGAGAATCAAATATGCCGAAGGCCGACGTCAGAGCTGATCTTGCGGGCCTATTGGTTCTGCCTGGCTTGATAGATGCTCACGTGCATCTGCGTGACGAAGGAAAAGCCTACAAAGAAGACTTCGTAAGCGGAACAGCTGCCGCGGCAGCAGGCGGATTCGCAACCGTTCTAGACATGCCTAACAACGAGCCTGTCACCATGAGTGCTGAATCGCTTAGAAACAGAATGAGCAAGGCCGAGCGAAAGATTTTGGTTAATGTTGGCTTCTTTTCGGAATTCCCGAAGGAGACAGCGGATATAGAGGAGATCGTGAGCGAGGGAGCTGTAGCCTTCAAACTCTTCATGGCAGAACAGGTCGGCGGATTGAACCTAGACGACGATTCCGCAATGCTTGAGAGCTTCAAAACCGTGAACAGTTTGAAGGTTCCGGTTGCGGTTCATGCTGAAGACAAGGCGATGCTGAAGGCGGCCGTGGAAGCACTGAAACTGGGCAAGCATAACAACATTGAAGCTTATCTGAAGGCGCATTCCGAAGAAGTCGAAGCGAAGGCCGTAAATCGAATGCTGTCCTTCTCGAAGCAGACAGGTTTGCATGTGCATTTCTGCCACGTAACCACCAAGCAAGGCCTAGAGGCGATAGCTGAAGCAAAAGAATCAGGACTGCACGTGAGTTGCGAGACGACGCCTCATAATCTCCTTCTGTCCGCCGACGATCTGAGGCGGATAGGCACGCTTGCGCTGACGATGCCGCCTGTGCGCGACCGAAGCCACATGGAAGCATTGTGGAACGGTATCAACAACAGTGTGATCGACAGCGTTGGCTCAGACCACGCGCCGCACACGCTGAAGGAGAAAACGGCGAGTTCAGTGTGGAACGTGAAGGTAGGCATTCCGTGCCTAGAGACGACTCTTCCGCTGTTGCTCACCGAGGTGAAGCGGGGCACATTGTCGGTCGGTGACATAGCCCGGTTGATGGGCGAAAGGCCCGCCGAAATCTATGGCTTGAAGGGCAAAGGCGCCCTGAAGACAGGGAGCGACGCAGATCTGACCGTCATAGACCTGAACAGAAAACACAAGATAGACGCTTCAAAGTTCAAGTCGAAGGCCAAGTACTCGCCCTTTGACGGCTGGCCCGTGGTAGGCAAGCTTGCCAAGACTTACGTTGGCGGTGAACTGGTCTTTGACGAAGGCCAGATCGTGGCCAAGGCAGGCTGCGGCCAGATCGTCCGGAGAGCGTAGCTTGTTGAAGTTTGCGGCTGACGGCATGCTCGGCAGATTGACGCGCTGGCTCAGGCTGCTGGGCTACGACACGAAATACTCGAACTTGATGGAAGACAGGCAGCTTCTCGCCCTCGCTAGGAATGAGAAGAGGATACTGCTGACCCGTGACCTCCAGCTCTACCAGCAGGCCACTGCAAGAGGACTTGACGCCTTCTACGTCGAAGGCCAAACACAAACCGAAAAGCTAGCCCGCCTCGCAAAACGTTACAATCTGAAACTGGCCGTGGACATGACAACATCCCGTTGCCCAAAATGCAACACAAGAGCAAAACCAGTCTCAAAGAAAGACGTCAGTGGCAAGGTTGAAGAAAACACTTTCAGCCATTATGAGGATTTTTGGATATGTCCAAAATGCAGACAGGTCTATTGGCAAGGAGCGCACTGGACAAAGATCAGGATTATGCTTGAGAAAGCTAAGGAAATATCGAGAGAGTAGAAAAAGGTGAGGCTATTTCTCGTTCAGTAGCCATTTGAGCGGGATGTCTTGGTAGGTTTTGTCGGGCAGTGTTCGTCTTATGGTCATCGGGAGGATGGCTATTTCCAGTTCTTTGAGGGCTATGTCGATTGGGCTGGGCAGGCCTTCAGAGGCATCGATCAGAACGGGCGCGCCCATGGATATTTGCAGCGCTCTGGCTCCGACTATTCGGGCCTTTTCGAACCGCGTAAGCTTCGGAGGCCCTATTATAACTCTTTCTTCTTTTCCAGACGTGTCTTAGTACTCCCCCATGCCCGGGTATCCGCCGCCTGGAGGACCTCCACCCGGCGGTGTCGGAGGGCCTTTTGTCTTGCCAGAAGCAATAACGTCGTCAATCTTCAAGATCATTAAGGCTGCTTCGGTGGCAGACTTTACGATTTGCTTCTTAACGGACAGAGGCTCAAACACGCCGGCATCTTTCATGTCCTTGACTTTTCCGTCGTGAACCTCTATTCCGGCCCAGACGTTGCCTTCCTCGTGTTTTGACCTGAGTTCGGAGAGTATGTCTATCGGGTCGAGGCCTGCGTTTTCTGTCAGCGTGACAGGTATGACTTCAAGCGCTTCTGCGTATTTTTTGACGGCAAGCTGCTCTCTTCCTGGCAGTGTTTCTGCGTATTTCTTGAGGGCGCGTGAGATTTCGAGTTCTGGTGCGCCTCCTCCGGCGACGATTTTCGGTTCTTCAACCAAGTCGCGAACCACGCATAGGGCGTCGTGGAAGGAGCGTTCGGCTTCGTCGATTATGCGTTGGGTTGCGCCTCTGATGAGGACGGTTACGGCTTTGGGGTGTTTGCACCCTTCGATGAATGTCATTTTGTCGTCGCCTATTTTGCGTTCTTCGACGAGTTCGGCGTAGCCTAGGTCTGAGGTGGTCATGGCTTCTAGGTTGGTGATGATCTTTCCGCCTGTGGCTTTGGAAAGTTTCTCCATGTCTGACTTTTTGATGCGTCTCACGGCGAGGATGCTTTTTCTGGCCATGAAGTGTTGAACCATGTCGTCAACGCCTTTCTGGCATAGAACCACGTTTGCGCCTACTGAGACCAGCTTGTTCACCATTTGGTGCATCATTTCCTCTTCCTGCTTGAGGAACGCTTCCATCTGGTCAGGGCTTTCAATGTTAATCTTGGCGTCAAACTCGGTTTTCTCAATCTCAAGCGGGGCATCGAGCAACGCGATTTTGGCTTTTTCGACGCGTTTGGGCATGCCTGAGTGTGAGACGTCTTTGTCGAGTACGATGCCTTGGATGAGTTTCGTTTCTCTGGTTGATTCGCCTGGTTTCTTTTCGACTTTGACGTCGTCTAGGTCTACTTTGTATTTGTTGCCTTCTTTTTCGGCTACGGCCATTATGGATTTGACGGCGAGGTCGGCGAGGTATTCGCGGTGTTCGGCCACGAGTTTGCTGGCCATGGATGTCATGGCGGCTTTCTTGGCATACATCTCAAGGTCTGTGCCCACGGGTATCGCGATCTTTTCCAGTGTTTCGAGCGCCTTCTCTTGGGCTTTCCTGTAGCCGTCGATGACGATGGTTGGGTGTATGCCTTTGTCGATGAGTTCTTCTGCCTTGCTGAGCAGTTCGCCGGACACGATTACGGCTGTGGTGGTTCCGTCGCCTGCTTCGTTGTCCTGTGTCTTTGCGACTTCTACCATCATTTTTGCCGCGGGATGCTGGATGTCCATTTCGTCCAGTATGGTGCGTCCGTCGCTTGTTATGGTGACGTCGCCGAAGCTGTCGACAAGCATTTTGTCCATGCCTTTTGGTCCTAGGCTGCTTTTGACGGTTTCAGCGATCAGTTTTGCAGCTGATATGTTGGTGTGCTGTGCTTCTTGTCCTCGGGATCGGTTTGAACCTTCTTTTAGAACTAAAACTGGCACACCGCCAGCTGATTGTTGTGGTGACGACAAACCTAAATAAACCTCCTCTTAGTGCGGAACAATGAAAAAAGGCTTCTAAATATAAGTCTTTCTGATAGTGCAAAGGGAAAGTTAGAATCTCTTGTATGGGCTTGTTAGTGAGTCTATTTGTGTTGGTTTGAGCGTAGTTTTGAGGCCTGTTCCGGTTAGGACGATGACGGTGTTGCCTTCTTCAGGCGTCTTTCCGCCGTTTGTCTGTTTCTTGTAGGCAGCGTAAGCGACTGCCGAGCTTGGCTCCACGAAGAAGCCCTTGCAGGCAAGCTCCTTGAAAGCCTTCGCTATCTCGGCTTCCTCAACCATGGCTGCGTCACCTTTCGCTTCCTTCAAAGCTTTGACCATGAGATCCAGCAACGGCGGGTTCACGCTGACGAGGGCGTCGGCTACGGAGGTTACCTTTTCTGGCGGGTGATAGGCTGTGCCTTTGAGCTTGTGGTAGAGCGGCGAAACTTGGCTGGTTTGGCAGGCCACGATTCTGGGCATAGTCTCTATAACGTTGGATTCGACAAGGTGTTGGAAGCCGCTTATGATACCGAGCAGCAGCGTTCCCGCGGAGGCAGGCAGATAGATGTGTTCTGGTGCGCGCCAGCCGAATTGTTCAGCTGTCTCATAGGCCAAGCTTCTTATGCCGTCTCTGAACAGCGGGTGCAGAATGTGCCCAACGTAGTACTTCTTTCTCTCGGGTTTCTGTGCTTCTTCTGCGACTTTGTTTCTTGTGCCTTGGACTTTGGTGACTTCGGCGCCGTGGAATTGGATTTGGTGGAATTTGGGGCCTGTGACGGTTTCTGGGACGTAGATCTTGGCTTTTAGTGTTGCGCGGGCTGCGTATGCGGCGATTGATGCGCCTGCGTTGCCTGAGGAGTCTTCGGAGATGCATCCGTCTGCTTCTTTGACCTGTTCGTGCACTGCGCTGATGAGAACGGTTGAGCCTCGGTCTTTGAAGGAGCCTGTGGGGTTCAGGCTTTCAAGCTTGAAGTATACGCCGTTTGTGAGTTTGACGAGTGGTGTCCAGCCTTCGCCGAGGGTGACTATGTTTTGTTCTTTCACGTATGGGAAGAGGTTGGCGTATCGCCAGACGGTGTAGTTGTAGGGTCTGGTTTTCTCGGTTTGGAAGGGTTGGTTGAGTTGGATTTCAAGCGGTTTGCCGCATGAGGAGCACTTGTAACCTAGGAGGTTCCGCGTGGTCTGTCCGCATGCCGAGCACTTGATCTGGAAGCTCACGTGTGGCTCTCCTTTTCAATGCTGATAAAAGGCATCGGGTATTTAGCTTTAAACGTTTCAGCTTGTGCGGGAAACTATTTATATGGTCTTTGCACCGTCATAGTTTTCCAAATAGGTATCGGAGGTTTGATGGTTTGAAGAGGATTATCATTTGCCTGAAGCAGGCGGTTGACGTTTCGCAGTTGAAGGTTGACTCTGCCACGAGGCAGCTGATTACGACTTCGGCGCCGAAGAAGATCAGCGATTTTGACAAGAACGCGTTGGAAGAGGCCATCAGAGTCAAGGAGAAAGCGGGCAACGTGGAACTTTGCACGCTGACCATGACTGCTGAAGACGCGAAGACCGTGTTGCGCGAGGCGCTGGCGATGGGCGCTGACAAAGCCTACATGGTCAACGACGCTGAGTTGAAGAATGTGGATACGCTGGGTACAGCACACGTGCTTGTTGAGGCTGTTAAGAAGATTGGCGAGTACGACTTGATTTTGTGTGGTGAGACTTCTCTGGACAGCTTTTCGGGGCTCGTTGGAGCTAGGGTTGCCGAGTTGTTGGGTTTGCCGCTTGTGTCTTCGGTGCGTAAGCTTTCGGTTGAAGGTGATGCGGTAGTCGCTGAGCGGAGCTTGGAGGATTCGATTGAGACCGTCAGAGCGAAGATGCCTTGTGTGGTTTCGGTTACGCGTGAGATTAATGTGCCGAGGATTCCGTCGTTGATGATGATTATGAAGGCTTCGAAGAAGGAGATCGTGAACTGGACGCTGGCAGACTTGGGTGTGCAGAAGGAGAAGCTGGCCTCGAAGATTGAGCTTGTTGAGGTTTTGGCGCCGAAGACGGAGCGCAAGAAGATCAAGATCACTGGCGAGAGTGTTCAGGAGATTGCGGAGAAGCTGGCTAAGGCGCTTGTTCAGGAAGGAGTCGTCAAAAGGTGAACGTGGCATGAGCGAATACAAGGGCATTTGGGTTTTTTCGGAAAAGCCTGATTTGATGTTGGAGATGCTTGGGAAGGGTCGCGATCTGGCGGACAAGCAGCAGACGGAGCTTGCGGCGGTCTTGATTTGCGGCAACGTTGCGGACAGAGCTAATGAGTTTGTCAAGTATGGTGCGGACAAGGTTTATGTGGCCAGTAGTGCGGCGTTGGAGCGTTTTCAGACCGAAGCGTACTTGGGCGTTCTGCACAGCTTGGCTTTGAGTTACAAGCCTGAGACTATAATGATTGGTTCGACAAGGAATGGGAAGCCGCTTGCGGCTAGGCTTGCTACGCGTCTTGATGCGGCGTGTGTGCCGGATTGCACTAGGTTGAGTGTTGATGAGAAGGGTAGGCTGGTTGGCGAGAGGATAACTTACGGTGGGAACGCTATTGCGAAGATTGCTTTTGCTGGGAAGCCACAGATTGCTACGGTGCCTCAGAGGGCTTTTGATAAGCCTGCTCCGAGGGAGCGTAACGGACAAGTGATCAGTGTTGACGTGAAGGTTGATGCGGCTTTGACGGAGGTTGTTGATGTTAAGCCTTTGGAGACTTCGAGTGTGCGGATTGAGGAGGCTGAGGTTGTTGTTAGTTGCGGTCGGGGTTTGGAGAAGAAGGAGGATAGGGCTTTGCTTGACGAGCTTGCGGCTGTTCTGGGTGGTCAGGTTGGTAGTTCGAGGCCGCTTGCCGAGGACAGGAAGTGGTTTACAGAGTGGGTTGGCTTGTCTGGGCACAAGGTTAAGCCGAAGCTGTACATTGCGTGCGGCATTTCGGGCGTGATTCAGCATGTAGCTGGGATACGTGATTCGAAGGTGATTGTGGCCGTAAACAAGGACGAGCAGGCACCGATTTTCGAAATCGCCGACTACGGAGTGGTTGGCAACCTGTACGAGATACTGCCAGCACTAAAAGAAGCCATCAAAAAGCAATTGCAGTAACAAGCTGCACACGTGCGCTCGAAGAAGAAATATACCCCCCTATATATAGGTCCAACATAGTTTTTCCCTTCACCGAGTAGGTGGTCACGCGATTATTCTTATTCGCTTCTTTGAGATTATGATCAGCTTCCTCTTGTGTTCTTCTAGTTTGATTTTGTTCAGGGCTGTGTTTAGGGTTTCAGTTATGTTTGTGGGTGTTGGTGGTTGTGCTTTGATTACGATGACGGTGATGACGCCTCTGAATAGGGTGTAGTAAATGTGGGCGAAGTCAATGTCTAGAGTGAGTATTGTCATGTGGTGTTTGGCGGCGTATTTCGCTATGTCGTGGTCTTTTGCTCCTTTGAGACCAATCTCAGAGAGCCTCACAGCGTTAAGACCTTTCTTCTTTAGCCACTCTGCGATGCTTGCTGGCATGTTTTCGCCTATGAGTATGCGCGGCAAGCTTCGCCCTTCTACAGTGTGACAGTTAACTCTCTTTCCAGAAGCCTTGAAGCGTATATGAGAGCAGCTTTGATGTCTTCCTGCTTGAGTTCGGGGTATTCTTTCAGTATTTCCGTCGTGGTCATTCCGTTGGCTACGAGCTCAACGATTAAGTAAACGGGAATCCTCGTCCCTTTGATGACTGGTTTTCCCGCTAGAATGGCTGGGTCTATGACGATTCGTTTGAGAAGATTCTCCATTCCAGTCACTTCTCTCTTACAGAGTGCTCTCACTATCTACTGTTACAAGCACGTATTTTTAGCTATCTAGCCATTTCAGAAGCCTTACACTTTTTTCATCGGTCAGTGAACGCTCTCCTCAACCTCTCTTTCGAAGAAGACAATGCGGCTTATCCTTTCATTGGGCCTCCGATGGCGAATATGCCTGCTACTCGGTCGTTTGCGGGTTTGCCGAGGCGCATTCGGATGCTTTTTGAGTATTGTTGGAAGCCGCATTCTTGGAGGATGTGTGTTGCGGTGGTGTTTGGTGCTGGGGTGCCGATGTAGATTTTTGAGTTTGGCTCGGTG
>CAZUFK010000041.1:0-13493 GCA_964619695.1 uncultured Candidatus Bathyarchaeia archaeon
TGAGACAGGTCGGACTTTATCTGCTGGGAGTGCTGGCTGCCTGAGGGGAAAAGGTTCCTAGTACGAGAGGAACGGAACGTTGTGGCCTCTAGTTAACCGGTTGTCCGACAGGGCAGATGCCGGGCAGCCACGCCGCTGAGGATAAGGGCTGAAAGCATCTAAGCCCGAAGCCTCTCCTGAAAATAGGCAGCCAATCCCCTAAACAGCTGGGCTGGTAACGGCCTGAGCTTATGGGGACGAGGGCTCCCATAAAAGATGGGTTTGATGGAGCCGGGGTGTACGCTGGAAGCCTTCGGGCGACCAGCTCAGCCTGCGGCCTCCAACCGCCCAAGGTGTCAGCCTGAAAACAGTGTCTGGACGATATGTCCGGTGAGACTTTCACAAAAGCGCTAGTCGCTTGCCAATTGCATGGTGGTCAAAGAGTGTTTTGCTGTGTTGGGAGTTGATCTTTGGTTTTCTTGGTGTTGTTGTTTGTGGTTTCGAGGTTTTGTTCGTTGAAGGTTATTTTGAAGTGTTTGAAGATGTCTGTCTGCCTAGGAGTCTGGGGACTTCGTCTGAGTCGGCGAAGGATGCGTTCGCGTCTAGTGTGGTTTCGCCTATTCTGATTTTGGCTTTGTGTGTGTAGGCTGGGATGAGTGTTCTGCCTATGCCGATTATTGGTCAGTAGCTGCCTTTGGTCAGGTCTAGTCCGAGGAGGTTTGCGTCGCTTTTAGCGCGCGCGCAACCACCAAAAACACGAAACCCAACTACTAGCCTACTGGTTCCAAATCCAACGTGAAGGCTCTGCTTCTACTTGAGGATCTTGAGTTTGAGCTCTTTTCTTACTTGTTTGACGCATTCGAAATGCGCGTCTCCAGTGTAGAGCGTCAGGTTTCTTCTCAACGCTATTGCGGCCACCATCACGTCAATGGCAGGAATAGGTTTGCCGATCTTGAGAAGCTGAGCCGACATCTTCGTGGCCTCAGCGTAGTCCTCAACCACAGGATAAATCACACCCATCTCCTTAAGCGCCAGGGCCTTCGGAAACTCTATCACATTCAAAACAGTCGTGAAGCCCTCAACAGTCCGCTTGCCGCCTCTGAGAAGCTCTATGAGCGCGCTTGTATCGTAGACAACCTCTTCCATTCAAGCTCCCTCGCTTTCTCATAATAATCAATTGCCTTCTCCAAACTGATCGAATCAACATCGAACCCAGACTCCTTCAGCATGCGTGCCAGATCCTCAGAGGAAACGACCCCGCGCTCCACCACCTCAAGCCTCATAACGTACTCGACGAGCGCCCGCCTCACAATCTCACTCCACTTAACCTCAGAAAACCTCCTCATCTTCTCATACAACTCCTCAGGAACCGAAACCGTAATATTAACCATAATCCCAGCACCACAATACAAACAGTGCACACACAGATTTAAGGATTCCCACAGAAACCCCTTTCCTTCGCCAAGTATCTGAACCCCCCCACCGAACACCAGAACAGAGCCTACCAGCCTTCTGATCTCAAATACGACAAACCTGCCCAAGAGACGCTTCGGCCTCCTCAAAGGAATAAGACCCTTCACCGCCAAAGACGAGCTTTCAACACGCGACCAAGGCTTTCGCCCCGACAAAACCCGGAAGCCTTCTCTTCACCGTCAATCGTTATGAGATTAAGGAGCGTGCACTGTGCTTGTTTCGGTGCTAGGTTTGCCACTTATGGGGGTTAAGTCCACCTTCGCAGGTCCTCATGCTCTAGCTTGTCGAGCCTAATAAGCATATTAGGGAGCATGCTTTTCGCTGCTAACAGAACGTTGGCTGTGAATCCGCATGACGCTCATCTCCGACTTTGATCCGTGGCGTTCAAGCCTCTGCACTTGCCCCCGCAAGCTCACGCTTAACCCTTACACGGGCTGCGACCACGCCTGCGTGTACTGCTACGCCTCAAGCTACATCCCAAGATTCGCAGACTGCCGACCCAAGAAAAACCTTGTCGAGCGACTGAAGAAGGAGGCTGCCATGCTGGAAGGCCAAATCGTGTCCATCTCCAACTCCTCAGACCCCTATCCCAACGTGGAACGCGAGTCAGGCCTAACGCGTCGATGCCTAGAAATCCTCGCACAGGCCAACTGCAAAATCCAGATTATCACAAAATCACCCCTCGCCGTCAGAGACGTCGACCTGCTCAAGAAAAAGCCCTCCATGGTTTCGGTGACGATCACCACGGACGACGACAGCCTCGCAGCGCGGCTGGAGCCGAACGCGCCGCCTCCCTCCGAACGCCTGAAAGCCATAAAAACACTGACCGCAAACGACATTCCAACATCCGTCCGAATAGATCCCATAATCCCCTTCGTGAACGAAAACGTTGAAGGCTTGATTGGCACGCTTGCGTCTGCAGGCGTCCGACATGTCACGTGCTCAACCTACAAAGCCAGACCGGACAACTGGAAGAGGTTCAGCAAGGTTTTCCCAGAAACAGCAGAAAAACTCGGGCCTTTATACTTCGAAAAAGGCGGAAAAATCGCCGGATACCGCTATCTGCCCAGAGACATGAGGCTGAGCCTAATGACGAAGGCCCGCATGCTAGCTGAGCAACGCGGAGTCAAGTTCGGCACCTGCAGAGAAGGCCTAAGTCATCTGAACACGGCCACGTGCGACGGCTCATGGCTAATGCTGGCAGATGAAGCTTCTTAAAGGGACAAGCAACCTAATGACAAGCAGAGGACAGGATTTGGCCAGAGAACCCAAGAAAAGACGAAAACTCATCGTCTTCGACGTTGAAGGCGTACTGATCCCGAAGAAACGCTACCTGTTCTTCGAACTGGGCAGGACGCATGGACTCCCGCATTTTCTGACCATGATCTTCTACGGGTTCCTATACGAGCTCGGCTTGATCTCGCTGAGATTCGCCTTGAAACGCGTGTTCAGAGTCTTCAAAGGAACCCCAGAAGAAGAGCTAGTGCGGATCTTCCGGAATCTGCCCCTCATGCCTGGAACCGAGAAAACCATCAAGAGACTCCGCAACGACGGCTGGAAAATCGCCCTCATAAGCTCGGGACTGCCCTCCATCGTCGTCAAAGACCTCGGGGCAAAGCTCAAAGCAGACTATGCCTTCGGCTTCGAACTCGCCGTGGACAATGGAATCCTGACTGGCGGAATATGGGGAGACGTCATAGAACGCGGCGGCAAACTGCCTCTTTTGGTTGAGATACTGGAAAACGAAGGACTGACTGCGGAAGAATGCGTCATAGTCGCAGATGACCGAAACAACATGCCGATGTTCCTTCCCGAGGCGCTGAAAATAGGCTACAACCCCGATTTCGCGGTACGCATCAAGGCAGACTACGTGGCCACAGGTGATCTTCTCGAAATACTGCCCACCGTAAAAGGACAAGCCAAGCAGAGAGAAGGAAAGCTTACCAACAGCGAAATCATCCGGGAAGCAATGCACATGTTCGGATTAACCATGCCCGTGTTCGCCAGCCTCATCGGCCTCCAGCCAGTCGCCCTATTCATCATCCTAGTCACAGCCTTATACGTGATTTCCGAACTGGCAAGGATGGAAAGAAGGAACCTGCCCATAATCTCTGTCCTCACACGCCACGCAGCCACCCAGCCCGAACTCTACGAGTTCGCAACCGCACCCATATACTTCGCACTAGGCATTCTGCTCACACTGCTGATCTTCGCGCCGCCCGCAAGCAGCGCAGCCATCGCCGCCTTCGCCCTAGGCGACAGCACAGCCTCAATATTCGGCAAAGCATACGGGAAAATGACGCTGTCTTTCAACAAGGGAAAAACGCTGGAAGGCTCGCTGATCGGCTTCTCCTTCGCATTCCTGGCGGCCTCATTATTCATCGCACCTTGGAAGGCATTGATCGGCGCAACCGCAGCCATGGCCGTTGAAAGCCTGCCGCTTCCGCTCAACGACAACATCGTCACGCCACTGGCAACAGCTCTCGTACTGAGCCTCGTACCGTAAGCCGAGCCTGCCTGATTAATGGAAAAGACTTATCTGCGCAAACCGAAAAAGAACGTGACGTATGGTGCCTATGCCGAACAAGAAAAGCTGGTCTGAAAAGCTGAAAGACAGCAAAGACCTCCCGAGAGTGGAGAAAATCACGGAAAAAATGAGCAAAAGGTGGGGTTCAGGCACAGTCGTGATACCTGCGCCTTTGGAGGTTGACGAAATCATGAAGAAGGTGCCTGAGGGAAAAGTCGTCACCATCAACGAAATCCGCGCCGCCCTCGCCAAGAAGCATAAGGCCACAATCGGCTGCCCAATAACCACAGGCATCTTCGCCTGGATAGCCGCCCACGCCGCCGAAGAAGAGAGAAAGGCAGGACGAAAAAACATCACACCCTACTGGCGAACCCTCAAAACAGGAGGCATCATAAACGAAAAATACCCCGGCGGAGCAGAAGCACAGAAGGGAATGTTGGAAAAAGAAGGCCACACCATAGTCACAAAAGGGAAAAAACACATCGTCACCGACTACCAGCAAACACTAGCAACCATCTGAGGCAAGAATGAAGGCAATCGCTCCCAGAAAAACAAACGCGAAAAGACCCCAGCATTGACCAAAGCACGAGGACCTCTACTGGTTGAAAACCAACGCGCACAACAACCCCTCTCAATTCAAGACCCTTCGTTTCCAGCTACGCCCAAACTCAGCTCTTACTTGGCCACAAAGGGCTGTTACAAAACTTTTTATCAACGCCGGTTCATACCACACGCAGGCTGTGAACGACATGAGTTCGAGTTCTCCTTTAGACGAGTGGCGGTTTCTAATCGGCACTTGGAAAGGCACTTCTAAGGGTCAGTTCGGCGAGAAAGGCGTGATCGAAGGCGTGGCCGTATTCTCGAGCGAGCCCAGCGAAGCGTTCATTATGGAAAAAGGCGAAGGCTCGTCCGAAGGCCACTTCGTCAACAGAAGCATAAGCCTCCTCTTTTACGACAATGTCGAGCAGAAATTCAGGCGAAAGACCTTCTTTTCCTACGGATTTGTCAACAACGAATTGGAATGCAGCAGAGACAAGAACGAGATAAAGTTCGACATCAAGATGGAGCCACTGCCAAAGAATTTCGAAGGAACTCGGTGGCGCTCTTTCATCATGAAGATCTCCGACACCAAGATCGCTATGGGCTTGGAAGTGGCAAAGGAAGGAGAAGAATTCAAGAAATATGGCGAATCAACACTCACCAAGATCAAATAACCCTGGTGGCAATCTTCAGACGCGACTCGAAGATCCATGGCCATCGCCAGGTTGGCAAGCGTAAGAAATCACTGCAGTCGTGTCGTCCTCACAAACGAGCAAAACACTCGGACAGCTTGTGACAGATGCGCTGAGCCGATGCTTATGCTTGAAGAAAGAGATTGGAGCCGAGTCAGAAGTCTGTGGGAAGCTGCGGTTCGAAGCTGTAAGTGAGTTCAGGCGTTTCCAGTTTCTCCTGCTCGAATATCGTTTCTTCAAGGACAGTGAAGGAGGCGGCGCTCTACCTCTGAGCCTGCCCTGGCTTCTGTCTCCTTTGTCTCTAGTGCTTCACATTGTCATGTCGCGTGCGCTTGACCTCCTTAGACTTCCCTGCTATTTTGTCAGGCAAGGAGAGAGAATCGTTGGATTGTGGGCCATCCAAGAACGGCACGAAGGCCTAGTCGTAGCAAGCCTGGGCGTCGCAAAAAAATATAGGCGACTCCGAATAGGTACACGCATCCTTGGCTGCATCGAGGCAATCGCCAGACGTAAGGGGAAGAGATGGCTGGAAACCGTCGTCTGGAGGAAGAACATACCGGCTCAACGGCTTTACGCAAAATACGGGTTCATGTTCATCCAGAGCGAAAGAATGTATTACGTAATGAGGAAAGAAATCTGCGTAGATCATTGAGATCTACGGTTGGCGGTTGTTTGTTCTAAGGGAAAAATGGTGGCGGCCATGCTAGGCCGTAGCTCTGGTAAGTAAACGCAATGGTGTCTCCACGATGGAGAATGTATTTCGCGCATGAATACTCCGAAAACGCCCACTCTGATTTTTCAGTGTCCCTGTACCAGTAGAACCATCCATTTGTGGAATTGCCAGTCACGCCGTCTACCGATGTTACCAGTATTCCCAAATCCCCTCCGTAATCCTTGTATCTTGCATCTGCCACCGCGAGGATCGCCGTGAACGCCGTCGAACCGATAGGCAGCGCCGTGTCGTTGTGCCAAACCCTTGTTCCATTACCATAACCCACAAATATATTGACTCGCAAGGAGACGAATTCCATCACCTTCGAAAGGTTCCTGTACTCATTCTGGTATATGCTGTATTGCGTGAAGTAGTAGCCAGCAGTGGCAGTACCCGAAACCGCCCACACTAGCAAGGCCAAAGCTATGTAAGTAAACGCTCTTCTCTCCAAGTTTCTCCACCTCCCAACAGTTTCCTCAAAGTGCTTGTAAGCGGAACAAAGATTGCCCCAAAAACAGCAGCGTTGGAAACAACATGTATCACTGAGAAAAGAGAACCAGAGATAATTGCGCCGACAATAGCAAGATAAAAAGGCGTTCCAGCCAGCGCGTAAGACAAGGCGAATCCAAGATTAGTGACCACGTCATAAACAAGCGTGAGAAAGGCGCCGATAACTGCGGTTTCAACACATGACCTCACTTTGTCTGAACCAG
Organism: uncultured Candidatus Bathyarchaeia archaeon; assembly: GCA_964619695.1. GTDB lineage: Archaea > Thermoproteota > Bathyarchaeia > Bathyarchaeales > Bathycorpusculaceae > DATKKK01. The sequence goes on from CAZUFK010000041.1 coordinate 6,637, forward strand.
CTCTGGCTCGCTCGTGCAACGCGCCTGCAATCCCGATAATCACCATTCCAATCACTTGAAACGGCAACACAAAACCGGCAAATCCCCAAGGCGAAAAGAACCCATTGATAGACATTACCAAAACAGCCAATGTGGCACCGAAAGAGACCCCGAAAACAGCGCCAACGAGGAAGACGATCAGAGATGTGAACTCGACGTTTGGCGGACGAGGAGTCAGCTGGAGGCCTACGCATAGGGCGGTTAGAATTGTCAGCAGTACGAGTTGACGAGTTGCATGCAACCGCATGATCTATGGTTGGATAATCCATCCATATAAGCTTTTTCACGAAATGTATGGCGGCCGTGGGGATGTATTCGAAAACGATGAAGCCTGCTAGAAAGAACGTTGACGCTTGGCCACTTCGGGTTTCGAAATGCACCTCGAGAACGACAACAGGCTTGGCGGAAGACCTGAGGCTCGAATCTCTCTGCCCACTGATGACTGACACATCGAGTAGACGTTACCCGATATGCCTCGTTGCGTAGAAAAAGATCAGACCAATGCCCTGTAGCCTGTTATGTGCTCGCCGGAGGTCGGGCTTTCAGCTTGACTGCAACCGTCATTGTCTCGTTGTTTCGCACTATTGTTACGTCGATTGTTTGTCCTGGCAGAGTGTGTTCTTCAAGGTAGGTTGAGAGGTCGTCTATGTTTCTGATTCTCGTTTGCCCGATGGCGGTTATGATGTCGCCGCCGATGGTCACTATTCCTCCTGCGATTACGACCTGGCGTGTTCCCCCCTGCAAGTTTGTCTGGTTTGAGGTCACGATCAGCCACCCGTAGGTTGCGTCCGTGTTCATTGCTTGCGCTATCTCATAAGTCATGTCCGTCCCAGAGGCTCCCAGCGAAGGATGCTGACTGTATGAGCCTTCTGATATGAGAGAGTCGATCTCGCGTAGTATGGCGTTGGACGGAACTGCGAACCCCAGTCCTTGTGAATCAGTCACGATGGCCGTGGTTATGCCGACAACTTGGCCTTGATAGTTCAGGAGCGGACCTCCCGAGTTGCCAGGGTTTATAGGAGTGCTGGTCTGGATGACGCAAGCTATTGGATAGCCGCCTGTCATGTCTTCCGTTATCGTTCTGCCAAGCGCGCTCACTATGCCGGTGGTCATTGACCCAGCCAGCCCGTAAGGATTGCCGATGGCTATCACGGGGTCACCGACCTCGAGTGTTGCTGAGCCGGCGATTCCTAGAGGCTTCAGTTCCGCGGTGGGCACATTTGCCGAAAGGATTGCCAGATCCTCGTAAGGATCATGCCCAAGTACGCTCGTGGAATACTCGTCTCCATCCGCAAAGGTTATGGTGATGTTGATTGCCTTTTGCACGACATGGTAGTTTGTGACTATCACGACCGTTCCAGTATAGTTGTAGACGAACCCTGAACCTTGGACTTGCGTGTAGTAGGGGCGGTAGAAAACATCGTATTGCACTGTTAGTCCTCGGATCGTGACGACGGAGTCTTTGACTTGCGTGTATAGCTTTGAGAGTGAGACGTTTTCGTCCAGTATGTAGGTGTTGTTTTGGTTTGTTATGTTCTGCGTGGATTGGAGGTTTGCCACTTGGCCTTGGAGTGCTGAGATCTGGCTTTGCAGGTCATTGATCGTCTCTGAAATGGACAAGTTGCTTGCTGAATAACCCAGCACGCCTCCGGCTATCAAGCTGACCATAACTATCGTTGCTACAAGAATCGTTGAAATACGAGTTGTTTTCGGTTTTTGTATGGTTTCCATTTTGATCCTCCATAGGTTTCTATAGTCTTTTCCTGCAAGAAGGGCATCTTGCATCACTGAGCTGGATTCTGCTGCCGCAGTATGGACACATGAGCTTCTTCTTTACCAGATGAAGTCCCTGTTTTTCCCTAGTGATCTTTCCGTCGTTGAGGAAGAGAATCCTCTCCGTGTGTGAGGCTACTTGGCTGTCGTGAGTCACCATCATGATTGTGGTTCCCTTGTCAATGTTCAGTCTGCCGAGCAGCCTGACGATCTCGTGTTTGTTTTCCGTGTCCAAGTTTCCAGTAGGCTCATCCGCCAAAATGACGGCTGGACCATTGGCCAGCGCCCGCGCAATAGCGACTCTTTGTTGCTCGCCTGCGCTGAGCCTGTGTGGCCTGTGCTCTTCTCTTCCCAACAGACCGACCGTTTCCAACAGTTCGCTGGCTCTCTTTCTTCTCTCGCCCTTTGATTTCTTCGTGCATTCCATTGGAAGCTCGACGTTTTCTATGGCGCTCAGGTAGGGCAGCAGGTTGAATGTTTGAAAGATGAAGCCGATTTCGTCTCTTCTTATCCCAGTGAGTTTCTTTTCAGGCAGCTTTGTGACATCTATCCCGTTCAGAACCATCAGTCCACTAGTCGGCGTGTCAAGGCATCCCAAAACGTTCAACAGTGTCGTCTTGCCTGAGCCTGAGGGCCCCATAATCGCAATGAACTCGCCCTTATTCACTTGAAGGTCTACTCCAGAAAGGGCGGGAACTCTGCGTTTGCCCATGTCATAGACCTTGGTCAGTTTCTCCGTTTTCAGGATTAGCTCACTCATATCTCATCGCCTCTGCAGGTCTTATTCTGGAAGCCCTCCAAGCGGGGTACAAGCTGCCCAATACTCCTAGCAATACAGCTGCGCCAAACGCCAGCAGTATCAGTTGGAGGTTCAGTGTGGCAGTAGCTGCCTGTGAAACAGCCATTCCAGAATTCCCGAGTCCGAATGAAGGTCGAAAACCGCCTGATGACGAGCGGTCGAACAGGCTTATGTGAGGAAGGAGAAGTGACGACAGAACGGGTGCTCCGACACTTCCAATTGCGATGCCGACCGCTCCCGCCATCAAGCTTATGAGTGTTCCTTCAAGCACGAATTGGCTCATGACGTTCCAGTTGCTGAAGCCTATGGCCTTGAGCGTGCCGATTTCTTTGGTTCTTTCACGTACGGTATATAGCATCACGAACAGTACGATTAAGCTCGTGGCGGTGACTGCTATGATGATTTCCTGGGTTGCGATTGTCTGTGTCTGGTTGAGAGTTGATTCGGCGTTGCTTAGTGTTTGATTGTACATTTCCTGCATGTTCTCAAGGCTTTGCAGGCGGTCTTTGTACGTTGTGACAGAAAGCTCCGAATACGCGGCCTTTATCGCCTCGGCTATTCCATCCACGTAGGAAGTGTCTACCGCGTACACGTCAATCACGCTTGCTTTCCCTGGGAGGGTAGTTATCCTCTGAGCATCAGAGATGTTCATGTACACCCTTCTTGTTTCCATGCGGCTCTGATCTACCGATTCACAAATCCCCACCACTGCAAAAGACTCCCCGTTGATCGGCACTTCGCCCCCGACCCCTGTCCCGAAGTAGTCTGTGAGGTTCGAACTCATGACAATGACACCGCTGTCCCCCTCGCGCAGATTTCTTCCCGCTGTTATGTTTGTCGGCAGTATGGAGTAGCTGTCGATTATAGAGGATTCTAAGGGAACTCCGGTGATCGTGTAAATGGGTCGAGAAATCGTGAAGTTCCTTCCGCCCGGGCCGCTTATGGTTTGCGAGGTCGTTTCCTCAGACGACTTCTCAAGTAATTGCACAATGTCCTTGACACCTTCAAGCGAGCTTATTTCGTCGCTAACGGTTGCGTTTATGAAGACTTCTTCTCGCCCGGACTCTGACGGCGGCGTGCCCGAAGGCATACCGGAGGGCATGCCCTGGCCAGATGAAGTTCGGCATTCTATCAATGAAGATGTCTTGTTGATTTCCTCTTGCATATTGCTGATCGTGCTGTTGAAATTCGCTGTCAGGCCCTGTGCGGCTTCTTGGTTAGCCACGATGCCTGCAGGAATGGAGATCATAATTGCCATCGAGAAACCTAGGGCAATGATTACCAACAGCGCCCTCATTTTCCTCCTCGAAACATTCCTGACCGCTCTTGTCAAAGCACCCAAATGATTCACCTTCCCATATCTGTTGCATCGAATCCAGAGGAAGCGGAGAGACAAACATCCAATTCCGCCATCGTTTCACAACGTCTCGAACTGAGAACACTGTATTTGTTCACTGCTACCATTCTCCCTTGCTTGCAATGCCTTCCCAAGAGCAGTGGATTATTAAACTGTTTTTCAGAATTATGCCCAATTCTATCCCCAATCAGACATATGCGATCACTAGCCGCATCAGAACATGCCTAGCCTGATCCAATAGGAGGATGATAGGCTGCCACTTTCTGTACTGTTGGTGTCGATAGCTGCGTCATTATCTTATCTGTGTCCATTGCTGTCATCTTCTTTGTCTGTTGTGTCGTCTATTCTTCTTTGGTTCTCGTTGAGGTCCAGAGCGGCCGAAGGAGAAAGGAGAGTGAAGGAGAAGTGAAGTCTTCAGCTTCTCTGGGCCTTCGCGAACCCTCTTTTTGAAGAATAGGGTGTTGCTTGCTTGTTCTCAACCTCCAACCGTCCAAGAAGGCGTGAGCGCTACTAAACCATTTTTCAAAATCAGACCAGATTCCGTTCCTAATCCGACCACACTCTTTCGTCGGATCTGACAGCGAGAACTCGGTGAGCCGTGCTCACTACGCTTGTTCGAGTAGCCTAGCGGAAAACTGGCGTATGAAGTGACACAGATGTGCTAGTGTGCCTCCGTTCGAGAATCGGCTCGGACGCCTAATCATAAACAGGAGAGGCGACATGGTCTGCATCGCGAGCAAGACGTATGATAGCGATGCGCTTGTCAATCAAACGGCCTACGGTATTCTTGTTAGTCTGCTCATGGAATCTGGCGCGAATGCGGCTCGGTTTCATTATCCAAGGAATTCGGCGAAGTAAAAAACGCAGAGCCATTCCGGGGCAGGTGACTAGGCCGCCAGTCGAGGCCGAGTAAGAGAAAGGAAAAGGGAAAAAACGGGGAAGCTGTCGCCTTTGTCACGGCCTCGATCCCATGTGGCCGACCTTCGGTCGTCGCGGCGACAGACTCGACGCAGTCTTCCGAGGCCTACGGCCAGTCGTCAGTTGAATCACCCCTCCTATCCAAGCGAGGTCCTCCTTCCAGCCGACCGGTGATGCTGCATCTTCCTTGAAGACGTTCCGGCATTTGTTCAGCAACATTGCTTCTTTCGATTATGAATACACCTTCATAGCCGCAATCTGAACATTTCCAGATTGAAGGCCGGTAGAAGACGAGAGAACTGACGTTTGTAGAACCGCATTTTGGACAACATTTCATTCCCATTCCTATCACCTCTTTTCCATTGTCTTGCCTGTCTGGGTACGGCGAATTATTAAGGGATTTTTCAGAATTATACCCGATTCTGTTCCTAATCTATCATACTCTCGCTGGATCTGACCGCCAAGAACTGAGGCACATATTTATTACCCTAGTTCAAATAGGTTTAGCGAAAACTCCTTGGTCTTTGCGGAGCGGTATGGATGGCTGTTAGCGGGCGTCCGTTGAAGTACTTGCTTGGGTGGCTGATCGCAGGCACGAGAGGAGGCGCGACTCGCGCCAAAATCATTAAGACTCTAAGGGAGACTCCGCAAAATGCGAACCAGCTGGCGAACCTGCTTGGAATGGACTACCGGACTATAAGGCATCATCTCGGAGTCCTTGAGAAAAACAGGATAATCACGTCCGCGGGAGAAGGGTATGGCAAAACGTATTTCTTGTCTCCAGCGCTTGAGGAGAACTACGTCTTGTTTGAGGAGATTCTGAAGAAAATATGGAAAAAGTAGAAAAAGGAGTAGAGCAAATGAACCATCGTATGAACAGAAACACGAGAACTTGGCTAATACTGGCAACCCTGATAGCGGTGGCCATCCTTGCAGCATTCTGGGCTGCCTCTAAGTTTTGGTCTCCGCCTTCTCCTTGGGAGCGTCATCTGCCTCCGGAGAGTACCCCTGGCGACATCGAGTTTTTCTATACGGCGAAGACCGTGGTTTCCACGGTCAACGTGACGCTTCTAGTCTTCCTGCTGGTCACGTACATTGACATATACAGGAAGACGCGGTCGGAGTTCACGATTGGGCTGATGATATTCTCAGCGGCCTTCCTGCTGAATGCTCTGGCCTCCAACCCCTTGGTGACCTGGGGTTTTGGTTTTCGAGCGTTTGGCCTGGGGCCGTTCGCCCTGCTTCCAGACGTGTTCACGCTTGGAGCGCTAGCCGTGCTGCTGTACCTCAGCATCAAATACTGAGAGGCGAGGCTGAATTCCGTGGCAGGAAGCAGCTCGCGAGGCAGTCCGAGACCTCGCATTGAAGGCCTATCAGACTTGATATTCGGGCTTGCGCTATCATTAAGCGCTTACTCGTTGCTCAGCCGACCACCAACACAGCTGAACGAAGTTGCAAGCGACATGGTTGCCTTCACGTTCAGTTTTCTTATTCTGATTTCTGTGTGGATACGCTACACGAGCATAATGTCCGTACTTCCCATGGAGAACAGGACGACTAGATTTCTCAATGTGATAATGCTGTTCTCAGTGTCGCTTGAGCCTTACTTGTTCAATCTTGTGAGCCTGTTCGGGCATGCGGCCGAAACCGAAGTGGTTCATTATGCGTCCATTCTGTACGCCCTCAACATGGCAACCCTAATGGCCATTCTGGCCTCCTTCACCCATGAACTGGCAAAAGAAGAAAGAAAACTCATCTCTCTGGAACTCCTACAGCCGTACAAAAAAGTCAGAAACTCCACATTCATAGCAGCTGGACTCTTTCTACTGACCATGTTACCGCAGTTCTGGATTTGGAGAATCCAAGACATACCGCTGAGATTCTATTCATGGCTCATACCGCTTGCCGTCTTCTGGATCGGAAGATCCCTCGAAGGACCACCAAAACCCAATCAAAGACGCCTCTGATCTG
>CAZUFK010000042.1:0-13492 GCA_964619695.1 uncultured Candidatus Bathyarchaeia archaeon
CTTCCAGAAGCCCTCAGTTGTTTTGCAATTTCGATCACCTTCTCTATCGGAATTACTCGGAATGTGAAGCGGAACTCGTAGGGACGTTCACTTAGGATTTTGCGAAGCTTCTGCACAACCTCGCGAGGGTCAAGTGTGGTTTTTGCGGCAATGAGACCTGAGATTCCAGTTCTCTCAACCTCAGGCCCTGTGTCACCTGTCTCCCCGAGCAGAAATCGCAACTCATCGCAAGCCTCTCTTTCGTTTCCACGAGAAGTCGTCGCCAACAGGTTGAAGTCTCTGAGCATGTTCTCACGCTTCATACTATGCTTTGTAGGCAATAAGTAAACCTATGTGCTCCAGACAAGCCAGCAGCCATCATTGCCATGATCAAAGAGAGGTCAGTTCGGGTATTGGCTTATTCACCGCCTTGCGGCTCCTAGCCGTCGCCTCACATCATCCCAGCACACATAATCGAGCACACGGATTTATCCATTTTGATGGCTGAGCATGCTTGGCTTTGACATTAGCCTTAAATCTGGCTTGGGCTAGTTCCAAGATGGACTATCAGCAGTGAAGGGGAAGACGGTTTGGGCAAAGCGCTTAGACCTGTGATTGTGGTTCACGGAGGGGCAGGAACAATTCAGCCTGAACGCAGCAAGCCTGCCGCAGACGGAGTGAAGAGAGCTGCCGAGACAGGATATGACGTTTTGAGGAGTGAAGGCAGCGCTGTTGACGCCGTCACGGAGGCAGTGATGGTCTTGGAGGACGATGGCGCATTCAACGCCGGCTACGGTTCAAGCCTTAACATAGAGAAAAGCGTAGAAATGGATGCCTCAATCATGGACGGCAAAACGCTAGAGGCAGGAGCAGTAGCGCTTCTGAAAGACGTCAAGAACCCTGTGCGTCTAGCAAGGCTAGTCATGGAGAAGACAGACCACGTTTTTATTGCAGGCGAGGGCGCAAACAAGCTTGCCGACCTATTCAATCTTGAAAGACGGAACCCGATAACCGCGTTGAGGCTGAAAGCATACGAGGACCAGAAGAAGGCATTGCTCGAGGGAAAATCGAACCTGCCGAAACTAATTAGCCTCATCAACAAACACCCAGCCTTCTTCGAATCCGACACCGTCGGCGCAATCGCACTCGACAAGCACGGAAACGCGGCAGCAGCCACCTCAACCGGAGGCTATCCCCTCAAACTCGTCGGAAGAATCGGCGACACACCATTGATCGGATGCGGAAACTACGCTGACAACCAGTCAGGTGCATGCTCAGCCACGGGCGTTGGCGAAATAGCCATAAGGCTTGTGCTGGCGAAGACCGTTTGCGATTGTATCGAGGCTGGGAAGCCGCCTCAAAAAGCCGCCGAACAGGCCATAAAACTCGTCAACAAGAGGATTTCAGCGGCCTACAACTCCATGGGTGTGATCGCCCTTGACGTGCAGGGGGGGATTGGAGCCGCACATAACTCGCCGAACCTTTGTTGGGCATACTTGACGCCTGAAGTCAAGGAGCCTGTGGTTGCGTTGACGGCGAAAATGGTGAAAGAAACCTTCTAAAAAGAAAGCAGTGACGATTAATTCCGTTGTTTTTTCTCGACAGGTGACGAATAAGAATGCTTAAGACGTTCTTAGCGGGGTATGCTAGATACCGAATCTACAGGAGGTGGAACCGGATGATAGATGAAGAAGAGGAATGGGAAGAAGATTCTGAAGACGAAGAATGGGAAGAAGAAGAATGGTAGAATCGTAGCCACAGTCTTTTTTTGAGAGTTTCTTTCTTTGACCCAACACGCCTTGAACGGCTTTTTCCATGGTTTCGGGGTTTACGTTTATAACCTACATGTTATGACCATTGATAAGCAGGCTTGACCATGACACGCGTAGCCGTGCTAGACCTAGACAGATGCAAGCCCAAGCGTTGCGACAGACTGTGCCTTCGTTTCTGTCCCATAGTACGAACCAAGGTAGAGGCCATAAGGTTCGAAGGCAACCAACCCACCATAGTGGAATCATTATGCACAGGCTGCGGCATATGCGTCAAGAAATGCCCGTTCACCGCGATCTCGATTGTTAATCTTCCGGACGAGCTGGAAAAGGACTGCAGCCACCGTTTCGGGCCTAACACCTTCAAGCTTTTCAGAATGCCCACGCCCTCGCCGGGCACGGTGCTGGGGCTGCTGGGACAAAACGGCATAGGCAAGTCAACCACGCTCAAGATACTCTCAGGCGAAGTCAAACTGAACCTCGGCGACTACGAGACACCTCCCGACTGGGCCACAATAATCACACACTACCGAGGCTCCAGCCTCCAAGACTACTTTCTGAAAATGAGCGAAGGAAAGCTTCGAGTCTCAAGCAAACCACAATACGTGGACAAAATCCCAAAAGCAGTCTCGGGAAACGTAGGCGACCTGCTGGAAAAAGTGGACGAAAGAAAAACCCTAGACAGGGTCGCCGAACAGCTTGAGCTAAAGCAGCTCTGGGATCGTTCACTTGACGTGTTGAGCGGCGGCGAGTTACAGCGTGTGGCCGTTGCTGCCGCGATATGCCGCGAGGCAGACGTGTATCTTATCGACGAGCCGTCAAGTTACTTGGACGTGAAGCAGAGGCTCGAAGTAGCCAAGGTCATAAGAAGCCTCAAGGCCGCCCAGAAAACCATGGTCGTCGCCGAACACGACCTAGCCATAATAGATTACCTGTCGGATCAGATTTGCGTCTTCTACGGAGAGCCAGGCGTTTATGGTGTTGTCTCGAACGTGCATGGCGTCAGGACAGGCATCAATATCTACCTAGAAGGCTACATCCCAGACGAGAATGTGAGGTTCAGGAAAGAAGCCATAATCTTCCATGAGAAGCCTCCTGCAGTCAGCTCAGGCGCAGGCGAAACGTTCCTCAAATGGGAACAGCTCGAAAAGACCTTCAGAGGATTCAAGCTTGCTGTTCAGGGCGGCGAGATTAGACGAGGAAGCATAATCGGCATATTGGGCCCCAACGGCATAGGCAAAACGACCTTCGTCAAGATTCTGGCTGGAATCGAGGAGACCGACGACAAGCGCAAGTTCGGCGAGCTGAAGGTCAGCTACAAACCGCAGTACATTGCAGCAGAGTACGAGGGCACAGTTCAGGAACTCCTGATGGGCGTGGCCAAAGAAAACTACTCCTCAGGCTGGTACAGGACAGAAATCATACTGCCTCTGAAAGTGAACCTGCTTCTGGATAGAAACGTGAATGAGCTAAGCGGCGGCGAACTCCAGAAAGTAGCCATTACCGCGTGCCTATCGCGGGAGGCTGAGCTTTTCCTGCTTGACGAGCCCAGCGCGTATTTGGATGTGGAAGAGAGGCTGAACATGGCGAAGGCAATACGCAGAGTAGTTGAGAACCACAACGTGACTGCGTTCGTGGTTGAGCACGATGTGGTCACGCAGGATTTTATCGCCGACCAGCTGATGGTGTTCAAAGGGAAGCCAGGCGTGGAAGGCATCGCGAACCCGCCGACCAGTCTGCGGAAGGGCATGAACTTGTTCCTCAAAGACATGCAAGTCACCTTCAGAAGAGACGCAGCCACCAAACGCCCAAGAGTCAACAAAGAAGACTCCAAACGCGACAAATTCCAGAAAGACATAGGCGAATACTACTACACACGAACCGTGAAAGCAAAATGAGAAAACAAGCAATGAATACAGCCAAAATCGGAAAAGATGAGAGGAGGCTGCTGGAAGCCGCCGCAGGGGTCATGAGCAAGGCCTATGTGCTATGGGGTGTGGGCGTCGGTGCAGCGGTGCTCGCCGAGGATGGAAACATCTACGAAGGCTGCAACGTCGAAAGCTGGATCTCGGGCCTCGGCATCTGCGCCGAAAGATGTGCTATCAATCATGCGGTTTTGCATGGTAACAGAAAGGTTAGTGCCGTGGCCGTAGTCATGGGTGCGAATAATCACAATGAGCCAAGGCCTTGCGGTTCATGCCTCCAATACATCCACGATTTCGCCAAGAACGCCAAGGTCAGAGTTCTCATGGCAAGGGCAAAGAATGGCAAGATTCTGATGGACTCAGTCGGGGTCAAGACAGTTGGCGAGTTGCTGCCGCTTGCCTATCGCGGGAAATGAAAGCTCTTTTCGCCTCGTAAGGTAGTTAAGTTAAAAAATGGGCAGTGCATACGTAGAAGAGGTTTGACGTTTAGAGGGGGTTTGGGGAGGTCCAAGTGGCTCAGACAACGTTCGAAGAGATCAGTGCTGCCGACTTCTTCTATCGCAATAGAGACATTGCCGGGTTCACGAATCCGTCTCGAGCCATTTTTGCCGCCGTCCGTGAGCTTGTGGAGAACTCGCTGGATGCGGCTGAGAGCGCCAAGATTCTGCCTGACATATACGTTAGGCTTTCCTACGAGGGCGAGGCCAGTCAGGAAACCCAGATTTACAAGCTGAGGGTCGAGGACAACGGCATCGGCATTCAGCCTAGGCATATTCCGTCGGCTTTTGGTCAAGTGCTTTTTGGTTCCAAGTACAAGCTGAAGCAGCAGAGGGGCACGTTCGGTCTCGGCGGCAAGATGGCCATCCTGTACGGGCAGATTACGACGCATCAGCCTGCCTACATCACCTCCAGCACAGGGCTGGCTAAGATATACAGTTACAAGTTGATGATTGACATTCAGAAGAACCGCCCGCTGATATTGGACAGGAGGGTGCTCATCAACAAGGAGCAGTGGCGAGGCACAGTGGTCGAGTTTACGCTGGAGGGCGACTACTTCCGGGCTATGCCCAAACTGCTTGACTACTTCAAGCAGACAGCCATGGTCAACCCCTATGCTAACTTAACGTTTGTGGATCCGAAGGGCAGGCTGTACAAGTTTACCAGAGGCACCAAGGACATGCCTGACCCGCCGAAGGAAACCCGACCCCACCCCTACGGCGTAGACGTGGAACTGCTCCAGCGCCTCATACAGATAACACCCTACAACAACATGCTCGAATTCCTCAGGAATCACTTCCACAGGGTCGGAGACATCACGGCGCAAAAATTCCTAGACTTCAGCGCCTTGAGTCCGTCCAAGAATCCGAGAAGGCTGTCGCATGAGGAAATAGTTCGGCTGATGCACAGCCTCAAAAAGTTTAAAGATTTCCTGCCTCCAGATGCCAGTTGCCTTTCGCCCTTAGGCGAGGAATTGTTAAGAGCAGGCATAATGAAAGAGTTGAAGCCCGAATTCGCAGTCGTCCACCAGCGCAAGCCCGCAACCTACGCTGGACACCCGTTCATAGTAGAGGCAGGAATCGCCTATGGGGGAGAAGTTCCCAAGAGAGGAGCCTTCGTCATTTACCGCTTTGCAAACCGTATTCCGCTGTTGTATGATGAGGCGAGCGACATTTCGGTCAGAGTGATAACGGCGATGAACTGGCGGAGGTACAAGGTTCAGCCTGACATGCCTATTGCGATTTTGGTGCATATTTGCAGCACTAAGGTGCCCTACAAGACGGTGGGCAAGGAGTTTATCTCTGATAGGCCTGAGGTCCGGAAGGAGATAGCCAACGGCCTCCGCGAGGTGGCCCGGCAGATCCAGCACTTCATGTCCAAACGCGAGCATGTGGATAGGGAGAGGAAGCGGCTTGGCGTGTTCAGCAAGTACTTGCCGAAGATTGCGCAGTTCTCCACGAAGCTGGCAGGCAAGGACAAGCCTCCTGACATAGAGAAATTGTTGAAGAGTGTGAAGCAGTTTGGTGACGAAGAAACACAAGAGTAGCATTCTGGAACGGAAGAAAGAGGTTCTGGAGAGCCTCGGGAAGTTTGGCGATGACATTTACGGCCAGATGGACAGAGGCCAGTTCCCGTCGATCTCGATGCCCAGCCGCTCAACCGAGAACATCAACTACGACGCAGGCCTCAGACAGTTCATTCTGGGCGACAGAACGGTGAAAAGGAGCGCCCGCAACATTCGTCATGTGAAGCCTTTCACGCAGCTCACGTGGGCTGCCATGTTCTCCAACGAGCTTGCCTCGCAGCGGAAGACGTCAACCCTGAGGGACGTCTACTACTCTGCGCAAGCCTACGAAATGACCTTCACAGACCAGCAGGAATCAAACAACATAATCACCGACCTAGAAACAGTCCTCGGCTACTCACGCGAAGACTTCAACATCTTCCCAGAAGAACGATCAGCCGTGTTCGGCAACTTGGTGATTGAGTACACCGTGCCTGGCTACGAGGGCAGAACGATGGATTTGACGTCGCATCCTGACGGCGTCATGATCGGGCCTGCTTTGACATCGTCGGAGTTTGTTAAGACGACGGCGGACAAGGTCATAGCCATCGAGAAAGGTGGTCTGTTCACGCGGTTCGTAGAGGAAAACGTGCATAAGAAGTATAATGCGTTGCTCGTTCTGACGGCAGGGCAAGCGCCCAGAGCCACAAGGCAGTTCATACGCAGACTAAACCAAGAGCTAAAGCTGCCAGTATACATCTTCACGGACGGCGACCCGTGGGGGATGCACATCGCCATGGTCATCATATCAGGCTCAGCAAACGCTGCACATCTACGCGAGCTAACGACGCCTGACGCGAAGTGGAGCGGAGTCTGGGCCACAGACATCGTGAACTATAAACTGCCGACTGACCCGTTGGATGAGATGGACATGAAGAGACTGTATGAGTTGCAGAAGGACCCACGATACCAAGAGGACAAGCTGATGCAGCGGGAGATCAAGACGTTCATGAAGAACAAGCGCAAGGCGGAACAAGAGGCCTTCAGCCGATACGGACTAACCTACATCGTAGACGAATACCTACCAGCAAAACTAGACGAAACCAAATGAAAATAAGAGAAATTTAAATAGCCCCTCAATGCTGTATGTAACGAGCGTATCAGGAAAGGAAGGTCAAGACTTGAGTGAAGAAGGCGGCTTCGGAATATCCTTCGTTGAGAAGTTCTTCGGCTTACTAGTACTCGTTGTCGGCGTGCTCATTTCATATTTCACTTTTACGAGCATAGACGTGTTGGGGGCGTTCACGGGGTTCTTTGGGTTCCTGTCCATCGCACTAGGCGTGCTAGGTTTGGTCATGATGACGGCGAAAACAGAATAGCCTTCTGTGAACTATGGGAGTTTACTGTCTTCTTTCAACAACTATTCTGCAGTTCGTGGCCAAAGCAGCAATGACGCCTAAAGCGGCAAGCCACGGAGCAATCACGGCGCCTATGACGCCTACAGTTGCTGGGATTTCAAGCAAAGTCACTCCTTTCTCGTCCTTGACGATCACTCTGGTCACGTTTCCTTCGTGAAGCAATTCTCTGATCTTCTGGTCAAGGTCCTTCGCTGAAACCGAGAATTCCTCTCTGGTCACGTCAGCGGCTGAGGCACCGCAAGCGTAGCAGAACTTGTCCTCGTCCTTCAATCTCGCTCCACACTTTGAACAATAACGCACCTGTACCTCACCCCTCAGAAGTTCTCTTTCTGCCCGAGGCTAAAAGCGTTTTGAACAAGTGTCTCAGTCTTTATTAAGGTAATAGTTTATAAATTCTGGAATACGTCATTGAATCACCAACTTATTCAACCTTGCCAGAAGGGAGACGTGCCGGGATGCCTACTCGCCAACCGATTGTCTGTGTTCTTGGCCATGTGGACACTGGCAAGACTTCGCTTCTGGACAAGATTAGAAAGACCAGTGTGCAGGCCAGAGAGGCCGGAGGAATCACGCAGCACATCGGCGCAAGCTTCTTTCCAGTTGACACGATCAAGCAGCTCATTGGGCCCTTGCTTTCGATGGTCAAGGGCGAAATCGAAATTCCAGGCCTGTTGATAGTGGACACGCCGGGCCACGAATCCTTCGCGAACCTGCGGCGCAGAGGCGGAAGCGTCGCCGACATAGCCATCCTTGTAATCGATGTCCTGCGCGGCTTTGAAGCTCAGACCTACGAATGCGTAGACATCCTCAGGGCACGCAAGACCCCGTTTCTCGTGGCAGTAAACAAGACCGACCGCATCCCCGGCTGGAAGTCCTTCGAGGACACGCCGTTTATGCGCGTTTACCAGCAGCAGGACCCCTACGTCAGAGAGGACTTGGACAACCGAATCTACGACATAATAGGCAGCTTCTCGAAGTTGAGCATCAACACAGACCGCTTTGACCGGATTAAGGACTTCACGAAGACCGTGGCATTGGTGCCTACAAGCGCGAAGACAGGCGAGGGCATCACGGACCTGCTCATGGTTCTCGTCGGCCTGACACAGCAGTACCTGAAAAAACGGCTGCAAACCACACAAGGCCCCGCAAAAGGCACCGTACTAGAGGTCAAAGAAGAACCCGGCCTCGGCCTGACGCTTAACACGATCATATACGATGGCGTATTGCGGAAGGACGACATGATCGTGGTCGGAGGCAAGGATAAGCCCATAGCCACCACCATACGCGCCATACTCGTTCCTAAACCTCTGGACGAGATTCGCGATCCTAGAGACAAGTTCGCCTCCGTGGGTTCAATTGCGGCAGCGGCGGGAGTGAAAATCGTGGCCCCAGACCTCGAAGGTGCCTTGGCAGGAGCGCCGCTCTACGCTGTGCCAAAAGGCCAAGAAACCAAGAAATACGAGAAACTCATCTCAGACGAAATCAAAAAGATTCGCATAGCCACCGACACCGACGGCATCGTTCTAAAGACGGACACCCTAGGCTCGTTGGAGGCTATTGCGGCGATTTTGAAGCAGGACGAAGTGCCCATCAGGCTGGCGGACGTGGGCGACGTTTCCAAGAGAGACATCGTTGAGGCTTCAGTGGTGAAGGAGCATGAACCACTGTACGGGGCCGTGCTGGCCTTTGGCGTCAGAATATTGCCGGACGCGGAGCAAGAGGCCGAAGCCCGAAAAGTGAAGATCTTCCTCGAGAAGATCATCTACCACGTTATCGACAATTACCTCTCGTGGTCTAGGGGACTGAAAGAGGCTGAACTGCAACAGGACTTCGCCAAACTCGTCACACCCGGCAAACTCAAAGTTATGGACGGCTACGTCTTCCGCAGAGCAAGACCAGCCATATTCGGTGTCGAAATCCTCGCAGGTAAAATCAAACCCAAGTGCGCATTGATAAGGGCCGCGGACGGCTCAGACATTGGCGAATTGCAGCAGATTCAGGACAAAGGCAAGGCCATCTCGGAAGCCACAAAAGGCATGCAAATAGCCATATCGATGGAAAAGCCCATGGTAGGCCGACACGTATTCGAGAAAGACGTACTCTACGTGAAGATTCCAGAGCCTCACGCCAAAGTGCTGCTGTCCACGTTTATGGACAGGCTGACGGCAGACGAGCAAGAGACGCTGAACGAATACGCTGAGCTAATGCGAAAGAAAGTGCCCTTCTGGGCAGCATGAGATACCACTAAAGTGGCAGCTTGGTTCCGACTTTGGCCTTCTTGGCTTTCTCATAGACAAGCATCGCTGTGGCCATGTCTTCAATAGCCAAGCCCAAGTTCATGGACATAATGCGTTCTCCAGAGCTCTCGCGTCCAGCTTTCTTGCCGCTCACGATCTCGGCGAGGTCTGCGTAGACTTCTGGTATGTCAGTGAAGTAGCCTTGCGTCTTGTAGTAGGCCAGTTGTTCGCGGTCATCGGTGACGAACTTGTACATGGAGTGCATGGCCTCGGGTTTCCAGTAGGAATCGAAGTCAAGTGGACAGGCGAAAGCGCTATCCTTGAGCCACGAGGCTTCAATCACAGGCGAAGGATGCTTCAGTATCGGTCCAGCAGAAACCACGATGTCGCAGCCTTCAACCGTCTTTCTAGGCGAAGCCGTGGCGACCACCTTCAATCCATGCAGCGCAGTCATTTCTTCAACGTACTTGCCTAGAGCCTGCGTGCTGACGTCGTAGGCCCTGACCTCATCTAGGCTCTTGCGCACGACTAGTAACGCTTCAAGGTTGCTCCTGCCCTGAACGCCACAACCCAGAATGCCTACGACTTTCGAATCCTCTCTGGCTAGGTATTTTGCTGCGACTGCGGTAGCGGCTCCCGTGCGTTTGGCTGTTATCCATGTGCAGTCCATGACGCATGTTGGGAAGCCTGTTTCGGTGTCGTTCAGTATTATGAGGCCTGAAATGTAGGGCAAACCTCGTTTCGGGTTTTCCGGGAACCCGCTTACCCATTTCATGCCAGCTGTTCTAATATTCTGCAGGTAGGCGGGCATTGCGTGGATAAACGCGTCCTTCTGAGGATGGATGCCGGGCTTAGGAGGCACTTCCGTTCTGCCTGCCGCCTTCTCCTTGAAAACCGATTCGACAGCGCAAATGATTTCTTCCATTGGGATGTTCAGCTTTTCCACGTCAGCCCTGCTCAAGTAAAGGAGATCACTTTGATGGCTCAACACGTTCACCCATCCAGAATCAGCAGTTGAAAAGAAAAGGATTGAAGTTCGATTATCTGAATATGGCTCCGCCGATTACGCCGCCTATGACTGCGGCTATTATGCCTATGATGTTGACGACGACTGCAAGTATTAGCCCGACAAGGGCACCTAGTAGTCCGCCGAGGAACGCGCCGAACAGGCCTGCTGCGCCTCCGCCGAGCGTGCTGCCCGTAGCCGCGCCAGCCACGGTCCACAGGACTATGAGCACTATGCCGCCAAATAGCCCGGAAAGGAAACCTGCAAACGCGCCTCTGCCAATGCCTCCCCTAGCAATCAAAGCCGCTACTAGACCTCCCGCAAGATGCGACAACAACGGAAACCACCAGCCAAGAATCACAGTCACTGCAAAGCCTACAAGAGCACCAAGCCACAGATTACCCAAACGAAACACCAACCACTAGTTTGAGCCCTACAGATAAAAAACTTGCTAAGCGAGCCCGTGCAACACAGACCGAACCCAACAAAACCTTAACATGCTTCAAAGCAGAGATCTTGTGGACACGAAACGAAGAATGGGCACGAAATGATTCGTCAAATGAAGTGTGGAGAAGAGGACAAGGTCAGGGAGCTAGTGGCAAAGCTTGAGCATGAAACACAGACTGTTTGGCGGAAGCAAACCAAGCCGCTAGAAGAATATCTGGCAAAGGCCAGCAACATGCCCGTAACTGGGGAGGTCAGAGGCAAGAACGTTGTCATCGTCGCCGAGGAGAACGGGGCAATCGTGGGTCTGTGCTGGTGCATAATAGTTGATCGAGGACTGGATAAGCAGGGTGAGCTGGGCGAGTTCTACATTGAAAAAGAGCACAGAGGCAAAGGAATAGGTAGACAGCTGGTAGCTACGGCCAGGCAGTTATTTGTTGATGAAGGAGTTGATGTGGCCTTCGTCTGGACCCACCATGGAGATGATGCAGCTATCAAGCTCTATGAAGAAGCAGGTTTCAAGGAAGTCACGCAGTTGGTAATGGCCTTCGTACCGCCTAAACCGGAAAAACCTTAGCCTCCGCCCACTGGCGGTATTATGGCTAGTACGTCGCCGTCTGAAAGCTTCGTCTCCAGCAGGTTTGGTGTGTTTATGCTTCTGCCGTTGATGAGGAATTGGAGGAAGCCTTTGGCTTCGCCTGTTTTGGTGTCGTAGATGTATTCGGTGAGGTCTTTGCCGTGTTCTTTGGCCAGCTGTTTGAGGACGGTGTTGACGGTTGTGGGTTTGTTGTTGGGGAATGTGAGGGTTTCTTCTCTTTTGCCAGTGATCTCTCTGAGCATGGTGAAGAAGCGCACTGAAATCCGCAAGGAGGAGCCACCAAGATAGGAGTTTGCGGACTGAAATTTAAACTGTTACTTGCTGATTGTCTCGTCCTGCGGAGACTGAGCTAAAAGTTTATATTTCTGCGGTTTTCTGCTTATTCAGAATCAAGATTCCAATTAAGAGTGGAGGAATTGAATGGCTTATTTGACAACCACAGCAACAGGGCAACCTGTTCTAATCCTGAAGGAAGGAACGCAACGAAACAGAGGCAAAGAAGCGCAGAAGAATAACATCATGGCCGCACGAGTGATCGGCGAAGTCTTGAAGACCACACTGGGGCCGCGCGGAATGGACAAGATGCTCATCGATAGCCTCGGAGATATAACCATAACCAACGACGGCGCAGCAATCCTAGACGAAATCGAAGTTGAACATCCCGCAGCCAAGATGATGGTTGAAATTGCCAAGACACAGGACAACATGGTGGGCGACGGCACAACGACAGCCGTGGTGCTCGCAGGCGAACTGCTCAGAAGAGCCGAAGAGCTTCTTGAACAGAACATCCACCCAACCATAATCGTGAGCGGCTACCGCAAGGCAGCACAAAAGGCCATCGAAACCATAGGCAAAATCGCCCAAACCGTGGACATTACAGACCGCGTAACACTGCGAAAAGTGGCATTGACCTCGATGGGCAGCAAAGCCGTAGGAGGAGCCAAAGACACCTTCGCAGAAATCGCCATAGACTCAGTCATGCAAATCGTCGAAAAACGCGGAGATCGCACAATCGCAGACATCGACAACATACAACTCATAAAGAAAACAGGCAAAAGCCTCCTCGAGTCACAGCTCGTCAGAGGCATAATCATCGACAAAGAAGTCGTCCACCCAGGCATGCCGAAGAAAATGGAGGACGCCAAGATCGCGCTGCTTGACGCTGCGTTGGAGATTGAGAAGACTGAGATTAGTGCTGAGATCAGGATCAAGGACCCAGGACAGATGCAGGCCTTCCTAGACCAAGAAACCAAGATGCTCAAGGAAATGGTGGACAAGATAAAGGCCACAAAGGCAAACGTGGTGTTCTGCCAGAAGGGCATCGACGACATGGCGCAGCACTTCCTCGCAAAAGAAGGCATACTTACCGCCCGAAGAGTCAAGGAATCCGATATGGAGAAGCTCGCGAAGGCTACAGGCGGCAGAATCGTCACTGACCTGAGCGACTTGTCGGCGAAGGACCTCGGCGCGGCAGGCATGGTTGAAGAGCGCAAGGTAGGCGACGACAAGATGATTTTCGTCGAGAAGTGCAAGGATCCGCATGCCGTGGCCATCCTCATACGCGCAGGCCTCGAAAGGATGGTGGACGAGGCTGAAAGAGCCATGACCGACGCGCTGTCCGTAGTGTCCGACGTTATCGAGAACAACAAGATAGTCGCAGGCGGCGGCGCGGTTGAAGTCGAAATAGCCAAGGAACTGAGAAACTTTGCCACCAAGGTCGGCGGAAGAGAACAACTAGCCGTCGAAGCCTTCGCAGTCGCAGTCGAAGTCATACCCAAAACGCTAGCCGAAAACGCAGGACTCGAAGCTATCGACATCATCGTAGACCTCAGAGCCGCACACGAAAAACCCGACGGAAAATTCTATGGCGTGAACGTGTTCACAGGCAAAACCGAAAACATGCTCAACAGAGGCGTAGTCGAACCACTGGTAGTAAAAGAGCAGGCCATCAAATCAGCGGCAGAATCTGCATCGATGATCCTACGCATCGACGACGTGATCGCAGCCACCAGGCCCAAGACACCGGCAGGACCGCCCGGCGGCGAACACGAACCAGAAGACTAGAAAACCCAAACCAACAGCCCTTTTTATTTCACCCATTTTTTCAACCTTAG
>CAZUFK010000043.1:0-13483 GCA_964619695.1 uncultured Candidatus Bathyarchaeia archaeon
TAAAACAGTCCGAATCCAGCGGGTGGGATATCGCCTTTTATCTCGTTGCCCGTGGCGCCGTCGATCAACAGCTGATAATCTTTCCCTTTATAGTCGTACTTAACAAACCATACAGGAGCGTGCAAGTAGACCACTTGCTTCACGTCCATCTCGGTCCTCAACTCGATGATCTTGTCAACATCCTGCTGAAGCAGGTAGCGGTGGTTTTCCTCAATCTGTTGCCGCGCAAGTTCCACGGCTTCATCTTTGTCGATTTCGCTGTTTAGAACCTTCGCAAATGCCTCAACCCTCCTGAAGTCGTAGGCCACCTTGCCTTCAAGAGGCACATCATACTCCCTCGTCGGAAAAACCGTGGCTTTCCGAGCCAACACCAGCCAATTATAGGCCTTCTCAATCTTGCCCTCCTTGACCACAGCAGGCGTAATACGCTCGAAGACTCCCTTGTAAGCACTTGACACGTCAGCCGAGACAACCCAGAAGGGCAAGTATATCAGGTTTTTCTCGGTGATTTTCGCCTTCTTACCAAGATCTGATGGTTTTAGGAAGCCTCCACGCATCCAGTCCCGGATAGGTTCCTCGATTTGCGATTGATCAAACCTGTTCTGAAGCATGGAATGCTCGAACGTGAATGTTTGACCTGTTTGTATTACGACTGTGTAGCCGCAGTACTTGCACGTGGCCAGCATTTCCCCTGGTTTGAAGGGTACTGGTGCCCCGCAGTGAGGGCAGTTTATCTCTTCAACTATGGCCATCAGCCTACGCCTTTTGCTTTTCCCTTTTCAGAATTTCTCGTGCGACTATTACGCCTGACGCTGAGGCCTGAACGAGTCCCCTTGTCACGCCCGCACCATCACCAGCCGTGAACAGATTGTGAATCTTCGTCTCCAAACTGTTGGTCAACTGCAGCCTTGACGAGTAGAACTTCACCTCAACACCGTACAGCAGCGTGTCCCTCGAATGAATACCCGGGGAAATCTGGTCCAACGCCTGAAGCATTTCTCGAATATCAGCGAGATAACGGTAAGGTAGCACGAAACTCAAGTCACCCGGCGTGGCATTCTTCAACGTTGGAACCACGACACTACGGTCAATCCTCTCGTGGGTCGACCTGCGCCCAGACTCCAAGTCGCCCAACCGCTGTATGATCACGCCGCCACTGAGCAGATTTGAAAGCCTTGCCACATATTTTCCGTAGGCAATCGGCTCCTTGAAAGGCTCAGTGAAAGATGTGCTTACTAGAATGGCAAAATTCGTGTTCTCCGTCTTTCTTTCCGCGTAGCTTTGACCGTTGACGGTCAGCACCCCATCGTAGGATTCGGTGATTACCTCGCCGTAGGGCGCCACGCAGAACGTGCGCACCTGATCGTCGAAGGACTTTGAATAATAAATGAGCTTAGGCTCGTATAGAACCTTGGTCAGTTCTTCCATTACTGGAGCGAGAACTTCGACGCGTACGCCTATGTCAACGGGATTGTTAAGCGTCTTCAGACCCAAGGCCTGCGCTTCTGATTGAAGCCACTCGGCGCCACTTCTTCCGGGTGCGGCAATAACGTACTTTCCCGGAAACCTTTCGCCATTGACAGTTTCAACGCCCTCAACCATGCCATTCTTCACGATGAGCCCTTTGACGTCACTTTTTGGTTTGAAGTCAGCCTTTCTGTCCAGTTCCTGTCGCATTTTCCTAAGGGTTTCAGCACATCTCTCCGTCCCCATGTGACGGATTTTCTGTCTGACAAACTTCAGCCCTGCCAAAGAGGCTTTGCGCTCGATCTCTTCGATCTTCTCGTCTTCCCCGCCGTAGGTGTGTTCAGTCGCTCCGTACTTGAGGTAGATGCTGTCTGCGTAGCTTACGAGTTCGGCGAGTTCCCTTGTGGATATGTATTCGTTGAGCCAGCCGCCGACTTCGGTGGATAGCGTGAGTTTGCCGTCACTGAAGGCTCCAGCGCCTCCCCAGCCTGACAGAACCTGGCACGGATCGCAGTGGACGCATTCGAAGCCTCGGCTTGACGGGCACCTGCGATGGTTAATGTCTTGGCCGCGATCCAGCATGAGAACCTTCAAGTTGCTCTTCCCCGTCAGTTCAAGCGCTGAGAATATGCCTGCTGGGCCCGCGCCGACGATGATTACATCATATTTCAAAGGGCTCGTCTCCTAAAACCCAAAACTACATGTCGCCACTGGCATATATTTCTAACGAGCAGGCCAATGGCAAACAGGCCGATAGTGTCTGGCCAATCATTTTTCGACGTAGGGTATGAGGCACAGGAACCTCAGCGTTTTCCTGCTGTTGTTTCTCAACTGGTGTTTCTCGTTAGGAGGGATGAAGATTGCGTCGCCAGCCTTGATCCCTTTCTCCTTGGCTCCATCAAACGCAAGTCCCTCGCCTTCCAGTATGAAGATTTCATGCTCCCATGGATGGTTATGAAGAGGGCTGTGTCCATCAGGCTCCATCTCAAATAGGCGCATGGCAAAGCGTTCTGCGCCTGTTTCCTTGGCAATAAGCCATCTGATCGTCAGTTTCGACGTGCCTTCGCCTGCGTCTTTAGCTTCAATGTCAGTATAGTGAAGAACCTTCATTCGTTTCGACCTCTCGACGATTGATTTAGTCTTTTATTGCTTCTAGGAGGCTCATGACGTTCCACAGTTTCACACGCGTGTATGGTGGCATGTTCGGGTCTTGCAGGATTTCATCCATCAGTGATATGGCGTTTGAGGCTCTTACGGCAGGCGTGAACTCTGGATTCTGCAACGCGTCCATGGAGTCTTTAGCGGCTCGTCTGATGTTTCTAGGCGTCGTGTTGTCCTCGGAAACCAAGCCAAGCACGGCAAGCGCCTGCTTGATGCGCTCTTCGTACTCTTCCATTTTCTTTTTCCTAACCAAACCAGCCACCCCGAACAGTTTTGTCAATAGCCAAATTATATAGGCTTTATACCTATTTACTTGGAGGCTTTAAAACTTGTCGCGAGAACAACCCGAAGACAACCACATCAGAAGGATGGCAGACCTGCTACGACAAGGCTCGACGCTAACCGACCTAGCCTGCCCAGCATGCCATTCGCCCCTGTTCAAACTCAAAAACGGCGACATCTGGTGCGGAAAATGCGAAAAGAAAGTCGTCGTAGTCAAAGAAGGGCAAGACACCTCGCAAGCACAGGGCTCAGCTACCCTGAACATGCTTGAGACGACGCTATTAGCCAAGATCCAAGAGATACAAGGCAAGATGCAGCATGAACAAAACGTGGATGAGCTACTGAAGATGAACGCGGCGCTCTCTGGACTATTGGACAGCCTCGAAAAACTGAGAAAAGCCAAGAAAGCGTAGGCAGAGCTGCAAAATGCTTGGCGTCTACGAGAACTTCCCCGATAAGGTGCAGATGGCAACCTTTTTTGTTTCGTTGGTTTCGCATAAGAGACTTCAACAAGCCTTGACAGAGGCTTTTCATCGACTGAACGCCGAGAACTTGGTTTTGGAGGACATTGGCAATCCTTCTATCCCCCAGTGCAAAGTCGTGTTTGAGCTGGGCATAGCAGAGGGCCAGACTTTCAGCTTTCTGGATGATAAGGAAACAGAACATGTATTGAGAATCATTAAGGAGAGGCCCTTCCCGACTATGGATTTCCTTTGTGCCATTCGCTACTACAGAGCACCTGATGGGAAGATGAGGCCTCTGAGGTTCGATTATTACCTGTTTCGTTTCCTGTTTGGGAAGGACCTGATCGAGTTGAGGGTCTTCCATGAGAGAGGTTCAATGCACGTGGCGCCCGGTGAGCTTGCCGCTTTCTTAGGCGACAGAGTCAATCGGCTGTTTCCGAAAAGAGTTCTAAAGGCGGTTGAGGCTTCTTAACGAAGGGTTTTCAATGAATTTCAGAACCGTGTTCAGGATTTCCTTAGAGACTTCTTTCTCAGGTCTGTTACCATCTATCTTCAAAAGGTCGCCGCTACCTACAAACTTCAGGTAGACTTCGCGCACCTTTCGCTGCGTTCCCAGATTCTCCATGACAGACCGTTTCGCTTTAAGCCTTTTGATGACGGTGGTGGGTTCTACATCGATGAATATGGCAAGGTCAGGGCTTATGGCATGTTTGTTTAGCCTTCTGATCCACTCCAGATCAAGCCCCATGGCGCCCTGATAGGCTAGGGAAGAATAAACATAACGGTCGGAAATCACATGTCTGCCTTTCTCCAACGCTGGAAGAACCTCTTTTTCAACATGTTCAATGCGGTCAGCCGCGAACAGTAAAGCCTCAACAACACTAGAGCCACGCTTCTCACCATGCAGAAAGCACTTCCTGATGAAACACCCTATCTTTCCCTTACTAGGCTCAGCGGTCCTCAGAGTGTCGTAGCCTCTTCTTCGAAGCCGTTCCACAAGAAGCCTTGTCTGCGTAGTCTTCCCGCAACCATCCAAACCTTCAATGCAAACGAAAAACCCTTTCTCCTTCATCCTTTCCCATCTCTACCAGGCCAAGCCTTAGGCATTATAAATATGAAGATGCATTAATAATTGCCTAATGCAAATGGAGAGACAATTATGCCCAAGAGCTATTGGGGCGAGATAAAAGACCCTGTTCATGGCTACGTGTACATAACTGAACCAGAAAAGGAAATAATCGATTCCTTTCCCGTTCAGAGAATGCGCAGGCTACGTCAGCTTGCAGGCTCGGAATACGTTTACCCTGGTGCAAACCACACTCGCTTCGAGCACTGTGTGGGCGTCATGTACCTCGCAGGCAGAGTCATGGAGAACCCTAACGTTTCGCAGCGCGTCAGCGAGGAAGAGGCTGGAATGGTCAGGATCGCTGGCCTACTGCATGACGTCGGCCACGGACCATTCTCTCATGTTTTCGAACACCTACTCGACAAAGAACTACATAAGACACACGAGGACATGACACGGTGGATAGTGACAGACAGCGAGCTGAAGGACAGAATAGGCAAGACAGGATATGATCCAGTGGATGTGGCGAAGTTAGCGGTTGGCGTCCTGCACAAGCCGAAGAAGGCCTTTCTGGACCAAGTCATAAGTAGCGCGGTCGATGTGGACAAACTGGACTTTATTGTGCGAGACACGTACCACACAGGTGCAGAATACGGTTTCATTGACATTTTCCGCCTGATCCATGCCTTAGATGTGCTAGGCGAAAACTTGGCGGTGGATTTGGGCGCGTTGTCTGCCCTTGAATCACTGATAATAGCTCGCATAGAATCCTTCAAGAGCATCTATTTCCACCGCGTAGGCAGGGCAGCACAGATAATGCTTGCCTTGGCAATGGAAAAAGCAAACGAAGAACTTGGCCTCACCCATTTCAGGACTCCTGAAGAGTATCTGGCCATGGACGACTACACGGTCTGGACGATGCTGAAGAACTGCGAAAAGTCAAGCAGCATCATCAAGAATCTTGAAAGGCGGAAGATGCTCAAATGTGCCTACGAAAGGACTTTTTACGAGAAGGACACGATGGTCTCAAATATCTTCGGCCGAGCGGCACATCGAAGACAGTTGCAGGCCGATATCGCGAAGCAGGCGAAGGTTGAAACGGAGGCGGTGATAATTGACGTGCCCACGGTGCCCTCGGTGCCCTATCACCACTCAGCTCTGATGGAAGCCACCGAAATCCCAGTCTTCTACAAAACCGAAAACGAAAAGATCCCGCAACGGATAAGCGAAATCTCAAAGATCATCGAAACCCTTAGAGGCTTCATAAATATACTGCGCGTCTACACAGATGAAGATAACCGCGAAAAAGTCAGCAACGCAGCCGCAAAAATCCTAGGCGACATACCTTCAACCGCAAGAATATCGTACTAGAGCGCGGCAAGATGCAGGAACTGACATTGAAAGGGCGTGGAATCGTTGAAGGCCACTGCAAAGCCGAAGCACTCGTGTCGTCGAAGCCTATAAGCTTCCTAGGCGGCGTTGACCCAGCCGACGGCAAGATAGTCGACAAGACCAGCGACTTATGCGGCGAATGCATAAAAGACAAAATTCTGTGCTTCCCGCATGGAAGCGGCTCAACCGTAGGCAGCTATGTGTTGTACTCTTTGGCTAAGAGGAATCTGGCTCCGAAGGCCATAGTCAACCAAACGGCCGATCCTGTGGTCGTGGTAGGCGCGATAATCGCTAATGTGCCTATGCTTGACAAGGTAGATATCAGGAAGATACATACTGGCGACATGGTTGAAGTTGACGCTTGCAAGGGCCTCGTTAAAGTAGCTAGGGCAAAGGAGGCCTAACTGACTTGCACCTGACAAAAGAGGAAGAACGCATCTACGACGGCGAAGAAGGATGGGCAAGGCAAACATGCATGAAAATTCTGGTCCGCTTGGGCGAACTCTTCAATGCTGAGAAGCTGATTCCAATTGATTCTGCTCACGTTTCTGGCATCTCGTACAAGACACTAGGCGACGCGCCTATCGAGTTCCTAGAGGCACTGGCTAACAGTGGCGGAAAAGCAAAGGTCAAAACAACCATAAACCCCCAGAGCTTCGACCCAAAATACCTCGTGAGGAAGCTCCCTGCAAACATACGTGAAAAACAGCTGAGCATCTTGAACCAGTTTGAGAGAATGGGAATCGCTCCCTCATCGACATGCACCCCCTACTACCTAGAAAAGCCAAGGCAGGGCGCGCATCTTGCTTGGGCTGAATCCTCAGCCGTGGTCTACGCAAACTCTGTTCTCGGCGTTCACACGAACAGGGAGGGCGGGCCGAGCGCCCTTGCGGCGGCGATCATTGGAAAGACGCCCAATTATGGAATGCATGAAGCTGAGAACAGGAGGCCAAACGTGCTAGTAAACGTAGAGAAGCCTCTACATGATGAGACAGAGTTCGGCGCCTTGGGAATCCACTTGGGCAAGATGTTAGGAGACAGGATTCCGCTGATTCGAGGCATGCGAGGCGCTTCTGAAGGCAGCCTGAAACAGCTAGGAGCTTCACTTGCGGCCACAGGCATGACAAACATGTTTCGTAGAGAGGCCACCGATATCGGGGCAAGCCGAATGGAAAAGATCAACGTTGAAAGCGAAGATATAGCGCGGGCCTTCAAGAGCTTGTCAACTGCCTCAACGCAGAAGCCAGACCTCGTATTCATAGGCTGCCCCCACTGCTCACTAGCCGAAGTCAAGCGCATCGCGCAACTGTCTGAAGGAAAGAAAATCAAGTCTGGAATCGAATGCTGGGTCTGCACTTCACGCCACATCAAGGAGAGGGCAGTGACTGACGTTGAGAGGATTGAGAGAAGCGGTTTTCATGTGTTGACTGACGTGTGCACGGTTGTTTCTTGGACAGAGATCCTCGGCATAAAGACTATCATGACGAACTCGGCGAAAACAGCGCATTACGCGCCTACACTGAACATGGCAAAGACAATTCTGGCGCCGCTTGACGTTTGCTTGAAGACGGCTTTTGGAGGATAAGGTTTATTCGAGTGAAGGCATAACTTGCACTGTTACCGGGTTAATAAACGGGCTCCGGTAGTATAGCCCGGTTAAGTATTCCGGCCTTTCGAGTCGGAGACCCGGGTCCAAATCCCGGCCGGAGCACCAATTCTACGTGGAAGCTGCATCTTTGCATAAGGCTTAAAGCTGATATACAAGCTTCTGATTATCGGATAATCTTCAAAACCAAAGGCGACTGGAAAAATGACAGAAAACCTGGCGTCGGATTACAAGAAGCTGATGGAAAAAGTCAAAGACCTGATCGTTTTCAACTCTGCACAGTCTATTATTGCTTGGGACATGGAGACGATGATGCCACCGAAAGCCATCCGACTGCGAAGCGAACAACTGGCGCTGTTGAGCAGGTTTGAGCACAAGCTGAGCACTGATCCAGAGGTCGGAACGCTGTTGCAGAAGATCATGAAGCATCCTGACTATGAGAAGATGAAGGCCATCGAGAAACGCAACATCTACCTCATTAAGAAGAACTATGATGAACAGACGAAGCTTCCAGTGGAACTCGTGGCTGCGATTGCCAAGCAGCGTGCATTATCTGTTGACATTTGGAAGAAGGCTAAGGCAACGAAGAACTTCGCGATGTTCAAACCTGAACTTGAGAAGCTTGTCGAACTGCAGAAGAAGGCCGCCGCCATCCTCATGAAAGTCAAAGAAACCAAGACTCCCTACGACGCACTGATTGACATCTTCGAGCCAAAGATGACGGCTAGAGAAATCACCACCATCTTCGATGAACTGCGGACCGGCTTGGTGTCAACACTAAAGAAGTGCCAAAGCGGGCCTAGACAGCCAGACGTAAACATTCTCAAGCGCAAGGTTCCGATTGACGTGCAGCGCAAGATCGCTGTGGCGCTTGCTGAGACCGTGCAGTACGACGTGACTTCTAAGAATGCTGGAGGCAGGATTGACGAGACGGAGCATCCGTTCACCAATGGCTACTATGATGACGTGAGGATAACGACACATTATTACGAGGACTTATATGCTTCTTCGGTTTTCTCGGTGTTGCATGAGGCTGGCCACGCCATATATGAGCAAGGGCTGAACCCGGATTGGATGTACCAGCCAGTAGGCACAGGCTGCTCCTCAGGCATACACGAATCACAATCTCGCTCCATAGAAAACATCATCGGCCGATCCCGCGAGTTCTGGGCCTACTTCCTGCCTAAACTGAAGGAACTTGCTGGCAAAAAGCTGGCAGATATAAGTCTGGACAAGTTTGTGCACGCAATCAACCAAGTCAAACCCTCGAAGATACGCGTCGAAGCCGACGAAGTCACCTACGGACTGCACATCATTATACGATTCAACATCGAACGTGATCTATTCGCTGACAAGATAGCGGTTAAGGAGTTGCCTGAAATCTGGAACCAAAGCTACAAGAACTATTTGGGCGTAAAGATTGAAAACGATTCTGAAGGCGTAATGCAGGACACGCATTGGGCCAGCGGCCTCTACGGGTACTTCCCAAGCTACGCACTAGGCAACATCTACAGCGGCCAATTCCTCGAGAAAATGAACAAAGACCTACCAAACTGGCGAAAGCAACTCGCAAAAGGCAACTTCACCGACGCGAAACAATGGCTAACAAAAAACATCCACAGGCAAGGCAACCTCTACGACCCTGCAGTTCTGGTTAGGAAAGTCACTGGCAAAGAACCAACCGTCAGACCATACTTGAACTATCTGAATGAGAAATACTCAGAGCTTTACGGCTTCTAATCCTTCTCCCTTTTTTCTTGCGGCCTCGATAAGTTTCAGAATGACTTCTGCAATAATTCCGCCAACCACCAGAAAGATTCCAGCCCATCCTATCAGGGCATCAAAATAGTTGGCACCATACAGGAACAACACTATGCCAACGAGCACAAGGCCCAAGCCCACGAGGTCCCGCCACGACAAGACAAATATCTCCATGAATTGACTTAACCATCTTGCGCCCTCAAATATATAGGTTTAGCGATAGTGGCAGCCAAAAACCGCAACAAAAGGCAATCAAGCCGACACGTTCGTGTCGGCCTGAATTGTTTTCAAAGTACGATCCGACACCACCGACACAGTATCACATATTCTTTGCAGAAAGGCGAACCACACATCGCTGGAAACCGACATTGGCATGTTTGCATACTCCTTTCTGCACTGACTTCGATGCCAGATCCGACAGTTTTATATACAACATAGGCAAACACAGTACCTCAACGGTGTCTAGAATGTCGGAACATGAGGCGAAGAAGCCTGAGACGAAGAGAGAACTCGTCAGGATACTGATGGAGGCTGCTGAAAAGGAGATTGAAACGCGGGGCCGCCGGACGAGGCGGTCTGCGAAGCCCACGGTCCTGGGAACGGCTGCCGTCTTGAGTATTCACAGGGACACCCTGTACGAGTGGCTCAAGGAGTTCAATGTCGACTTTAAGGAGATTGCTGACGCTGTGCCTCTATCTTGCTTGGCAGAGGCGTCTAAGGTGTCGGAGAAGCCTGTGTACCTGATCGGTGAGGCATTGATTGGAGAGGGAAACGAGGTTGCTCACATCGATCTGTTGATGGGGGACAAGAATGGTCCTGTCGGCGAGGCTTTCGCATCAGGAATGTCCAATCTCTCTGTTGGTCACACACCATTACTAGCGGTCATAAGGCCCAACCTGCCGCCGAAACCCCACACATTGATCGTGCCAAAAGTCACAGTCAAGAACTTCGAAGACGTGGGCAAGATTTTCGGTCCTGCACAGGCTGCCGTGGCCAAGGCCGTTGCGGACGCAGTTGAGGATGGCATCATACCCAAAGACAAGGTGGACGATTGGGTCATAGTGTGCGGCGTATTCG
This sequence comes from uncultured Candidatus Bathyarchaeia archaeon, assembly GCA_964619695.1. Taxonomy (GTDB): domain Archaea; phylum Thermoproteota; class Bathyarchaeia; order Bathyarchaeales; family Bathycorpusculaceae; genus DATKKK01. The sequence goes on from CAZUFK010000043.1 coordinate 10,277, forward strand.
TGCATCCGAAGGCCACGGACGCGCGCAGAATATACCACTACAATTACGGCGCAGTGAAACTTGCCCTCAAGAGAGCCATGCTGAAATATCCTTCACTGGAAAAGATATTCTACGACAAGGACAGAGCCAAACACCCGATAATGGGATTCAAGGTGCCTCGCTTGTGGAGACCACCGTACTTGCAGATTTCGCTTGACGTACCAGACCTCGAAAGAACAAAGAAGATCATAGCGCAGATACCGAAGAGCGACAGGATAATACTGGAAGTCGGCACTCCTCTAATCAAACGCTATGGCACAAAAGTGATCAGCGACTTGAGAGAAATAGCCAAAGACGTGTTCTTCGTTGCAGATCTGAAGACGCTTGATGTAGGCAAAGTTGAGGCTGATTTGGCTTTTGAAGAAACTGCGGATGCTGTGGTCGCTGCCGGGCTGGCGCCTGCTGAAACGCTTGACGCCTTCAACAGTGAGGCAAAACGACTTGGCATCTACGCTGTCGTGGACATGATGAACGTTGAAGACCCCCTCAAGAAGCTGAAGTCCATCAAGGAATTCCCCGATGTGGTCATTTTGCACCGAGGCATAGACCAAGAAACAGGCAGGTCACATGGCCTTGAGATCATTCCAGAGATGCGCAAAACATTCAAGGACAAGAAATTCCTCATTGCAGTTGCAGGCGGAATAGTGCCAGAAACAGCTAAGGAAGCTCTCGCAAAAGGCGCAGACATAATCATCGTAGGCAGATACGTCACGCAGTCCAGAGACATCGAGCGAGCAGTCAGAGACTTCCTTGAATCCACACCGGAAATGCGAGAAGACATAGACCTCTTCAGAGTACACGTAGAATAGCCATATCCAAAAGCCCGTCATATCGGGCACCCCATTTTCTGGCTTAGGCGAATATTTTGAAGGCTATGTACGAGACCAAGAAGATTATGCCTGCTACCAGAAACACGTACAAGAAGTCAAATTGAGCTATGAAAGGCCCAATGAAGGAGCCACATGCGCCTCCTAGGCCAATCAAGACGTTGAACAGGCCTGCCTTGCCTGTTGGAATAAGCTCCATCGAAAGCGACAGCGTGTAAACCAAGAACAGCGCATATGCGAAACCAAACAGAATCAGGATTCCCGTTGCAAGACCAACGCTATAGAGCGGTATCTGCACTACCGCAATTAGCGCCAAGGCCAAAAGACTGCGGAAAACCGCAATTCGCCCCACGTTTGCTCTTCCTGTCTGCTGCTCTGATCTGCTGCCTGCAAAGAAGTAGCCTACTATACCTCCACCTGAGTTCAGTACGAAGATGGCGAAAACCAAGCTTTCTGGAAGGCTGGCGGCTTTGACAATGTTAGAGACGAATACAGGCATTGGCGTGAACAGTATGCTTGTCGCCAGTGAGAACAAGATAAGCCCTCCGCAAAAAGCAGCAACATTTTCTCTTCGCAGTCTCTCGTTCGAAGGCACACCATCCAGCATCTTAGAAGCCAGGAACACCCCACGCGAAGTGAAGTCCACAGACTTCTCTAAGCTCACCAGACCCCTTTCGAAAATCATAACAGGGTCGGTCACCAGAATAGCCGATGCGACGAAGGCAACGAGGTTCAGAACACTGCACAGATACAAGGTATTCATAGACCCAAACCCGAAGGCCGCTGCTACAAAACCCAATAGCAGACCGATGAGCCAGCCTGCCTCGGTGAGGCCCTCGTAGAAGGCAAACTTCCTCTCCCACTCTTCATGGGAGTAAAGCTCCGCGATGAGAACGTTTTTTGGGGCTTCATGGGCGATGTGCAGGATCGACATCAGCACGTAGAGGATTATCAGCAAGGCTACACTCGTGGCCAAGGTGAAGGCATACAACAAAACGGTTGACGCCAGAAAAGCCAGAAGTATGTAGCGCTTGTAGCGCCTCGTCTTGTCACACAAATACCCCCAGAGAAAAGAGAAAGGTATCGCCAAGAACAAAGCCGCAGCGGACATTATACCTATGTCTAGCAATGATCCGCCGATGCCGATAACATAGAGTGGCAGAAATATTGAGAGCAGGCCGAAGCCCATTTCGTGGAAGAAAAACCCCAGACGCCACATGGCTACACAACGTTTCGGAAGTGACATTAAAACCTTGTCACGTTAGCTTTCGTCTTTGTCTAAAGCCCATGCACTTTTCATAAATCCTTAATAGAGAGAGACCCAATTTGCATACCATTGCCGGAGAGTCCATGGCTAATGGCCAAATTCAAAGTAATCGTTTCAGACCCTGAGGCAGGCACTTCAAGCATAGTTGAGCTTGAAGAAGCCCGCGCCGCTCCCTTGATCGGAAGGAGAATAGGTGAAACTATAGACGGAACAATAGTGAACCTGCCAGGACATAAAACACAGATACGGGGTGGCTCAGACAAGGATGGTTTCCCAATGAGACCAAGTGTTCATGGTGGTGTCCGCCGAAGCGTGGTCTTGAGCGGAGGAGTGGGATTCAGCCCACAAGACGAAGGAATGAGAAGACGCAAAACCGTGCGTGGAAACGTCATAACCGACGAGATTGTACAGATAAACATGAAGATCACGGAGAGGCCAAAAGGGGCGAAAGAGGTCAAGAAGGAAAAGCCCAAGGAAAAAGAAAAGAAGGAAGAAGCCCCTGAAAAGGCTGAGACGCAGGCACAAACTGCAAACGACACCGCTTAAGCTTTATTAGGTCCCGCAGTTTAATCCTTCAAGAATTCGTGAACTCATTATAGGAAAAGCAGAAAAATGAGCACTGAAAAACACGCAACCTTGCCAAGTCAGCCTGAGGTGAACATCGGCACCATAGGTCACGTTGACCATGGTAAGACAACGCTTGTGCAGGCGCTGACAGGCGTTTGGGCCTCAAGACACAGCGAGGAGCTAAAAAGAGGCATTACGATAAAGCTTGGCTACGCTGACATGCCCATCTACAAATGCCCAAAATGCGAGTCGCCCAAGAACTACACGACGCAGCCGACATGCCCGAGTTGCGATTCAAAGGCAACCTTTGTCCGAGCAATCAGCTTCGTTGACGCCCCAGGACATGAGGCACTTATGGCAACAATGCTCTCAGGAGCAGCAATAATGGACGGCGCAATACTCGTGATAGCAGCAGATGAGCCTTGCCCTCAGCCGCAAACAAGGGAGCACCTAGCAGCAGTCAACGTCATCGGCATAAAGAACATCATAATCGTACAGAACAAGATT
>CAZUFK010000044.1:0-13293 GCA_964619695.1 uncultured Candidatus Bathyarchaeia archaeon
CACTGGCAAAGACAGCAGAGCACTCACTCGTCGACGCTTGACAAATGTGAAGAAGTAGGTTTTTGGCGCACTACTTCAACGGACACTAGTTCCATGATGCCTTCCGTTGCCTCCGCATTCGATAGGCAAAGACAGAAGACACCCATGCTTTTGTGACGCTCTATACAAGACCCCAGTCCGTCGCATACGTTAGCAGGGAAGAAACACAGGGATCCTAATGGAAAAAAAAGAACCGATCGCGAATCCAGAAAAAAGGAGAATGGGGTGTTATGGGCCTTTCTTCGTGATTTCCTTTACTATGCCTGCAGCTACAGTTGTGCCCATGTCTCTGACGGCAAAGCGTCCAAGTTCTTCGAATTCTGCGAAGGTTTCGATGGCTATAGGATGCAATGGTTCCATTCTGACCAAGGCTGCGTCTCCGGTTTTCAGGAATGATGGTTTCTCTTCGACGACTTGTCCTGAGCGTGGGTCGATCTTCTTTAATAGCTCAGTCAATCTGCATGCGACTTGCCCAGTGTGGTAGTGAAGCACAGGCGTGTATCCTGCTGCAACGGCGGTTGGGTGGTAGATGACAATGATCTGTCCGAGGAACTCCTTGGCCACTGTTGGCGGGCTGCTAACGTGGCCTGCGACATCTCCTCTACGGATATCTCCTTTTCCGACGCCCCTAATGTTGAAGCCTATGTTGTCGCCTGGTTCAGCTTGTGGTATTCTTTCGTGGTGCATTTCAAGCGATTTGACTTCGCCTTGCTTGTTGGATGGCATGAAGATAAGCACGTCGTTCTCTTTGACAACGCCTGTTTCTACTCTGCCCACTGGCACGGTGCCTACGCCAGTGATAGTGTATACGTCCTGCAGTGGGATACGCAGGGGCTTGTTTGTCGGCTTTGGTGGCGGTTCGAAAGTGTCCAGTGCCTCGATCAGAGTTGGCCCAGTGTACCATGGCATCTTGTCGCTTTTCTTGACGAGGTTGTCGCCTGTCCATCCAGAAGTCGGCACGAATGGGAATTTGTCTGCCTTGTAGCCGACCATCTTTAGCATTCGAGTGACTTCGTTCTTGATTTCGTTGTATCTTTCTTGGCTCCAGTTGACTGAGATGTCATCCATCTTGTTGATTGCTACGGTTAACTGGTGGACGCCCAGCGTGAATGCTAGGAACGCATGTTCGCGCGTTTGGCCGCCTGGGCCGATGCCTGCTTCGAACTCGCCTCGTCTGGCGGAGCAGAAGAGTATGGCGCCGTCAGCTTGGCTTGCTCCGGTAATCATGTTTTTGACGAAGTCTCTGTGGCCTGGTGCATCGATGACTGTGAAATAGTATTTTTTCGTTTCGAATTTCAGGAATCGAAGGTCGATCGTGACTCCTCTTTCTCGTTCTTCCTTCAGGTTATCGAGAACCCACGCGAACTTGAATGATTCCTTGCCCATCTTTTTTGCTTCTTCTTCGAATTGCTTGATTGTCCTCTCGTCAACTGCTCCAGCCAAGTACAGCAAGTGTCCTGTCGTAGTGGATTTTCCGTGGTCTACGTGCCCCATGATTATTATGTTCATATGTGGTTTTGCACTCTTGCTCAATTTCTATACCTCTCTCTTTTCCAGATTCTCCTCTAGATTTTAATGAATTCGTTTACACAACTGTTCATTCGATTATTTTAAGCTTATGATGATAAAAAGGATGACAAATCGGCCTGCTTGGGAACAAATATAAAAGTTGACCCCTGAAATTAATGCTTGGACGCGTGTAGCCATTGCCAACTAACCTGCCACCCGAGGCAAAAAACAAATGGGAGGAATACGAGGCTGCAAGGAACCCACGTGAGAGACTACGGCTACTGGAGGAATTCCTGAGCCTCGTCCCCAGGCATCATGGCACCACCCGACTGGAAGCCCAGGTCAAGAAGCAGATAACGATCTTGCGGAAGGACATAGAGGAGAAGAAACGCAAGAAGGTAGGGAGAACTGGACCCAAGGTTTTCATCCAGAAAGAGGGCGCAGCCCAGATCGCACTAATAGGACTGACAAAATCCGGCAAGAGTAGTCTGCTTAGGGCCGTCACAAACGCCAAGGTCGAGATCTCGGCTGATCCTTACACGACGCGTGAACCCATACCGGGCATACTTCCTTACAAGGACACCCAGTTCCAGATGGTCGAAGCTCCAGCACTCATGGAAGGCTCGGCAGATGGAAGGGCCTGGGGCCTTCAGACTCTAGGCATAGCCCGCAACGCAAATGGAATAGTCGTCATGATAGATCTATCACAGAACCCAGTGGAGCAACTGACCCTTATCACCAACGAAATGGAAAAAGCAAGGATACTGCTCAACAAACCTAAAGCACATGTCGAAGTAGAAAGAAAACACATGGGTGCAGGACTGCGAATAATCCTAATAGGAAGACTTATCGACTGCACGCTTAAGGACGTTGAGCAACTGCTAAGGAACTACCGTGTCTCCGATGGTGTCGTCAAAATCATAGGAGATACTACACTAAGCGAAATCGAGGACGCTATATTCGAAAACACGGTGTACAAGCCAGCGGTGATAGTGGCAAACAAGGCAGACGCGCCGAACGCCAGAGCCAACCTCACCTTGCTTCAGACTCACGTTGCAGGCAAGCTGCCAATCGTTGCTGTTTCCTGCAGGAACAGACAAGGCTTGGCGCAGCTCGCAGAAACGCTGTTCGCGACTGTCGGCATAATGCGCATCTACACGAAGGAGCCAAACGAGAAGGAATACTCGAAGAAGCCTTTCATTTTGAAAAAGGGAGCAACAGTCTATAATCTAGCGAAAAGCATTCACACCGACTTGAGCAAGAGGTTTTCCTTTGCGAAGGTATGGGCAAAGCGACTTGCCTTCAGCCCTCAGAAAGTTGGAACCTCATTTGTTCTTGAAGACGGAGACATTGTGGAGATACATGTAAGATAACGAAAGCAAGAATCGCTCCTATCTTGAGGCTTGCGCGACTCTTTCTATTTCGTGGCGTTTTGCAACGGCGAAGCTTTTCACATCGTTGTTGGCAGCCAAAATCAGTTCCTCTGCCACACATTCTTCTATTGAACGTGGGTTGTTAAATGATGCTTGCCTTGCTCCTTCAGAGAGGTGTCTAAAGGCCAAGTCTACTCTCCTCTGAGGCGCAACATCCACTGACATGTGGTAGACTATTCCGCCGTAGCTGATTCTTGTTGTGTCCTCGCAGGGCGCGGAGTTCTCCACAGCCTTGACAAGTATCTCAATGGGGTTCTTGCCCGTGCGCAGGCCAACTATTTCAAGCGCATGTTTTACCATGTTCATCGTCTTGGCTTTTTTGCCTGCGTTTTTTCCAGGGCGCATAAGGTTGTTTGCCAGTCTTTCAGCGATGTTCACGTTTGCTTTGCGGAAACGCTTGTGTTCATGTCTTCCTGCGCTGTGTGGAACCACGATTGGTTTTAGCGAAATGTACCTTTGCAGGCCTATGTCCTTGACTTCGATGCCTTTGAAGCTCCACTTCTCAAAAAGGAGTATCTCTCGCTTCTCTTCTTGTTGCTTTTGGCTCAAAATGCTCACCGTGCAGGTTTCTGCTTTCTTCCATAGACAAGCTCGTTCAACGACACTCCGTTTACGGTAACCACTTTCCAGCGTACTCCTGGAATGTCCCCCATGCTTCTGCCTCGTGAGCCGCCTATGCCTTCTACCACCACTTCGTCATGTTCGTCAACGACGTTCAAGGCGCCGTCTCCAGGCAGAAAGGCGGTAATCAGCTTGCCATTCTTGATGAGCTGTGTTCTGACACATTTTCTGATGGCGCTGTTGGGTTGTTTGCTTTCGACGCCGACTTTTTCGAGAACTATGCCTCGTGCCATGGGTGCTCCTTCAAGAGGATCGGCTTTTACGTCTAACATCAGCATCTTACGATTGTAGTACATGCTGCTCCAACGAAGCTTGTTCCGTTTTTCCAGTAGCTTTCGTGCTGCAAATTCGCCTTTTGGAGACTTTGAACCCATGCCTTGATTTTCCTCTCGCAAGTCTAATCGCAACTCTAATATTTAAACTTAGGGCGCTACAACGGCGATCACGTAAGGGCGTGGGCAGAATATGGAAAAATGGTGATTTTGTCGCCTGTTGGCTTATCTCTCAAGTACGAAGGTCTTTCTAGGCAGTTTCTTAGACGGGATGCGTTCCATCAACATCCGTTCTTCGGGCTTCCCGCTCAGTCCTATAGGTTGAAGTTCCTTTGCCAAGCTGACGGCTGCTTCCAGATTGGCGTTTCTCTCAGAGTATATTTCGAAGAGGACATCGCCTCTTTTGACTTGCGTGCCGATCTTTGTTCGTAACAGGACTCCTGCTCCCTTCTCTTTGGGTGCTCCGGCTTCCCTTGCAATGCGGGCCACATCTGCATTGTTGACCCAGAGAGCTTCACCGTCTTTGTCTGAGGTAACCTTTGCTTTCTCGTCACCGACTGCTATGTCTTGAGGTTTGACGTACGGGTTTCCGCCCTGCGCCTCTATTATTTCTCTAAGCTTTCTCTCTGCTCTTCCCGAATTCAGAAGGCTTTCTGCCTTCTGTCTTCCTCGGCCGATGCCGACCATTTCAAGAAGTATGCCTGCTATGCTGACTGCTTTTTCCTTGAGGTCCCCGGGACCGTTCCCCATTATTGTTGACAGCGCTTCTCTAGCCTCTAGGGCGGGGCCGATGGCGTAGCCTAGGGGTTGCTCACCGAAGGTTACGGCGCACTGAACGGTTATTCCTAAGCGTTTTCCTAGGTCAATGAAGTCGTAGGCAAGGGCTTGTGCCTCGCCGTTCGTCTTGATTTTTGCGCCTCGCCCAGTGGGTATGTCGATGACTAAGTGCGTCGCGCCGATGGCCCTCTTCTTGCTCATGATCGACGGCAGGAGCAACGGGTCAATTGCCAGCGGATATTCAACTTGGATGAATAGGTCGTCGGCTGGAGCCAATTCCAGTGCACCACCCCATGCAAGACATCCGTTTGTCTTCTTCACGATTGTTTCTATTTCTTCGATGGATAGGTTGACTGGGCATAGGGTTTCGACGCGGTCGGCGGTTCCTGCTGGCGATGTTATTGCGCGTGAGGAGGTTTTGGGTATTGTGAAGCCGGCTGCCGCGATGATTGGGACTATGAGCATTGATGTCTTATCGCCGGGGATTCCGCCTATGCTGTGTTTGTCTAGAATTGGGGTCTTGTTAAGTTCTAGTGTGCTGCCTGTTTCGACCATTGCTCTTGATAGGGCTTCGATTTCGTCCATGCTTAGTCCGTGAATATGGAGGGCTGTCACGAATGATGCGAGTTCGATGTCGCTGAGGTGGCGTTCAACTACGTCTTTGACGATTAGGCTTGTTTCGTTTCCACGTAGTCGTTCGCCGCGTATTTTGGCTTGTATGTATCTGAGTGCTTCGGGGATTTCTGCAGGCTGAACGTCGACGATTTCGCCTGCTCCCACGCCAAGTCTCGCAGAAGCCTCTTCGTAAAGCCCTACTTGATTGCCTGGCAGATCACTTGACACGTTAACGATAGCGATCAACTGCGCTTTTCGGTGAGTGATTCTTACTCTGTCAGAAGAATGTACACCTAGGAAGCTGGCGGACTCGTTGTCCAGTAAGGCTATGTTTTTTCCGCCTGCTTGTATGTCCAGAAGCTTGGCTTTGAGCTTCATTCAAATCCACAGCCTAACTGATTGCTGTTTGCTGGTTAAAGGCTTTAAGGAACTTGGCCAGATCAATTGCATTCAAGAGGTCTGGTTGGATTGCGATACGTGGATTTTGTTGACTTGAACCACAAGTCTAAGGATACGGACGTTGTTTGTACGTTTCACGTTGAGCCTGAGGGCGTGAGCATGCAGGAAGCGGCAGGTGGCGTAGCAGCCGAGAGTTCTATAGGAACGTGGACGGAGCTTACGACCGAGAAGGCCTACGTTGAAAGACTCGCTGCTCGCGTCTTCGATATACAAGGCAACTGCGTCAAGATAGCTTATCCTGTTGAGCTGTTTGAGGCTGGAAACATGCCTAACTTGCTGAGCAGTGTGGCGGGAAACGTTTTCGGGTTGAGAACTCTCAGGAACCTCAGACTTAATGACATAGACTTCCCGAAGCAACTTATCCGAAGCTTCAAAGGCCCGAAATATGGCGTTGAAGGCGTCCGCAAGCTTCTGAAAGTTCACAGTCGGCCTCTAGTGGGTACCATTATCAAACCTAAGCTGGGCTTGAAGACGGTTGACCATGCCAGTGTGGCTTATGACGCTTGGGTCGGAGGATGCGACATCGTTAAGGACGACGAGAACTTGAGTAGCCAGAAGTTCAATTCCTTCAAAGAGCGAATCACGAAGACCTTGAAAAGCCGAGAGAAGGCCGAGACAGAAACTGGTGAAAGGAAAGTCTACATGGCCAATGTGACGTCTGAAACGAAGGAGATGCTCAGAAGGGCGGAATTCGTGATCAGTCAAGGTGGCGAATACGTCATGGTAGACATTCTGACCTGCGGTTTCGCGGCTTTGCAGACGTTGCGAGAGCAGAACTTCGATGTGGTGATACATGCGCATAGGGCGGGACATGCAGCCTTCACCAAGAATCCGAGGCATGGGATTTCGATGCGGGTGATGGCTAAGGTGGCCAGAGTGGTTGGTGTGGACCAGCTTCATGTGGGCACTGTTGTTGGGAAGATGTTTGAGTCGAAAGAGGATGTTAGAGAGAATGTGAAGGCACTAAGAATGGGAATAAGTGGCTTGAAGCCTGTATTTCCAGTCGCTTCTGGCGGTTTGCATCCGGGGTTAGTGCCTGCGTTGGTTGGTTTCTTCGGGAACGATGTGATCATCCAGGCTGGTGGAGGCATCCATGGTCATTCGGGTGGTACGGTTGCAGGCGCCAAGGCTTTGAGGCAGGCGGTTGACGCAACGCTGAAGGGTGTCTCGCTTGCTAAATATGCAGAAACGCATGAAGAGCTTGCGGTGGCTTTGCAGATATGGGGTCAGAAGGCTTAGTACGTTTGGCTACTGGAAGATCCATGGGTGTTTTCTGTGCATGACTTCGGTTATCGATTGAGGTGAGATTATTCCTTCTTCGCATATTATGCCGTGGATGAAGTCTCTTCTCGTCACGTCAAAAGCTGGGTTCCTGATGGCCAGGTTCTTCGGAGGTTTTTTCCAGATTTCGTCTGGGCTTCTTTCCTCTATCTTTTCGCAGTCGCCAGACACGGTTGCAGGGTCGAACTTTAGCAGTTCTGAAACCACGTAGAATGACGTTCTGGCCTCGTTGGCGACGAGTGCGATGGTGCTGGTGCCGATCTTGTTTATCACGTTGCCTTCCGAGGTTATGGCGTCAGCGCCAACGATGACAAGGTCAACAGCGTTCATGAAGTAGCGTGCTGCAGAATCAACAATCAACGCAGTCGGTATGCCTGATTCGGTCAGTTCTTTTGCTGTCAGTCGGCCTTGGAAGAGCGGTCTAGTTTCTGTGCATATGACATTGAAGGCTTTTTCTTCCTGCTTGGCCTTTCTCAGTAGATAGGTGACGGTGGAAGAGTGGCAGTGTGTTAGGATTGTCGAAGCGTCCGTGATTCTTTTGCCGCCGATTTTGGCGATTTTCTCCTTCGACCTTTCAAGATCGGTAAGGAACTGGCGTGAGGATTCAGAGACCAGTTTTGTGAGGTCTTTGACTTTGGTTTGTTTGCTGTTTTCTACTTGGTTCATTATCCATCGGAGGGCGTTTCTCATTAGTGGTTCGGTTTCTCTTGCAGCAGATAGGACGCGTTTGGCTTCTGAAAGCTCTTTTGCGAAGGCTTTCCTGTCTTGTGCTTTTGTCTGTCTGGCCAGTGTTTCTATTGCTTTTGTGGCGGCTATGGCGATGTTTCGTGCGCCTTGGATTTTGAGTTTTCTGATGTTTTCGGCAGTGGTTTGGACTGGGTCTTGCATTTCTTTTCGCCCGAGGGACAGTTAGCTTTTTAGTTGACTTGCTTCTATAAGTCTTCTGTAGGAAGGCTGCTGAAAATGGGTGCGGTGGCTTCAAACCAGAAACCTGTGGTGGCTTTCATCCTTTCGCTGCTTTCCGGAGTATTCGTGACGGTTGGCAGTGCGGTGTTCTGTCTCTGGTGGATTGCTGTTTGGGATGCGGAGTGGATGGAAAACATGATGGGCAGATGGATGCAGAATATGCATCTGTGGAACATGGAAGACCTTGCTTACCCGATGGGCTTGTTGGGCATAATGCTTGGCTCATTGATAATCGTAGCGGCGATCATGCTTTACGTGAACTCTGAGAGGCACGCTTTGTGGGGCGCATCGATTCTTGTCTTGTCAGTGTCAAGCATCCTCAGTTGTATGGGCGGTTTAGGAGCAGGCTTGCTCATGGGTGTCGTTGGCGGAACGTTGGCGGTTCTCTGGAAGCCTGAAGAGTTCTAGGAAGAAAGTTCAGGTCAAGGTTTCACTGTTCTCAACGTCAGCTTCTCGCCATTGCGGTTGTACACGGCAACGTTTCTCTGGTCTGTGTATGGGAAGCCTACGATCATGAGGACTGTTCCGAAAAAGTGGTTCAAATCCGTGGGAGAAGGCGCCAAGTTTCCAGAAGGGTGAGAGTGTGCGGTTCCTACGATTGAGAAGTCCATGGGTAACATGTGAAGGGAAACATTGGCGAATCCGTGACCGTAGTTTGCCAGTGGCGGGACGAGAAGCTCGGAGATGGTTATTGAGGTTTTCTCTTTTTTGCCTCGAAGGAGCAGGATCGTTTCTCTGGGATAGAGTCTTTTCGCGGCTTCGAAGATTGCCTGCAGCAGATCCTCGCTTATGGAAACGAATGTGCCTGTTTGCATGCATCATTGAGAGTAAGGCAATCGGTTAAATACCTTTACGAAAGCCCAAGATACAGGGCAAGACGATTGCGATGACATGGCGACTGATAGGGTTTGAAACGTATGACGCTTTCATGAATATGGCCATTGATGAAGCTGCTTTTAGGGCCAGAATCGAGAACGCCGTTCCGAACACGTTGAGACTCTATCGCTGGAAGCCTTCAGCGGTTTCCGTCGGCAGGTTTCAGAAGGTTGAGAATGAGGTTCAGCTTGACAACTGCAGGAAAAGCGGAGTTGATGTTGTTAGGCGAATTACTGGCGGTGGCACGGTTTACCACGACTCGGAAAACGAGGTCACGTATAGCGTGGTCGTGAGCAAAAGGGATCTACAGACAGAGGATATTGCCGAGGTTTATGCGCGGATTTATGCGGGGTTGGCTGAGGCTTTGAAGACTCTGGGTGCTAGTGCGGATTTCTGTAAGGGCGATGCGAAGACTTGTCCCAACCTGACGGTAAAGGGCAGGAAGATTTCAGGCAGTGCTCAGTCGCACAGAAAAGGCGTGGTCTTGCAGCACGGTACGCTTCTGGTTGAGGTTGACTTGGAGCGTATGTTTACGTTGCTTCGTGTGCCTTGGGCGAAGACTTGCATGGAGGTTGTGGGCGTTGCTAGGCGCAAGATCACTTCCATCAGGAATGAAGTGGGAAGAGACGTTTCAGTAGACGAAGTCAATCAGGCACTCGTTCAAGGTTTCCGAACAGCGTTGAATATAGACTTGATTGAGGGCGAGCTGACTGAGTATGAGCTTGAGCTTGCGGAAAAGCTGCGCGGAAGCAAATATGCGACTGAAGACTGGAATCTTCGTGGTCTGGTTGCTCATGAAGGGCAGGACGTGCATTCCTAGCGAAAGCTTCTCGGGTCTATGTCGGACACACTTGCGCCTCTGCGGAATTCTAACCCCCTATATATACCTTGAATTGCGGGTGAGGCCTTTCAGTGAGGCTTCTGCGCGTGAGTTGTCGTTTTGAGCGGTTGTTACGGTAGGGTTTAAATGCGCGTTCCTTTTTGTCTATTAGGTTGCTTGATGGTTTGGTGTTTGCCTGATGACTGGTAAGCTCAACTTTGGCAACATTGATGATGTTATACGTTTTGTGGATGGGTGCGGGGTCAGGGTTGTCGGTTTGTGTCATGTTCCCGAGGACGGAAGACTGAAGACGCTCAGTTTCGCCGTCACGGGTGAAAAACGCCTGAGGCAGATTCTGGAGTTCGGGGAACGCGTGGACGGTTCAAGCCTGTTTCCCTCGTTCATCGACCCACATAAAAGCGACATATACGTCATGCCCAAGCTGGAGTCGGCGTTCGTGAATCCGTTCGCTCAGGTGCCTACGCTCAACTTCACGTGCCGCTATCTGGATGAGGATGGGCAGCCTCTCAACGTGGCTCCTGAGAACGTGCTTCGCCGTGCCGAGGAGCGCCTGCGCGTTTCGACGGACGTGACGTTGAAGGCTTTGGCTGAGCTGGAGTTCTACGTTATAGGCAGGCAGGAGACTGAGCCGTTGTTTCCTGCTGTGCCTGACAAGAACTATCACGAGTCCTCGCCGTTCAGCATGTTCGAACCGCTTCGAAGCGAGGTTCTCGTGACGCTTGCGGAGATCGGTGTTGAAACGAAGTATGCGCACGGTGAGGTTGGCAAGATTTTCGAGAAGGATGGCACGGTGCTGGAGCAACATGAGATCGAGTTCACGCCTCAAAGCCTAGTGGACATGGCTGAGGCCGTCGCAATCACGAAATGGGTGATACGCAACGTGTGCCAGAAGCACGGCGCTTCTGCCACGTTTTCGCCTAAGGTCAGTCTTGAACACGCAGGCAACGGCATGCACATACACCTATGTGGGTTGAAGAACGGCAGGAACCTTATCGAAGACGCGGAGGGCCACTTGAGCGTGGAGGCCAAAGAGATGATTGGCGGAATCCTCAAGCTTGGACCGAGCCTTGCAGCCTTCGGCAACCCGACACCCGTTTCGTACTTGCGCTTTCTGGCACGGAAGGAGTCGCCTATGAACATCAGCTGGGGTGCCAGAAACCGTTTGGCGTTGGTTCGAATTCCGTTGTGGTGGACGTTCAAGAGGCTGGATCAAGAGTCTGACCCGTGCAAGCGAACCTTCGAATACCGTGCACCAGACGCCACCGCAAACGTGGGTCTCCTGTTCGCAGGAATGGTTTTGGCGATTGAGCACGGCCTCAAGAATCACGAGGAATCGCTGAAGACCGCAGAGGAGCTACACTTGGAGGAGTCTGAGGGCAAAAGGAAACGGTTCAAGCGCCTGCCTCTATCGTGCAGTGAAGCGGCTAGGAACTTGAAGCGGGACAGGAAATACTACGAGGCTGAAGACGTGTTTCCAAGATCAGTCATCGAGGGCACGGTGAGAAAACTGAAGGCCTACAAGGACGGCGACATGGCCCAGAAGCTCAAGGAAGAGCCACAGAAAGCCGAGAAACTGATGCAAGGCTATTTGCACTGTGGTTAAAAGGCAATCAGCGTATTCTCCGGAGATATGGGAAAACCATAAATCTTTAATCTTCTTTGCTAGTAAGACTGTTCACTGGAATTCGTGTGACCACAAGTGGAAGAGGCATGAACAAGACAGTCAAGAGCACCGTGTTTGGGATTTTGCTTACTCTTATGTGCGCCCTCGGCGGAGGCGTTGGAGTGGCAACACTGATCATCAAACCGTTTGACCTCTTCTTCTCGATATTCATCGGTTCAACGTTCATCATCTCTGCCGTCGTCTGCTGGTGGTGGTCATGTTTTGTCAGAGAACTCTACAGGTAAGAAAAGCATCTTCTTTCTCCTCTTCTTGCTCATAGTCATCGGTTTCCTTTCTTCATCCTTGGCATACATGATACTGTACTACTATTCCGGAGACGCCTTTTCGAAGATCGTGCTTGTTACGGCGATCGCCTTTCTGTGTCTTATCGCCATCATAGTTGTCCAAGTTGCTGGCCACAGAAGAATCGTCTCTAAGAGCAAGATTCCAATATGCCACGACATGGTTGAGGAGTACAGACTGTGCGGACGATGCGTAGGGTTTTATGTTGGACTGGCTTTCTTCGGCGCCTTATTAGCCATAAGAAGCTACGCCTACGTTGATTTGCTGAGGTACATTGGAGTCTATCCCTATAGCGTCCTGATGTTCCTCATCCTCTTCAGCGTACCCGTCCACGGGGCTCTAAGACGCCTCAGAATCGTTACGAGTGATTCTTTCCTGCATGCTGTAGGTTTCGCGTTCGGGAGTTCAGTATACCTGATCGCGAGTTGGATCATCTATCTTATCTACGGCTGACAACGCAGACGCCCCTTGGACTTGAATGGTTGCCAGCGCTAAGCCAAAATGACAGGATAAGATAGCGCAAAGGCAGAAATCAGTGGGTGGTGGGCTGGGAAGGTTTTGCGCCTTCCCGTCAGAATGGACTGGGCGGGATTTGAATTCGCGAGTTCAGTGCTCATGGCGCTGAGCTTCCCGCGGCCTCCACGATGCCAACGTGGCGATCGTACCAGACTGATCTACCAGCCCACGCTGAACTAAGCACAATGGGAAAACTATTAAGCGTTTTGTCTGGCGATTCGCCAATAGGATCAAAGCCAAAACGCTTTTTTGCAGAGAGATGCGTTCGTAGAAAAGCAGCATCCAAAGGGGATAGTGTGTGTAAGGGGAGGCCAGATGATCACCGGAGTCTTTGATTTTCCATGTTTGGCTTTCCAGTAGGCCAGACTGATGAGCTTTCCTATCGCAGGTAACAAAGGAATCAACGGCATCGTGAAGGCCCAGAGCGTCCGAAGGAAATCCAGCCAGTCGAAAGGCTTTGCAGGATAAGCTATTGTGCCTGTCGATGAGATCGCAACGCTACTGACGGTCTGTGTCTCTGCCTGCAGGACGAAAACGACGCTCTTGCCATAGTTCAGGCTTACCGTGACGTTGTTAGGCATCCATCGGTTGACTAGGTGAATCGTGTATGTTCCCCCTTCTGTCGCGTTGAAATCAAACGCCACAGATGTTGTTCTATTGCTGCAGACCAAGACGTCTTCTGATGGACTCGTAATATAGAAATCGATGACTCCATCGTGAGCCGAAGCCTTACCACTCAATTCCCCCGAGACTGGGAGCTCAACACACTCCATGATCTCGCTGTTGGGCTTGACAACAGTCTCGCAGTCCTTCGCCGCAATCCTTCCGACAACCACGAAGCAGCACGCAAAGGCTAGAAGAAACATGGTGCTTGCCTTCCATCTTTTCATTTCTGTTCACTCTCTACGACTTAGTCCAGCCATACTTTTGAATCACGCATTATATTCGCGGTTCAGTTATTTATGCTCTTTCGACAATTACTTGTGTAAAGAGGTATGTGCACGCTGGCAACCTTCAGGAGCATCTCCCTGCCTCTGATCTCACAGACTGATCACCTAATTCCTGACTTTGCCGTAGTTGCTGGTCACTTTGACTATGTCGAAGATGTTCACGACGTTGTCT
>CAZUFK010000045.1:0-13144 GCA_964619695.1 uncultured Candidatus Bathyarchaeia archaeon
GTCAACGTCCGTGAATTCTGAAGCTAACAACGAAATGAACCGTACTTTATTTAAACCTTACTGGTTACTGAACGCTTCTTGCAGAATGCAGGAAACCTGACTTGGCTTGTCTCTTATGAGTATTCTTGTCCACGCTAGCTGCTACAGATAGCCACATCTAGTATCGTGATCTTACCATCATTGTTTATGTCCTTGTTTGCATTGAATCGCGGGTCGCCAACTTCAGAAGTGTGTATACTTTTTGTCTTTGCTACACCCATGATGCTAACGTCAACGCTTCCGTCAACGTCGCCAGAAATAGTCACTGTGAGCCCTGTAGCGACTCGAGTGTTATCTGACGTATTTGTTCTGCGTGGGACTGCAGGTCAGAAGGTATTTTCGCCATTCGAAGCCATTATGGATGACGGAGTGATCAAGGAAGGAGTATATGGGAATGTGAGAAGCAAATCTATTAAAGGCAAGGAGGGTGGATGGTAAGCAAGAGGACACAGAGTTGAAATCGATAAACGCTGCCAAGTCACTCTTAGTTTTCCTTCTGCCTATGCTTGCATTCTCTCATGTGTTGACTGACGCGGCTAATGCTTCTCCGGGCACGGTAGCCAAGGTTGAGCCCCAGAGCACTTTCGCAGGTCTATTTCAAACTTTTAACGTGAGCATTGTCGTCGCTGACGTTCAGGGCCTCTACGGCTTTGAGATCACTCTTAACTGGGACCCGACAATACTCAGAGTCGTAAGGGCTGACCATCGGATCGGCGTTGAAGATCATCCAGGCGGGATTCTTCACAAGCCGGTGATTGTTCCGAGAGACAACGTCTCCCAGGATCATGGACTGTACCTTGTCGCAGCTGCATGCATGAACCCAGCAGGTTCATTCAACGGAACGGGCACCGTGGCGGTACTAACGTTCAACGTCACTAGTCTCGGGACTTGCACTCTATTCCTTGATGCTGCGCTGGCCAGTGACTCTCGGCAAGGTCAATCCCATTCCATAGACCATCAGACGATCAACGGTTTCTTCGGCAGGCAACCCACGCAAGAACTTGACTGGAAGGCGCTGATCGCACCTGCCGCCGTCATAGTAATCGTCCTTGTTTTGGTAGTTGTATTCTATCTCAAGAAGAAGAGGTAGACATAGACCTTGGCTGGCTGAGCCTTGTATCCTCTACCTGAAAACTGAGGTTGGGCGATAGAAGCTTCTTCTATCAATCTATAAAAGGGAGTAATAAGTCATAAATCGTAATATAGGTTAAATCTTTTAAAGGATTTAAGCTATATTCAGTGCAGAAACAAAGGTCGAATAAGAATGCCCAAAAATGGAGAAGAGGAGAAGGTTAAACACATACTGACAGACCCCAAATACGCGGGCTTAAAAGCTATGCTTGAGAAGGATCACGCCATAGACTGCATTCTGTTGCTTCACATGAACCGTGGAAAGTGGAAGGAAGCCAAGGAATTCATGCACGACAACAAGTTGACTCTCAGCGATGGTACTTTCAGATCTAGGATGATCGAGATTGCAGACCGAGGATTGGCCAAGAGCGAACGCATAGACCCTCTAAAGAAGTACTACGTAAAGACGGAGTTTGGCGAGAAGGTCGCAAGGCTTTTGCTGGAGCTTTTTGACAAGCTAGAGTCTTAGCCTCTGAAGCATAGCGTTTCCATTTTTTGCCGTGCTGGTTTCTTTTTTCATCTCATCTTACATGTCGGATTGGATGGTTGATTTCGGTTTTTCGTGTAGTTTTGTTTTACACATGAGAAATATGGTGTATTAAGTCGTAAGACTTAAATCCGTGGCTTCCACTAACATCACCAATTAACCCTAAAAGGAGGGATTACAAAAGAAATGAAAATACTGAAGAGCAAGAAAGCCCTAAGCCCCGTAGTCGCCTCAATCATACTCATCGCCGTAACAGTCGCGGTCAGCATAGCCGTAGCAGCATGGATGGGAGCGTTAACGATAGGCTTCATGGGAACAGAACAACTCCAAATAACAAACATTGCCTTCGGAGGCACTACTACTAAGCACGTCAACGTAACGATGCTCAATACTGGAACGTCACCAATCACGGTTAACGAAATTTGGATAGGCGCCACAAAGAACGTCGTGTCAATAACCATATCCGGTAACGGCAACAATACAAAGCAGCTAACCTATACGTGGGTTAACGGCAACAACTACGCGATCAAAGTCGTGACAACGAAAGGCAACAATTTCATGTACACAGCATATGCTCCAAGCTCCTAGACTTTCTTTGTTTGTTGAGATTGGGGGTGGGGTGAAATAAACCTCTATCACTTCCCTCTCTTGTTTCCTCTTTGGAGGTACAGAAAATGGTCGTTGAAATAAAGGAATACGGTTCAGCAGAAGAAATAGCCGATACTCTAGACAAGGAGATATCGGATACTAAGAGCACGCTAGGCGAATACTTACGTAGGCTCGACGATATCAGGGCACTGGCTGAGAAATCCAAGAAGATCCGCGAGGTCGTTATGAAGCTCGCGGGTAAGAAAGCCGCCACCGAAAGCCTAGGCGAAATATCAGTAGGCACTCTAAACATCATACTTGACGCCAATCCGTTTCATGAGCTGACAGCCATCGAAGAAGTCGTTCGAAGCCATCAGGAAAGACTATTGGTTTTACAAAAGGCGCGAGAGGCCCTGAAGTGGTTGGATCAACTAGGCGACACTGAAGGCCTGAGGTACCTCGTCGTAGAGCACGAAGGCGTACCAGAGCGCATACTGTTCAAGATATCCTAGTAGCCAGCTTGCATGGAAGTGGAAAACATGAATGATGAAGTCTGCGCATTTGCCTTAAAAAACACTCTGAACGAGATTCAGAACATATGTCCCGACATTAAGAACGCCTTCATTTTCAAAGAAGACGGTGAAGTCATTGCAGGAGATGTGAACACTCCTGAAAAGACGATCGTACGGGTCGTGAATGCCTTTGACGGCATTTTTGACAAGGCTGACTCCATAAACGGAGTTGAAGGCATAATTCTTGAAGGCAACAAAGGCAAAGTAATCGTTTCCTGCATGAATGACCTCTACTTGGTAACAGTCACATCAGGCAAGGCCGACATGAAATACGTAAACACCGTAACTCGAGTCCTGATTCCAACCGTTCTCAAACTGGCAGAGGAGTTCAACCCCACCTCCCTCAAAAACAATCCACCCCCATCTAGAATGGAGCCTGATCTCAAGCCGGAGTCCCCAACTTCCAGAACCTCAGAACCGGAAGAAGAGTCCGTTGAGGAGCCTCTGGTAGAGAGGTCTAGACAGCCTTTTGAACCTGAAATCAGATCCGAGATCGTGCTGCCAGAGCCTCCTGTAAACCAGCTCATAGCTGAGAATCTCGGCGGTCTACTTGTGCCCTCGGACACTGTGCGAATCGACAACGATATGCTGTCACAATGGACTGAACTCTACGAAGGCAGAAGAATAGAAGAGGTTGAAGTCGAAACATTCGACGGGAAAATAGCGCGGTGCAAGGTCAAGCCAATAAAAGAGTCAAAGTATGAGGGAAAGGGTATAGTCCAGATGCCTGAAAAAGTGCAGCTGATCCTAGAGATCAAGAAAGGCGAACTCGTAAGGATCAAACCCGTAATCGAATGATGACAGAGGCTGTATGTTATGGCTAAAAAGAAGAAAGGTGTTCAGGAACAAATCGTCGAAGTCGCTCAACCCATAGCTGTTGAGGAGACCGCACCCATAAACAACGTGCGAGCCAATCTCGACGAAATCAAGACATATGAAGGAGTTATCGGCTACATCACGAGAAACACAACCTCTGCCGCCATAGACCTCAAAGACCCAACAAAAATAGTGGACTACGCCATTCTGTCCTCATCAGCACTTGACGCAAGCAAGGAGCTCACAGAGCTTTTTGACTTGGGCGATGCTAGAAGCATCATCGTCGAAGGCAAAGACGTGAGAATGCTCTCCCTAGTGATTGACGAAAACCGGATCAGCATTTTCATGGACAAAAGTGTCGACAGCGAGAGAATCCTAAGAAAACTGCACGCAACTTAGGGCGAGATCCCAGTTTCCCTTCTATTTTTCCCTTGATCGCCACCATTTTCTTTGAACCTGGGCCTTTTTCAGAATGTTTAAATTAGCGTTTATCCTATTCTTACTGGGGAGAAGGGGGACCTAAATGGTCCTTCAACAAGCCCTTTCGGTGAGCTTGTTGGTTCAGATCAAGAGGCGTATTAGTAATAACCATCGTGGACACCTAGACATCATTGCGGACATCTTGGATGCTTCTTGCGGAGGTGTCAGGAAGACCTGTCTGATGTATCGGTGCAATTTGAGTTTCAGGCAGTTGAAGCAATACTCGGGCTTTTTGATGAATAAAGGTCTGCTGTCCTTGGTTTCTCAGGTTGACAATTCAAGTCATGGCCTGTTTGAGGTCACTGATAAGGGCAAGGAGTTTTTGAGAGCCTACAAGAGCTTGATGGCTCTCATGAATTAGCAGTGTGAGTCAGGAATCTTCGAGCAGTCTCCTCTATCTTTATCGCTTTCCCAGTTTCGTCGGACACTATGAAGTTGTATTCCTTCAAAAAAGATGTGATCTGCCGGAACTCCTTCACGTTCAGGTCCATCTTCCGCTTGATTTCCTCTGCACTATGCCACTGTCCGTCACTGAGCAATTCAAGTATACCGACGATCTTCGATGCCGTCGAAGTGCCTCTCCCAACCGTATACCTAAATGCTAAGTAACGTCGTTTAAATGCCTTCTGAAGTTGTTTTTCAGAAGACTTCTCTAGAAGAGTAGTCCTACTCAGCTTATTCAACGATTGGCCGCCATGAGGCCATGAGTAAGCCAGAAAACGCTTCGAATTGCAGTGGTTCCCAACGGTCACAATGAAGACCGTGATCGGGGTGCGTAGGCTTCGATCCTTATCAGAAACGCACCATGTTTCAGGCAAAGTCTTTATCAAAAGCGGCAGCATAAGAAAACGGGGTCCAGATTGGATGGCACGCCAACTTGACTGGGTGCAGATTCTCGTCCAAATCAAAAATAATGTACAGGAAGGAGTTGCCCCGCTTCTGAAGACTCTGAAGCAGCACCAACCATACTTGGGCGTGGGCGCCGGGGGCGATCCGATGAAACATGTCGATCTGGCAGCGGAGAGCGCCATAGTAAGCACGTTGAGGGAGTATAACCTTTCTTTCACTCTCATCAGTGAGGAATCTGGGGTCAAGGAATACGGGGGGACTCCTGAGGAATGCTACGTGACGACCGATCCGGTTGACGGGACTACGAACTTGTTGAGGGGAATACCTTTCTCTGCAACTTCGATCGCCATATCCACAAAGCCGACATTGAGGACGGTTCATGCTGCGCTAGTGGCAGACCTAGCTCACGGTACGACTTACACGGCTCAAATGGGAAAGGGAGCTTATCGCGATGGTCGGGAAATAGGGCCTTCTGAGCTTGCTGTTCTGGAGGAGGCTGTGATAGGCCTAGACTTGAACACATACAAGATTCAGAGGATAGCCCCGCGGCTGACAGGCCTTATCGAGAGGACGAAGCACTTGCGGCATCTTGGCGCCAACGCCCTAGAGCTTTGCTACGTTGCTGATGGTACGACAGATGCTTTCATAGACATACGTGGCAAGTTGCGCACAACTGATATGGCCGCGGCATGGCTGATTGTGAACGAGGCAGGTGCAATGATGACGACCCCCACCGGCGAGGCTCTGGACGCCGAGCTGAGTCCGAAGCAGAAGGTTGCCTTCGTGGCTGCAGGAAACCCCGAAATCCACAAGATCATTCTTGATTTGATGAAACCTGAAAAGGAAGCAACATGATAACGCCGATCCTGCCCTACGCCGCTGGCTTGCTCAAGGCGCAAGGGATAAAGACGTTGGCCTTGGCTGATCTGCACATAGGATGGGAGATGGCGCTTGTGCAGAAGGGCATACACGTGCCCCCGCAGACAGTGAAGCTTCTGCGAAATCTGCTAGATTTGCTTGCCCTTCATAGGCCAGACAAGCTTTTGATCCTAGGAGATGTTAAGCATACGGTTGCGACTGCTGAGCTGAGCGAGTGGCACGACGTGCCAGATTTCTTCATTGAGGCGAAGAAGCATGTGAAAGAGGTGGATGTGCTTCGTGGCAATCACGACGGGAATCTTGAGCCTCTTCTGCCGGAGGGTGTCAGCCTCTTGCCAGCAGACGGTGTGGCTCTTGGCGACGTTGGTTTTTTTCATGGGCACCAGTGGCCTTCACCGGCTTTACTGGGTTGCAGGACGCTGGTGATGGGCCACGTCCATCCCGTCATAGCTTTCCGCGACTTGGCCGGGTTCAGAATCTCCAGGCAAGTCTGGGTCAAGGCAAGCTGCAACGCAGCTAAGCTTACTAGAGTGTTGCTTCAGAAGCATGGGATCAGAATCGACAAGAGTCCTGCGGAAACGTTGCAGAGGCATTTCAACATCAAGCCAAGAACCGAGCAGCTTTTCATTATGCCTTCGTTCAACGAGTTCCTAGGCGGAAGACCATTGAACGAGACTGGACGGCGTGAGGGCGGGAGAAGCGAAAGAATCGTAGGTCCAGTTTTGCGCTCAGAAGCAATTGACATACGAGGTGCAGATATCTATCTTTTAGATGGGACTTTCATCGGAACCCTGCGTCAGCTTGAGCTCTCCCGGTGAAGGTTTCCCAGCATAAGCTTTATAGACGGTGGCATGTTCACGTTAACTGGGTGAGATGAATGTCAGAGGATGACGACGATTCAGAATGGTTCAGAAAGAAACGTTTTCCGCTGTTCAGAGGCTGGGGCTTTGATGATGTGGACAAGATTTTCGGCGAAATGGAAAAGATGATGGAGGATGAACTCAAGGACTTCGCTTCTAGGGTTCCCAAGGATTACGTTAGAGAACGCAAGCTCCCAGACGGTAGGGTCGAACGTGAACTGGGTCCGTTCGTGTACGGGTACAGCATGAGGATAGGGCCTGATGGCAAGCCTGAGATAAACGAGTTTGGGAACGTTAAGCCTAGCCGTTCTGGGCCAGAGGTAAGGGAAGAGCGTGAGCCGCTTGTCGACGTGATTGAGACGAATGGTGAGGTTCGGGTTGTGGTGGAATTGCCGGGTGTAGAGAAGAAGGACATCGAGCTGCATGGGACGGAGGATTCTTTGACGATAACGGTTGACAATCCTGAACGCAAGTATTACAAGGAAGTGGAGTTGCCGGTGAAGGTGAAGGTCAAGGAGGCTAAGACGGGATACAAGAACGGCGTTCTGGAGGTCATATTTCCGAAAATGAAAGATGAGAAGAAGCCGAAAGGCGAGCAGATAAACATAGGTTGACCCTACTTCTTGTTCTAGTCTCAAAACGAATTTTGAACAGCCTGTGCGTGTATGGACGAAGACTCCGAGATTGACATATTGAACGCCGTCTGCAAGGAAACCAAGGCAGACGGTAAGCTAACTGGAAAGAACTTGTCTAGGCTCTACGAGATTTTCGGTCAGCGTTTCACGCGTGCCTTTGAAGCTTTGGGAGAAGGTCGTGTCAAGAAATACGTTTTCAAGCCCAGCGGTCGGGTGGTTTGGATTGTTGTTGGCAAGGAGCGTGATTATCTTTTGATGCCCGAGGCCGAGTTCTGCACGTGCGATGACTTCTACTTCAGAGTCCTTGACAAGAAGGTGCATTTGTGTTACCATTTGATTGCGCAGAAGCTGGCGAAGATCCTTGACTGGTTTGAGCCTATCGAGGAGCATGACGAGCTTTACGAGTCGCTTATGAGCGAGTGGAAAAAAGCGACTATTTAAATATTTCAACCTGCGAATAGAAGGGTAAAAGGGGACAGCCTCCATGGACGTAGGAGCTTACTTCGAACTACTCAAATATGTTCTTATGGCTTCAACCTTAGTTGTGCTTGTTCTGATATTCCTGCACACGTTTTATGGCAAAGAAGAAAAGGCAAGCTAGAACCAAGTCAGACGATTGCCTTCCTTTACCTCTTTATACAGCTTCTCATGGTTGAAGACACTACATTCTCGTGCTTCTGAAGCGTTGTGATGCTCTTACATGGGACTTCCTTTCGCAAAATGGAGAATCATTCGTCGTTAGGAGGCAACGCTTAATTATCCACTGGTAGTTTTTACCAAAAACAGATGAAGTAGGAGAAGCGGAAAGATGAACATGATTATTTTCGGTGCTCCAGGTTCGGGAAAGGGCACATACGCATCACGGTTGCAGTCGAAGCTTGGCCTAGACGTAATAGCTATGGGCGACATTTTCCGGGAGATTCTGAAGGAGGGCACGCCGCTGGGCAAGAAGGTCAAGGGGTTCGTGGAGAAGGGCCTGCTTGTTCCAGACGATGTTGTGGTTGACGTGTTGAAGCAAAGACTGGTCAGGATTCCACGCGGCAGAGGCTTCATTCTTGACGGTTATCCAAGAACCATTGATCAGGCGAAAGCCCTAGAGAGGATCGCAAAGGTCGATGCCATTGTTCAGTTAACGGTACCCGAATGGATAATAGTTGAGCGTTTGTCAACTCGGAGGATATGCAAGAACTGCGGTGAAGTGTATAATGTCCGCTATTTGAAGCCAAAGATCGAGGGGAAGTGCGACAAGTGCGGCGGGCCTCTCTATCAGCGTTCAGACGACACTGCTGAGGTCATAAAGGAGCGAATCAAAGTCTATGAACGACAGACTGAGCCGCTTCTGCAGTACTTCAGGGAAAGAAAGGTTCCGTTCGTTGAGTTCAAATGTGAGAAGCTGGATATGCCGCCTGAAGTGGGCGTTGAGGAAATCCTGAAGGGCCTAAAGAGACTGAAAATGGCCTAGCTCCTGTTGCCTGGTCGATACTGATGCTAGGCACTGCCTCGGTTTGAGTATCACGGTTTTCTACTGACTTGTAGACATTTCAATACTTATTTTTGTTGGATTTCTCGAAGGCTTGCGGAAGATTTAATTGTCCATTAGTTCATATGTATGTGGGGAGAGAAGGAAGTATGAAAAGATCATCTGCATTAGCGTTGACTTTCATCGTTGTGCTTGCGTTTTCGGTCTTCAACATGCCTTCGCTGAAAGTGCAGGCGGCAAACGGTCCGCGGTCAGATCTTGATGTCATCTTCTATTCAAGCTCTGACGCGGCTTGGGCGGCCTTGGTGAACGGTCAGGCTGACATGCTGCAGTGGGCACTTACAGCCACGCAGAAACAACAGGCAGAAGCAAACCCTGACATCCAGCTTGCCCAGTTCGATGAAAACGACATGTACGAGTTCGACATCAACAGCAACTATTCGATCTTGTCATATCCGGGGGTGCGGTCAGCTACTAACGAGCTAAAGGTCAGGCAGGCTATCGCACATCTAGCTGACAAGGACTACATTATAGCTAGCATTTTGCACTACGACGGCGTCAGAATTGATCAGCCTATGACGGCAACGCAGATGACTGGCTGGGCTAACGCCTCGTGCATTGGCCCTGACTACCCATACCCGTATGATCCGCAGGCTGCCGCAGACCTGTTGTCCGTAGCTGGCTTTGCTGATGCTGATCACAACGGCTGGCTGAACTATCCAGCTGACTGGCCAGGAGCACCAGGGGCGGACACGACACAATACCCGCTCGTGGTGTGCATTCGCACTGGCCACGCCCACAGATTAGCCGCAGGGCAGTACCTGATCAACCAGTTGGAAGTGACACTGAAAAGCACAACGATTGGCGCAGGCTTCAAGACAACTGGCATCCAGTGGCATCGTGACCCAATAATCCTTAACCCGAAGGTCATGGGCAACCGTGACTACAACATTTACACGGGCGGCTGGAGCGTAGGCAGATACCCAACCCACCTGTTTGCCTTGTTCAACAGTATGTTCTGGTACCCATATGGTTCCAACTACGTCACAGGCATGAACAGCAGCAACCTGCCTAACTATCCGGACGTAGACGCTGCAGTCGCAGCGATCTGGTACGCATCCAGCATCGAAGACGCGCGAGAAGCAGTAAGGAGATTCTGTTGGCTCCACTCGGAACACTGCATCACTATTCCTCTTTGGAGCTACAGCAGCTATTGGGCTTACAGGAAGGAGCTCGTGGGTGTCGTGAACGTGAAGGGCTATGGGATAGAGAATGCTTACACGTTTCTCAATGCCTACCGCGCTGGTGGCGGGCCAATCAGGTTTGCCGCCATCAGCGGCCCTGACAGACTCAACATCTTGGAGTCGCAATGGTACTTCGAATACGCGTTCCTAGATAGAGTCTATACGGGCGGCATGAATATTCAGCCCTACGACATTAGCGTTGACCAGCCTTGGGTAGTCCAAGACTGGGAAACGAGCACATGGAATGATAACGGCACTACGAAGTCGATGTGCACCTACTACATCCGCAAAGACGTCGGAATCGTGTCGCCAGTCACAGGGACTTACATCCGCGATTGGGACGCTGACGACTTCGAATTCACAGTCTGGTATGACTACGCTTTCACTGACAGCTGGCAATGGCTTGGTTTCCAAGACGTCAAGTACACCAAAATCGTGGATGCCAACGGTGACGGATGGAACGAGCTCCAAGTGTTCTTCGACGCCTACAGCTACTGGTTCTACGCGTCGCCGACCTATCCGCTACTCGTGAAGGACGAGTTGATCGACCCGCTCTGCGCTCAGAAGACCGAGACGTGGTCTCAGACAGGCACGGGCGCGCACTCATTGGGGAGCAACTCGATCGCTGTGGTCAGTGCCACGTTGAACGGCAGCCCGATCGTTGAGGGTGTTGACTTCGTGATATGCGCAGGTTACGGCGTGGAGTCGCATATTGCGTTTCATCCGCTTCGCGACCTGACAGGCACAGTGAGCATCACTTATTGGTACGCCGACATCCCATCTACAGGCTTCTACTTGGCTGGTTTGCCGTGGCAGCAGACCATGTACAGCCTTGGCACGCACTATCCCGTGTCCATGACGCACGACCCGCCTGCCGCAGGTGACACGATAAGCCTCGCCAAGAACGAGCACTTCTTCCTGGAGAGTCCGATCTTGGGTGAGATTGACTGGGCATGGAAGTGGGCTAGCGGTCCGAAGCCACGCGGCGGCAACTACAAGATAGACATCTTCGACCTGACCAGAGCCACAGGCGCCTACTGCACAAGAGGCGACGGCACATACGATCCGAAATACTTCAATGGCGCCGACCTGGACCCCACAGACCTCTGCCACATCGGCCTATTCGACCTCGTCACCATCACATCCAGCTACGGCAAAACCTTCGGCGCACCGCCAACCTAGCAGAGTACACATACATCCCTCATTTTTTTGTTCTTCCTGATGTCTCTGGTAGAAGCGAATATTGCCACATTCCAGTCGAATAGGCTTTATAGTATCATCGCTAACCATTCTGAACGGTTTAGGCTCGAAGATGATAAACGAGGAACTGGTTGAGCAGATACTCTCGTTGAACCCTACGATTTCGAAGGAGGCGCTTCTGGAAAGACTGGAGGGAGAAAGGAGAAGAACCGGCGGGCTTATTTCAGGCGAGATTCTTCTGCGGATGGTTGCAGCTGAATTCGGTGTGGGCTCTTCCAGAACTGAAGTGGTCATGCCTACCCTCTCAATAAGCAACCTTATCACGGGCCTGTACGACGTCACAGTTGTCGGCAGAGTGGTGGCTATTTTCTCTTCGAGAACCTTCAACGGCAAGAGAAGCGGAAAATTCGCAGGCCTGCTTATCACTGACAAGACAGGGGTTCTCAGGGTCGTCATGTGGAACGATCAGACAAGCATGGTTGAAACAGGCAAGATAGCCGCAGGCCAGATAGTCCGCTTCTCCCACGCCTACACAAAGGAAGACCGCAACGGAAAGGTCGAACTGCACATCGGAGGCAAATGCGAAACTGAGATCAACCCCGCAGGCATCCGTGCAGAAGACTACCCCACCATAGAGCGATTCCTCACGAAAATCAACGAACTGGCCAGCGCCCACAAGAACGCCAAAGTGAACGTGTTAGGCACGGTAACGAAGCTGTTTCCAGCCTTCAGCTTCGAGAGGCAAGACTCAAGCCTTGGCAAAGTCATGCGCCTCACTCTAGCCGACGAGACAGGAGAAATCGCAGTCGTGGCTTGGAACGAGCGGGCAGACGAGCTTGAGAAAACGTTGGAGCGAGGCATGAGGCTGCAGATAGTCAATGGCCGAGTGAAGAAGGCGATGGACCAGGGCCTCGAGATCCATGTTGACGGCGGCGCCTATGTGGAGGCTATTCCAGTGGTGGATAGCTTTCTGAAAGTGGCCGACCTAAGAGAAGGCCAGACCAACGTCAGCATTCAAGGCGAAGTAGCCACCAAACCCGAGACAAAGGAAGTGAGAACCTCCAAAGGAGAAACCGTCAAACTCACCAGCCTCGAGCTGAAAGACGAAACAGGCAGAATTCGGCTCTCAGCATGGCGAAGGCACTCAGACACCGCTGGGAACTTGAAGCTAGGAAACAAGATCATCATAAAGAACGCCTACGTGAAGAAAGGCTTCGGAGAGCATCTGGAAATATCCACGAGAGATGCGACTTCGATAACTGTCACCGTTTGAGAAGACATTCTAGTGCCGGGGGCGGGATTCGAGCCCGCGACTTCTGGGCGCTTGCCCTTTGCACTCTCCAGATTATGAGTCTGGCGCCCTGGCCAGGCTAGGCTACCCCGGCGATGCTGTATATGGCTATTTTGATTTAGGTGGCTTGATTTAAGCGTATTCATGTTGGAGCTTCCTTTCCGAATAGGCCTATTGTGTTCGCTTGATTCTCGCCTCATGCATTAACGAAGTCCATACTATTGTACGAATACTAGACCAGGTCGTTCTAATGTGTAGAACTAAATCTCGGGTAACCCCAAGGTTCAGTGTGAAAGCAGCTGGGAGGCAGAGGCAATTGGGATGGTTCAAGCTGGTTCTAGTGATTCTTGTAGTGGCTGGTCTGACTTGGCTGGCCTTGTTCTGTGACAGCTGGCACAAGTATCGCGAACATGTCGAGAGGCTAAGTGAACTGAGAGAGGAGGTACGCCGAAGAGCCGAGGAAGATGGATACTGGGTTGATTTTGGCCTAGAGCCATCATATTGGGAATGGAACCATGGACATGTCATGTGTGGCTTGGGATTTGCTCTACTGCTAGCTTGGACATTGACTGCAACTGCAAGAAGGCAAGTTA
>CAZUFK010000046.1:0-13130 GCA_964619695.1 uncultured Candidatus Bathyarchaeia archaeon
AGCCAGCTCTTCGATGCTTTAGAGATGATTGCGGACGCATGTGAGGACGCGTGCGACCAAGTAAGAATCATAATGGTCAGAAAGTGAGGTAAGCAAGCATGGCAGAACTGAAAGTAGACATATCTGAACTGAAAGGCGAAGGCGGCGACGTGATCAAAGAGCTAGCCGACTTCATCAAGGAGAAAACTGGTGCCAAGGTTGAGACGGCAACTAGCGAAATAGTAGTCAAAAGCGATGAAGAAGCCGTTTCGAAACCATATTTGCGAGTGCTGTTACGCAAGTTCCTGCACAAAACGGAACTGAAGGATTACTTCAAGGTCATAGGCGGCAAGGAAAACACCTTTATCGTGAAGGAGAAGAAAGCCGCCGAAGAGGAAGAGTAGCTTCCCGTTTCTTTCTGAAGGCCGGCGCGTTCTCTTGGCTACACCCTCTTGAAGGGCCTGTAGAAAATACGCCACCGCAAAGAAACCGCGACAGGCATTCAGCAATCATTGAATCAGCTCGCTTTAGCTATGTTGCTCGAATGCTGTTCCACTTGCCTCTTCAACCTCCGCTTTCTCGAGGCTTGTTCCTGACGACAAAAACGACTCCAGCCAATATCAGGGCAGCTCCCGCGGCGAAAAGTGGTGCAGGCGTCTCCTGAAACATTGCCACCCCCAGTATTGTGGCGCCTATGGGTTCTAGCAAGGCCATGGTGGCAGTTTCGAAAGACTTCAGGTTAGACAGGGAAGAGAAGTACAGAGTGTGGGCGGCTGCTGTTGGCAACACGCCCAAGCCAATAAGTGGAAGGATGTTCGTTGCTTGTGTTGGCAATGCCAATGCCCTACTTGTTGCGGGTATGCTCAGTAACCCTACGAATACTGAAGTGAAGAAGTATACAGGCAGCATAGTCGGCAGAATATCCATGTGGCTTCTTGTCTTTCTTCCATAGTTAAGGTAGAAGGATTCGACTACAGCCGCCAAGATGGCCTCCAAGTCGCCCTTCAGACTCGGAGAAAACCTCTCAAGAGATGCAACGCCACCACCAACTCCTGTCTCGGCGTACGCTACGGTGAGCACGCCTACGAACGAGATAGTCAGGCCTAGGATGGCCATGCTGGAAGGTTTGGCTTTGAAGATGAAACTTGAGACAAAAACAGAAAAGATCGGCGTCGTGTTGACAAGCACTGTTGCATTCAGTATCGTTGTGTCCTTCACAGCGGAGATGAAGAATATGAAGTGCAGTCCCAGAAAGAAGCCCAAGACTAGAAGGTCTCTGAGGTTCTTCCGCACAAGTCTGAGCATGAATGGCTTTCGGAGGGCAACAAGTATGGACGCCAATACGAGGCATGCAACGATGAGGCGCCAAAACGCTATAGAGAATGCGTCCAGGTTCTGCAGGAATCTGATGAATATAGCTGCTGTTCCGAAAAGAATTCCGGCAATCACACCTTCTGCCAGAGCCAGTTTTCTTGTCCTAACGCGCAATTGAATGCCCTTTTTCCGCTCCTCAATTCGGACGCATTATGAGATTAACCTTGTGCAAGCGCGAGGCAAGCTGCCTTTATTGCTTATAAGTAGTTAAGCGCAATAATGCCTACCAGATATGAAGGTGTGCATGCATGGATACCGAGGAGATCATGAGGCTGTCCCTAACGCTTGCGGGACTAAAGAAAGCCCCAGAGGACAGCGCGATATACGTGAAGGGAAACAACATTAAGAGAATCCTCTTCGGTATCGACGCAACTGTTCCAGAACTCTTGCTTGCTAAGCAGTTGGGCTGCGACGCGGTGATTGCCCATCATCCAGTAGGCGGTATGGCCGTTTTAGGCTTCCATGAGGTTTTCTTGCGTCACGTTCAGCAGATGGTTGGAGCGGGAATCCCAAAAGAGGAGGCTGAAAGAGCTGTCAGGAAAAAGTATGCAGACCTTGAGGTCGATGGACACGCTCGAAACTACGGCCACGCAATTGACGTTGCACGATTGCTGAAAATGCCATACATGAACATTCACACGCCCTTAGATGAGATTGGCAGAAAGATCATGAGCGAACAGGTCGACAAGAAGATCAGGAAAAACTCCACGGTGCAAGATGTCGTTTGCGCTTTGAATGATTTGCCTGAATTCAAGAATGCAAGCACGAAAATCAAGATCCGTGTAGGAAAGGCTGAAAACCCGTGTGGCAAAGTGGTCGTTTCTCATGCCGCGGGAACGAATGGAGGCTACGAGATAGCCAAGACATATTTCAAACATGGTATCGGAACAGTTGTGTACATTCACGTTGGGCTTGGGGATTTGGAGAAGCTGAGAGCCGAAGGGGTCGGCAACCTCGTGGTCACAGGACATATCGCCAGCGACTCTGTAGGCATAAACCCCTTCATCCAAGAACTCGAAGACAAAGGCATTTCTGTGACAACAATCGGCGTCGTTCCACGCTAGAAGGCCTGCGGAGGCAGCTTGTTATCGGTTCTTGTCATCTATGTTATCGTTCGATTGAGACTTTGCTTTCGTCTCCCTCTTTTTCAAGCCTTATCACATGCTCTGCCTTCTCGGCGAAGGCCTCACTGTGAGTGACTGCAATTACCTGTTCTATGGCTTTGAAACGCGAAATCGCCTCGGCTAGGCGGTCTATTGAACCGTCCTCCCTGCCTAGGCTTTCGGTAGGTTCGTCGAGCAGAAGCAAGCTCAGACCGTGCCCTGTCCGGGATTGCATAATCAACTGGCCCAGCCCAAGACGATAGGCAAACGCAACCAGCGTTCTCTCGCCGCCTGAAAGGTTTGACACGTCACGTTCAATGTCGCTCTCGCTTTTGACATATGGCGTATATGTCTCATCAATAACAACGTTCAGCATTGGGCCTTCGTTGCCGACAAGGCTGTCGAGGACTTGCTGGACGAAATTCCTCAACACCTTCACAAACTCGCTTCGCAACTTGGGCTGAATGCTTCTGTAGGCGTCGCGTATACCGCCAATCGTTTCAATTACCCGCGTTATCTTCTCTACCCGCTCGATTTTTTGCTGGGCTTGGTCTATTCTGTCCTTTACGTCGTCCATGTGCTTGACCAAGTCTTTCTTTCGGTTTTCCTTGGTCCGTAAATCGGAATCCAATGAGTAGTATTGCCTGTAGGCCTCGTCCCTGTACGCCTTCGCGGTCTCCAGCGCGGAAGCGTCGAATCTGCTGATTTCAACTCTGATGGCGTCAAGCTCCGCATGCAGGCCAGCTTCTTGCTTCTGTTTCGCAGCCATTTCCTCTGTGTGATCGATGAGCACTTGTGATTCGTCAGTTATGCGAGACCTCAAGTCTTCTATCTTTGAAGCGAGCACCTGCAATTTCGAAAAAGCAGCGTTTGCCTTGCTCCTCTTCCGCTGCAACTCTTCCACATCATGGCGGAGCTTGGTGATCTGGGTTTGCCGCTCGTTGTTCTCGCCTTGGATTCTCTGTATGAGATCGTCTTTGTATTCCTGTGTCAGTGACTGGAGACAGAGGGGGCAACGGTTTTCAGCCGATAATGAGGAGATCCGTCTCTCGTCGGCGTGAGCGTTCTTGAGGGCAGCTTCCTGTTCGCCTTTTAGACTTGAGACCTTGTCGTCTAAGGCGCTCAGGCACTGTCTGAGACTGTCAATCGGCTGGTCTGCAGGTAGCCCGATTGCTTGAAGCTCGGCCTTGCAGGATTCCGTCTGAGACTCCATAGTTTCCAAGCGCTGTCTCAGATTCCCGACACCAGCTCCGCTAGACTCGATCTTTTCCTTCAAAGTGGCCAACGCTTCCTTCAGACTTGTCAAGTTTGCCAGAATGCCTGCTTCTTTGCGCTTGAGTTGCTCGTTCAGGGTCTTCACTCCTTCCATTTTCTTGAGTTCGGCATCGGCCTTTTCTAGGGCTTTTCTGGCAACATCCAGTTTGTTGCTGGTCACTTGCAGGTCGATTTCAATTCGAGAGAATTCCTCGACTATTCGGTCGTATTCGACGCCAAGCTTTTCCATTCCCGTGATGTCGGGGTCCTTTTCGTAGACCTTCTTTTCCACCTCGTAATCATGCTGGTAGGATAAGAGGTTGCTCCATGCTACTTCGTAGTCAGACAGCCCAAACATTTCATCCAGCCGTTTCTGTCTCTCCCTCGGCGCAACGTCGAGAAGCTCTTTCAGACGCTCTTGCCTCACCCAGACTATTTCGCGGAAAAGCTCTTTGTCGAGGCCTGTAATCGCCTTGAATTGTTCAGCTATCGCGTCGCCTTTGAGGCTTGAGATCAAGTCTTCTCCTTCGAAGAGCTTCAGTTCGTCCATGTCTTGGCTTATGCCTTTTCCATGTCTCTTAAGGCCGCGTGATATCCTGTATGTTTTGGTATCCTGCGCGAACTGAACTGTAACTCTTCCGCTAGCTGCGCCCTCGCGCAGTAGATACTCGTAGCTTCTGCCCACTGGCTCGCCGAATAACGCGAAGTCTATTGAGTATAGTATGCTTGATTTTCCGCACCCCACGCCGCCCACGAGGCAGTTGAAGCCTCTCGCAAACGGAACAGCTGACTTAACGTGGGAACGAATGTTCTCCAATTGGACGATTTCAATCTTCACTGTAGAAGCCCCTCTACCGTCTGTCTTACCTTGTCTTCTTGCTTTTGCGTCAGAGGCTCAATGAGGCCAACAGCAGCACGGGCAACTCTCTCAGCCTGCTCTCGACTATAGCGTTCAGAGAATATCTGCAGGAAGTATTCGAAGGCCTTCGTTTTCAAATCCTTGAACTCGCTATCGAATATGGAACGAACAATCTCTTCTGAAACCTCGCTTTCGCGCAACAAGATGACGGGGTGGACGAGCAATGCCTTCTCAGCTGCTGTTCTAATGTGCGCAATGTCAATTTCTGAACGGCTTGCTTCAGGAGGCAATGTCCCGTTCAACACTGGAATTATCACGGCGCCAAGTTCGTCAGCGTCTTTTACCATCTGGGCTGCTCGCTCCCCGATCTTCGAAGGCATCATGCCTGTGAAATCCTCCTCCACTACGACGAACTTCCGCGTGTGCTCAAACTCGATAAACTTCGGAGAAACCGTGCCTTTCTCGTCAATGCTGATGTGGTAGAAGCCCTTCCTGATTTCTGCTTCTTCGTAGTCTACGGTTTCGGTGCATCCACTGTAGGCCAGTAGTCCAGACTTGAATTTTTCCATGTAGGACTTGTGTATGTGGCCAGCTGCATAATAGTCGAAGCCTTCGGGTATGAGTTCAGGCGGAGCTTCAGCCTCCATGTAAGGAGGCGTAACGCTTGGCAGATCCACTGCCATGTGAAAGACGAATATGCTAAACAAAGACGGATCAGGTGCAGGCTTGTTCTGTTCCATGAACAAGGGAAGCATCTCCTCAGTCTTTCGTCTAGTCCTGAAATTGGGTACCCCATAGACATAGCAACAGCCCGACTTCTGCCAGCAAGCTCCCTCATGCCTCGGCAAATGATAGACCAACCCAGCGCTGTCCAAAGGGTAGATTATCGTGCCTGTCACAAGGTTGGGTGCAGAATCATGCGAACCGTCAACAGTCAGGACCGGAATGCCAGCCTCCCTCAACCGGCTGAAGCTCCTAATGGCGTTCTCCAGAGTGACGTTTGAGGGTCGTGCATTATGGAACAAGTCCCCCGCAATTATCATGAAATCCGGCCGTAGCTCGATGGCCTTGTCAACCAGTTCTTGGAAGACCCGGTCGAAGTCTTCCCGTCTGGCCTCAAGACCGTATTGCGAGTAACCCAAGTGCAAGTCAGCAGCGTGAACAAAACTGAATGCCTTCAAGTGCCTTCCTCCCATGACCGCTCAACCGCAAATGCTTAGACTAAGCTTAGTCTTGAGCATTTTAAACGTTTGTCACTCCACCGAAGCAGGTCTTTCTCATTGTTTCAGGAGAAACATATAAAATCGGCATGACTGTTAATCTGAAAAGGCGCGCGGAATGAAATGCCAGAAATGCGGCAGCGAAACCTTCCTGCCCTTCAGATGTCAATACTGCGGGAGTTACTTCTGCTCTGAGCACCGGTTGCCTGAGAATCACGATTGCCCGCAGATAGAGCTCGCCCGCATGCCCAAAGAGGACGTACAGCCAGCAGTGATTCAGGGACCAAGGTCATATGAATACACGGTAACCTATCCTTCACAGCTACAAGCAAGGGGACGGACACGTTTCAGCCAGAAAGAGATCCAGCATCTAGCTGTGGCCACACTTCTGGTTATCGGGGTTGGCATGTCCATGGTCCTGTTCTCAACCTTCTTCGACGGAAGCTACAACGCTGACCATGCCATGCTGGCATTGTTTACAGCTATATTCACGATATCCTTCTTCGTTCATGAAATCGCTCACAAAGCCATTGCACAAAGATACGGTCTTTGGGCAGAGTTTAGAATGACGCCCTTAGGCGCGATTCTGACCCTGATCTCTATGCTTTCACCAATCAAGCTCATATCGCCGGGCGCCGTCATGGTCTCTGGTCACGCTGACAAACAGAGAATAGGGAAAATCTCAATCGCTGGTCCTTTGACGAACATCGCCCTATCGACTATGTTCCTAGCCACAGGATTTGTTGTTCCTCCTCCATATAGCAGCCTATTCATACTCGGCTCTGCCTTCAATGCGTGGATAGCTCTTTTCAACTTGATCCCCTTCGGGGTTTTTGACGGCCTCAAAGTTTTCCTGTGGAACAAAAGAATATGGGCTCTCGGGTTCGCTGCAAGTCTGGTTCTCACATTGATCTCCTATCGTTTGACAATGTGAAGCATCAGTCTGCCCTAGCCGACAAAAGGCTTTTAGATAGTTTGGGTCATACTTGCTTACGGGTTATGATTATGGTTAATAGGGACAGACATGATATTGTGATCGACATCCTGAAGAAGGCCTCTTCTGGGAAGAACAAGACAGTGCTGATGAGAGAGGCTGGGCTTTCATTTCTGCAAACCAAACAGTATCTAGGGACGTTGATGGAGAAGGAATTGCTGGAAGTTGATGAAAGCCGTCTATTCAAGACGACAAAGAAGGGCTTGGAATTCGTTGAAAAGTGCGAAGCTTGCCCCTTATTCAGCTGGGACAGGCAAAACAAAAAGTAGTATGCGCTAACTAGATAAGCTCTATAGTCACGTGCACTTCTTCTGGAACACGAATACGCATTATACGCCGCATGACGCGTTCTTCAGCGTCAATGTCAATGAGGCGCTTGTGGATTCGCATCTCCCACCTGTCCCACGTTATTGTTCCTTCACCGCAGGGAGACTTCATTACCGGAACCCGCAACCGCTTGGTAGGCATCGGAACCGGACCGTTCAGCTTGACGCCTGTCCTTTGCGCGATGACTTTCAGTTCATCGCAGACTTCCTCCAGTTTCTTGTAGTCCGTGCTTGTCAAGCGGATTCGCGCTTTTCTAACCATTCGCTTATCATTCCAGAGTTTTGAGCTTCAACATGCTTATTTGGTACTTACCTTAGACAATTAACCGCAAATAAAAACCTATCGAAACGAATAACGTCAACGATGTCCTACAATAGCGGCGATAGTAATGGAGAAAACGAAACTCAAGGGTAAGGGCATACTCCTGGATTTGGATGGTACCATAGTGGACTCGAGGAGGGCCTATTTGGAGGCAGTGAAAGCGGCGCTTGCGGCGACAGGACAGAAGACTCTCGACATCAGCATCGTGACCGAAATCCCAAAGAGAATCGAACAGAACCTTCCAATAGACGACATGCTCGAAGGGATTGATGCACAGAAGTTCCTGCAGGTCTACCTCAATGCCTACTATGAAGCGACGATGGAGAAAGCGAAACCTTTGCCGAACATCTCGGAAACCCTAGAAGAACTCTCACACAAGGCAAAACTGGCACTGATTACCATGCGCCACGTCCCAAGAGGAAAAATCATCGAAGAGTTGGAAAAACTTGACTTGGCGAAGTACTTCCAGAATATCGTTACGGCGCTTGACACCAGATATCCGAAGCCTTCGCCTGAACCCTTGCTCAAGTGCGCGAGCAAAATGGCCATTCAAATCAGCGATTGCCTGGTCGTGGGCGACTCGGTTGCGGACGTAAGAGCTGGCAAGAGCGCTGGCGCGACGACCGTAGGAGTTCTATCGGGAATCTATTCCCGCAAGGAGCTGGAGAGGGAGAAACCCGACTTAATTCTCGAAAGCGTCAACATCCTTCCGGACTTTCTTGAATAGACCCGAAATTGGGTTTTTTGGATATTCCTGAAACTGAAATATAGCAGAAAATTACTTAGGAATGTTATAGAAGCCATTACGAATAAAGCTTATTACAAGCTGAGAGGTCTAGTTCTGGTTGGAGAAGGCTTCAAAGCGGGAGAAACCAATGAACTTTATAGAGATATTGTTGTCAGAAAAGCTGAAGGACAGAAACCCAATGCTGGATGTCCTCGGCTCTGACCGCAAAGTGCTTCAAATCGCATGTCAAGACCTGACAAACTATCTCAAAGTTCATTGGGAACTCGTCGGAAAAGAAGCAGGCGAATGCGAACTGGTCGAAAGACTAGAGAAGTTCTACAACGAAAACGCAGCTGAACTTGAAGAGTTTCTGAGGATGTGGACTGGGATATGGCTTGAAAAATGGAAGGAACGAGTCAAGCTACTCATAGGCAACGAGAACGCCAAGAAATGGAACAAAACAACCAAGAACCTCAACAACGTGGAACCACTATGGAAGAATCTTGCCAACCGCAAAGAGATGGAGGAAGTCGTAACACTCACCCTTGTCAAGAACGGGGAAATCTGTGGCACATCCATCCTCGCGGAAAACCTTCTGAAGATGGAGCTAAGCGAGAAGACAAATGAATACTCCAGTGAGGCAAAGCAGACACTTACTATCGTTAACAACACATTGAGGAAGGCAAGAGAACTGGCAAGAAGCAAGGGGCCTCTTATCTTCGTCAAAATCGATAAGGGTTATTATCAATCGCAGTAAGCAACGGTGTTTTAGAAAACTCTTTCTCTATGTATGTCCTTTGTGCGAAATGCGTATCTTCTCAAGAACTTGGTCGCTCCGTATCCGCAGGCGGCGCAACGTTTCTGCCTGACATGGTACGCTCTTCTGCCACATCGTCTGCAACGTATGTGCACGACTTTGCCTTGGCGTTTGCCGAATGACGGCGTTCCCTTTCCCAATGTTGTCACCTAGGCGGTGGCGAAATCAGGACCACGTTGTCGCCTCGGACAATGATCAGGCCTAGTTTCCTCATGCTTTCAGAGTTTGTGGTGTCTTCTGTCTCTTCCAAAACGAGGTTCAGATGCTGATCGAATCCCTTCAGTCTTCCACGAAGGCTTTTTCCACCCTTCAGCCTAACGAGCACTATCTTTCCAAGGTTCTGCTCAAGTATCTCAGTCGTCATTTCGCTCATAATAGCACCCTCGAACCCTATACAATTATGCCTTTTATACTTAAATCTATCACATTTAAACCTATCTAGTGGAAGAAAGGCAATGCCTGAAAAATATCGCAGAAACTTCCTGAAGGACAAAGAGGCAAAGGCGCTACTGGCACAGGCCTCTGAAAGACTCAAAACCAGCATAGAGCAACTGCTCAAAACCAAGGCCAACATAGAGCTAGCTGAAGCCGAGTACGCGAAAATCTACCTAATAAACGGCAAACCACTAATAGCCAAAGTGTCTGAAGAGCTTTTTCCAACATTACTCTTCAGCGACTTCTTTGCCATAGCACCCAAGGCGGTTGTTGACATGGGCGCGGTTCCTTTCGTGTGTAAGGGCGCGAACGTCATGAAGCCCGGAATCAGACGTTTTGAAGGAGACTTTGCAGAGGGCGATTTTGTCTTTGTCGTGGACGAGAGGCATGGGAAACCGCTGGCCGTGGGCGAGGCGGTCTTCGGCAGGATCGAGGCTGAAAGGGCCACGCAAGGGCCAGTGATCAGGAATGTTCATTTTGTCGGCGACAAGATATGGAGCCTGCTGAAAGAGCTTACATCCTAAGAGAACACATGGACAAGATCAACATTCCGTACTAATAGAACCCTTTAATAGTCAAATCGGTGTTAAGAATTCAGATGCGGAATTAAGAAACACTTAAACTCTAGAAGCGTAAAATAAGTGGAGTAGAGAGGAGAAGTTTGCCAGGTTTAAGCGGTATACTTCGCAAACCGAAGAGAGAAGAAAAGGAAGCTGAAGCTAAAGAGCCTTCTGGCAAAACGTATCTCAAGGCCATGCCGCTACGTGACCTGAGCGACCTAGATGATGTGAAGAACCAGGTGAAGACTGGAAACATCTTGATCTTGAGGATAACGCCTCTCGCAGACAAGAGCATCGAGGACGTTAAACGCGCGGTCAACGAGTTATGCGAGTTCGCCGAGTCGGTTGGTGGCGACATTGCCAGACTTGGCGAGGAGCGCGTGGTCATCTGTCCGCCGAACGTGAGGATTTGGCGAGAGAAGACGCCTGTTTCAAGCGGGCCTATTCCTACAGCAGCCTGAAGGTTTCCATGATAGCCGGCGCAACTGAGTGAATCCCCATTCTGCTCTGAATGAAGTTTGACATGCCTAGGCATTTCGCTCTTTCGCCGTGGCACACAATGACTCTTTCAGGCTTCGGCTGCAGGTGACTCACATAGGCGATCAGCTGGCGCCTGTCGGAGTGTCCTGAGAAGCCTTCGATTGACTCAACTTGCAGCCGGACTCTCACGACGTCCATCTTGCCTTCGTTGTTTATCACGGCAACTTCGTTCAAGCCTTTCTGGACTCTCCTTCCCATTGTGCCTTCAATCTGGTAGCTTACGAAGACCACCGTGTTCGCCTCATTGTCGGCAAGGCTTTTGAAATACTCTATCACGGGTCCCCCTTCGAGCATTCCAGAGGTTGCCATGATGATGCACGGTTCGCCTTCTATTATTTCCTGTCTGACGTTGGGGTGTTCAACGATCGTGAAGTAGTCTGACTGGAACGGGTTAATCTCGTCATGAAGTATGCTGTGGCGGACTTCTCTGCCCAAGTACTCTGGGTAGGCTGTATGGATTGCCGTGGCTTCTGAGATCATGCCCTCAATGAACACGGGCGCCTCCTTCATCAGCCCTCGATGCATGTAACCGTCAAGAATAAGCATTATCTCCTGTGCCCTGCCCACTGCAGGCACCGGAATCAAGACTTTGCCCCTCCGCTCCAAGGTTTCGTTCACAAGGCGGCTTAAGCGTTCCTCAGCCTCGATGCGCGAAGGCATAACGTCATCTGGCCCGCCGTAGGTGCTCTCAGTTATCACGGTCTCCACCCTTGGAAACTCGGTCGTCGCAGCCTCAAGCAACATCGTTCTAGCATACTTGTAGTCGCCAGTATAGACCACATTGTGTAAACCTTCACCAATGTGCAAGTGAGCCATCGAGGAGCCCAAGATGTGCCCTGCATTGTGAAGAGTCAACCGAATATCCGGCGCGATATCAGTAACAACACCGTACCGCAACGGGACGGTATGCAAAACGCATTCGCGAACGTCCTTCTGATCGTAATGGGCGATCACGCCCTGCTTGTTAGCCACGTCCAAGTAGTCGAGCTGAAGCAGTGTCATTAGGTTCGACGTCGGGGCAGAGCAGTAGATCGGTCCGTCATATCCGTACTTGTATAGAAAGGGCACTAGGCCGCAGTGGTCGAGATGTGCATGGCTTATGACGACGGCATCCAGAGAGTCGATCTCGAACGCGGGATTGTCAAACCTCGGAAAAGCCTCAAATGGCCTTGAGGAACCAGGATGTATGCCACAGTCCAGAAGCACACTGCTTTCCCTAGTTTGAACGAGAAAAGCGGATCTGCCAACCTCTTGGACCCCTCCGAGAGCGGTAATCCGAACGTCACCAACTTCGAAGCTCTTAGGCCTGAAGATTCTTTCTCCCACTGTCCGCAGGATCCTTTCTCTCTCCTTGGTCTCAGAATGAAGGTAATGGCGCATGTGGGTGATGATCTTTGAGCGTAGTGGCGGGCTTCGCAGGACATGGGGGCGCCACTTGGTCTGTCTTATGATTTCCTGCAGAACCACGCCGTTTTTTCCTATGACGAGGCCAGGTTTCTTGGCTTCGATGATTATCTCCCCGAGGCTGGGGTCGAAGTTCACTTCGGTGACTTCTGCTTCGGCTGAAACTATGTCGCGCGCTTTTCTTTCAGCTTCTTCCTCCTGAAGCCTCACTGATGGATCGGAGCGGATGACTATCCTTTTTCTTATGACATTGACTATTCCCGCAATCAGATTGCTTTGGTCAACAAGGACTTCAGGTCTCTTTGTGTATACGGCGAGCGTTGGCCCTTCGTATTCTATTCTGGTAACTTCAGCCTCTTTTGGCACCTGCTCAAGTATGTACTGGCTAATTTCTATCTTGTCCTTGTCAGAATTGCGCGCCACGACATTAACTTCCTCAAGCCGCTAGAAGCTGCTTCTTCTCCTTTTCCGCTAGCTCTCTATAGCCCCTATCGTCTATCACCGTTACGTTGAAACTGTCCCCACTTGCAGAATCGCGCTTCATAGCCGAGTTGACGGCTTTGACAATGGCAGGAAGCATTTCCTTCACAGTCATGCCTTCTCTATACTTGTCCTCCAACACACCGTACACGACCGGCGAACCTGAACCAGTGGCCGCGCACTTCTCCTCCGTGAGGCTGCCAAATGGGTCTAACGAGAACATGTGTGGTCCAGTGTCGTCAACTCCTCCTATGAGGACTTGGGTCAGCAACGGCACGTATCTTGCCGAGAACAGAAGGTTTGCGATCAGCCTTGCAGCGGAGGCGACGGGCAGAGGTCTTCCTCTGTTTACCTTGTACATCTGTGCATTCGCTGTCAACACGTCCACAGTGAACTGCGCATCCGCAACGGTGCCAGCAATAGTCATCCCTAGGTGATCGTCTATCTTGTACACCTTCTTTCCGTGCTTGTGGGCCACGTAGAAGCCCATGGTCACACGTGTGTCTGAGGCTAGTATTACGCCGTCCTTGCAGACGACGCCTGCCGTAGTTGTCCCCTTCAACACTAACTTGTCTACTGAGTCATTGCTTGACATTCCAATTCTCTCCCAAAACGCAAACACGTCACGAGATTACTTCGCAAGGAAGTAGCAACATCTATTCACACCCATGGGATTTATTAATATTACGGTTCAGGAAGCGATTACGCACAATTGCTTTCCGAAGCAAAGGAACCG
>CAZUFK010000047.1:0-9973 GCA_964619695.1 uncultured Candidatus Bathyarchaeia archaeon
CAGTTCCTTCCTCTTATGCCCTCAGCCTTCTCAAGCATCACGAAGTGGTCTCTGCCCCTCACGACAAATCCAGTCTTTCCTTCAACGAGTCTGTTGTAGGTTTTCAGTAGCTTGTCAACGTCAAGCTTGGTGGCCTTTTCTCTCGGCGGTGGTTTGGGTCTCTTCGTTTTTGTCACTTTGTAGGCGCTTGGAGCTTGGAACAGGTCGCTGTAGCCGAGCTTCACGTAAAGCGAATGGGCCACGATCGTGTGGCTTGTGCCCAGAAACGAGAAGCGATAGCCCTTTTCTGTGAATTGTTCGTGGGCGCGGTTCATCAAGGCTGTGCAGATGCCTTTCCGAGTGTAGCCCGGCAATGTGGCAACGCCGTATATGCCGCCCACATTCTCAACCATTCCATCCAGAGTTTTCGTGGCTAAGTCCATAACGCCGACATTGCCGACTACGCGAGAACCTTCCAAAGCGCAGAAGCCAACTCCGCTGTTCCTAAGCCTCGGATCAAGGTCAACAAATTTCCCGAAAGTCCTCGGGTTGAACGTCCAGCGAAAAGCATGATCCAATAGTGGCAGAAGCCCGTCTGCTGTTTCCATTTCCGCAAAAGACAAAATCCTCAATAACGACAACCTCGTTCATGATTTAAGCATCTGCTTTCATACGCAAAGCATGAAATCTCTATAAATGAATGCTGTCTGCGTTATTTAGTCTTGTTGTAAGGCTGTCTTTTCAGGTTGGCCAACCTGAACAGGCCTGCCAGTTTCTCATCACTTGCACCCTTTCTCATAGGTGCCAACACTTCCACGAGGCTGTCGTTGGTCATGAGGCACGGCTTCAGCCTCCCGTCGCTCGTCACTCGCAAACGCGTACAGTGTCCACAGAACTCAGCGTTCTCGGTAGGGCGGATAGTCTCAACCCTTACGTCTGGCAGACAATAGATGTGACGATTCTGCATATACGCTCGGGTCTCTACGGTTACAGCCTTCTGCTTCAGAATTTCCTCATAGCCATCCAGCGGCTTGTGATGCCTGGAATAGTATGATTCGGTTATGTTAAGAGGTTCAAGCTCTATGAGCTGCAGGACTGCCCCATTATCGGCGGCAAATCTGATCATTTCAGGAACAGCGTGGTCGTTTTCGTCTCTTAGTATGAGCATGTTGAGCTTAACAGGGCAGAAACCGGCCTCGACAGCCGCCTTGACGCCTTCCAAAACAGGCTCAATGCTGCCGCCGGTCAATCTGCCGTAGACAGCCTTGTCCAGTGTTGGAAGAGTAACATTCACACGTCTTAACCCATTCGCGTGCAGCTCCTCAGCCAATGAGGCAAGTCTCGTTCCGTTTGTCGTCATCGACAAATCCGTCAAACCCGGCAGGCCTGCTATGCCTCTCACGATCTGTAGTATGTCTTCGCGCACAAGCGGTTCACCGCCTGTGAGCTTAACCTTAGAAATGCCCAACTCTACGGCGATTCTGACGATGTGGACTATCTCGTCTGCCGTCATCTCTCTTGCTGAGCCGCTCTGCTTG
Organism: uncultured Candidatus Bathyarchaeia archaeon; assembly: GCA_964619695.1. Lineage (GTDB taxonomy): Archaea > Thermoproteota > Bathyarchaeia > Bathyarchaeales > Bathycorpusculaceae > DATKKK01. Next base: position 1,518 of record CAZUFK010000047.1, read on the forward strand.
GCTTCGCCTTCCATGTGGCAGTATTCGCAGCGCAGGTTGCAGCGTTTCGTGACGGCTATGCGCAGGTTCAGAAGTGGTCGTCCGTAGCTGTCCATTAATGCCATCGTTATTCCCGTGCGTGCTTGACGATGTGAGCCGCTTCGGGCAATATAAGCCTTTCAAGGCAGAGCCTCACAGCGTCAGGCGAACCGGGGATGCAGAAGAAAACCTTACGTTTTGCCACGCCTGCTGAAGCGCGGGACAAGACTGCGGCTGAACCGATATCATCGAAGCTCAGACGTCTGAAGATTTCGCCAAAGCCAGGCAATGTCTTCTCTAGGAATGGCGCTACGGTCTCGATGGTTACATCGGTCTTCGTCACGCCCGTGCCTCCGTTGAAGATTACTGCGTCCAGATCGTCACGGTTCAAGGCTTCTTCCACGGCTTTTTGGATCATGGTTTTCTCGTCTGACAGGAGTTCTCTTAACGCGATCGTGTTGCCTGCCTCCTTCAGTTTGCATTCGATCAAGTCTCCTGAAACGTCCTCGACTGGCTTTGCCTTCTGCCGCAATTGATAGCGGGATGTGCTGCACGTGAAAATGGCGAATCTCAGTTGGCTGGGTGCATTGGCTTTATGTCTTCTTGTGCTTTCGCTCACCTGAAATGCCTTCTTTGATCTTTTTCACAACGCAGATGTTTTCGATCACGGTTTGTGGATATTGTCCTTGCGGGTCTTTCTCGTATTGTTTGACCATGTCCCAGACGGTTAGCAGAGCTACTGAGGTTGCCGTGAGGGCTTCCATTTCGACTCCTGTCCGGGCCTTGGTCTTGACTGTGGATGTGACCTGCACTTCGGACTTGCCCAATATCTCTACTTGTATTTCCACGTTTGTCAAAGGCAGTGGGTGGCATAGCGGAATCATCGTGCTTGTGTTCTTGGCCGCAAGGATTCCTGCGATCTTCGCCGTATAGAGCGGATTTCCTTTCGCGATCTTTCCCTCCTTGATTAAGTGCACGGTTTCAGCCTTCAACTTGATCGTTCCGGCTGCAGTTGCTTCTCGAAATACTTCAGGCTTGCCTGACACATCTACCATAGCCATGCAATTCACTTCTTCATCAATCGGAAATCTAGCTACAACCGCTTAGTGCGGCCAGACATTTAACTTGATTTGAACGTTCGGCACTCCGCCACCTTGAAGGTCACCGCTTCTTGTTTTCCCTTCGTTTCCGCTTCCTTTTGCCAAGTTTCGAAAAGAGACTGTATTGCCTTTGCTTTAGGCGAGTTAGGGCTAAGCCTGTAAATGCGGATACGTCCGAACTGCTTGTGTTGAATGATGCCTTCTCGTTCCAGAATCTCTAGATGCTTGACTGCTGAAGTGTAGTTTACGCCGAGCCTGCGAGCAATATCCGATACGTTGAGCTCGCCAACCTGTAGAATGACCTTTAGGATTCTGACCCGCAACTTCGAGGAGAAGACCTCTTCAATGCCCATTGTTCGCTGTTTCTCCCTTTTCCAAGAGTTCTGTCAACTGTTTTTCGAGCTCGTAGGCTGGGATTCTGGGCAGATAGATGAGTGTTGACCTTCCACGCGGGGCCACTGATGAGACTTCTGTCTTCACCACGCCAAGGTTTGAGAGAGACTGCAGGTACTTCCAAAGCTGTGTATGGCTGTTCGGTTTCGCAGCGTATTCCTCGCACGCGATCTCGTAGGCCTGTTCGGCTTCTGCAAGCGAAACGCAGGCTTTCTGGCTTTCCTTGAACAATCTGGCTATGCCCAGCAAGAGCAGCTTCTCGTGGAAACTGAGTGAGGCGAGCTCATTCCTCCGCAGAGACGGGACTATGCTTGACACCGCCTTCCGGACACACTCAGGCGTAACAACCTGCAAATCCTCCGCATCAGCATACTTGCCGGCCCGCCACAACAGCTCAATGCCGAAACGCGCGTTGCCATTCTCCGACATGGCGATCTCAGCGATCAAGCTCATGGTCTCCTCGGGAGCCGCTGACGGCTTGAGGGCCAGCACGACACGGTCGTTTAGGATGCCTGTGAGTTGCTGTTTCGTGTAGTTTGGGAGGTTGATGATGTTGGATTGGAGGGTGCTTCTTGTGCTTGCGTCTAGGCGCTCGACGGCCTTTAGGCTTCGCAGGATGCATATGAGCGATAGTCTTTGCGGCTTTCCCTGTCTTGCCTCCTGCAGCCGCGTGAGTTCATAAATCGCCTCTGAGCCCTCTTTTTCGACGAGGCTGTCAAACTCGTCCAATGCCAATATCACGTAGGCATTTTCCTCGTCCAGCATCTGCACTAGGATGCCTAGAAGCTCCTCGGCTGAGTAGCCGCGTTTTGGGAAATTGGGATGGAACGTGGAGACCACGCGCTGCAGAACGAGAAAAAGGCTTCCGCGGCATTCGCGGCAGTTCACGTGAACATAACGAAGGCTGATTCTGCGCTTGCCTGCCTCCAGCATCATGTCGCCGCCAAAGCGCTGCGCAAGCGCGGTCTTGCCTGCACCCACGTCGCCTGTTATCATGACCCTTTGCGACATTCTTTCCGGCGATTGAAGGGCAAAACTGAAAAACTCGTTCAACAGTCGGAGTTCTACTTCTCGATGGGGCAGCCTATGAGGGACGTAGTTTATGTCAAGTTTCGTTTCGTCTCTGAACACGCTTGAATATCGTGGCACTTGCTGGACCCCACAGAGAGTATGCGTTAAGCGTTGTTATCTTTTTCCCTTAGCTTCTGCCGTGCTTATGTCCTCCTGTCAACCTGCAGAAAGGGCCGAAAAAAGCCCACAGGCGAAGCTTCTGCCCTCTAGCCGAAAACCGCGAATACTGTGTGTCTCTTCCGCAGAAACATAACATTAATAAGCTCATCCAGTTATCTGTATTGCAAAATGATTCCCAAATACTTCTTCCTAACGAAAGGCGCCGGCAAGCACAAGGAGCAGCTTCAGTCTTTTGAGCTGGCCCTCAGAGACGCTGGAATACAGCACTGCAACATAGTAAGCGTTTCCAGCATCGTGCCGCGGGGATGCAAGCTGATTCCGAGAGAGCAGGGACTGAAGATGATAAGTCCGGGCGAGATAACCTTCGTGGTGCTTGCTAGAAACTCTACGAACGAGCCGCACAGGCTCATAGCCTCCTCGATAGGCGTGGCAATCCCCTCAGGCAAGAACAACTACGGCTACCTATCAGAGCACCATTCATTTGGGCAACCAGACGACAAGGCAGGCGACTACGCAGAAGACTTGGCAGCAACCATGCTGGCCACAACCATGGGCATCCAGTTTGACCCAGAAATCGCATGGGACGAAAAAGAGCAGCTCTTCAAAAGCACGGGTATGATCATCAAAACCACAAACATGACCCAGTCCGCAACAGGCGACAAAGGCGGCCTATGGACAACCGCGATTGCAGCAGCAGTCTTCGTTCCAGACAAGAACAGGCCACCACGCTAAACGCAAGGACTCCACGACAATCAGCCCTCTTTTTATTCCAAAACCATATTAACAATCAGAATCAACGCTAAACAAAGGTGAAATCATATTGCAGGAAAAGCTTAAGGCACCCATGGTGGTTGTGAACTTCAAGACCTATCTTGAGTCAACTGGCCAGAAGGCTGTTGAGCTTGCCAAGAGCGCCGAGCGGGTTCATGCTGAAACAGGCGTCTCAATGGGCGTGGCTCCTCAACCCGCAGACATTGTGACCATCGCAAAAACCGTGAGAATCCCTGTTTTCGCTCAACATGTTGACCCGATTAAGCCTGGCGGGTTTACTGGACACGTGCTTGCCGAATCAGTCAAGCAGGCTGGCGCGGTTGGGACTTTGATTAACCATTCGGAGAGGCAACTTAAGCTCTCAGACATTGACGAGGTCGTGAGGCTGACGCGCGAGAATGGCTTGATTTCATGCGTTTGCGCTAACAATCCGAGCGTTAGCGTGGCTGTCGCTGCGTTGAGGCCTGACATCATCGCGATCGAGCCGCCTGAGCTCATCGGCACGGGGATTCCTGTCTCGAAGGCGAAGCCTGAGGTGATCACGAGCACGGTTAAGCTTGTTAGGAAAGCCAACTTGGATGTTGTGATTCTTTGTGGTGCAGGCATAAGCCACGGTGAAGATGTGGCGGCAGCATTGAAGCTGGGCACACAGGGCGTGCTAGTGGCTAGCGGCATCGTTAAGGCAAAAGACCCGTACACGGTTATGCGCGAGTTCGCTGACGCGGCAAAGCGTTAGGTGTGTTCGAGCAGGCTTGAAGGTTGAAGCTGAGTGTGTAGCTTGTATTCTTAGCCGTGCAGCAGCCGAGGCCACAGAGGCCACGTCGAACCCTGCGCTGCGCTTCAGAGCCATGACAGACCTACTGCGACTGCTGACAAAGGAGTTCACGCCTTCGGCTGTTCCTGCGGATTTGGGCACGAAGAGAGACCGCCTGATAAGCAGAGTCACCGGCAACCCTGATCCCTACAAACGGAGCAAGCGGATCAGCAACGAGAAGGCCTTGAAGCTGCTGCCTTATGCTCGAAAGATTGTAGAGGCGGGCTACACGCAGGAGGACAGGTTCAAGAAGGCCTGCTTGGTCGCGATAGTCGGCAACGTCATGGAATTCGATATCCCAGGCCACAAGTTCACGTCAACCACCTTAAGAAAAAGCATCCGAGAAGCTGCAAAGGATTTGGCCATAGACGACGTTGGCAAGGCCTACGAGCTGGCCAAGAAAGCGCAAACCGTGCTTTACCTGACGGACAATGCTGGCGAGATCGTGTTTGACACGTTGCTCGCAGAGCAGTTGAGGAATATGGGGGTGAAGGTCATCGTGGCCGTCAAGGGTGGACCTGTGATCAATGATGCGACGCTTGAAGATGCTGAGGCTTCCGGCATGAGCAAGGTTGCAGAAAAGATCATGACGACTGGTACGAACACGGTGGGTTTCGCTGTGAAGGAGGTTTCGGCCGAGTTTCTGGAAGCCTACAATTCGGTGGATCTTGTCTTTGCGAAGGGCATGGGCTACGCTGAGACGCTGACCGAGTACAAGCTGAGGAAGCCTCATGTGCTTCTTTTCAGGACCAAATGCAATCCCGTCGCAAACTATTTCGGCGTGGCCAGAGAAAAGAACGTAGCGAAGCTGATGCCATAAATGAACTTACCTGTTATGAGCTTTGGTCGAGAAGCGCTTTCGCATCTTGAAGAGGCAATGCGGAAAGAGTGGATCATCACCAATGGCTTAGGCGGCTATGCTTCTTCCACGGCTTTGGGCATTAACACTCGTAAGTATCATGGGTTGCTGGTGGGTGCTTTTCATCCGCCTAGTGATCGACGGGTTTGTCTGGCGAAGCTGGATGAAGAACTTGTCGTTGGCAGCAGTACGTATCCGCTTGGAGGTAACGAGTTTCAAAGCGGGATTTTTCCGAAGGGGTATTTGTTTCTGAAGGAGTTTTCGTTGATGCCTTTTCCTAGGCACGTTTATGAGGCGCAGGACGTTGAGGTTCAGAAGACCGTCTTCATGCCTCATGGGAAGAACGTTGCCATAGCCCTTTACAAGGTCCTGAACAGAGGCAACGCCGACGCGAGGATCAGGGTTTTTCCGCTTGTCAACTGGAGGCATTTCCACTCGGTGACGGACAGGTGGAAGACAGGCATGGATATTGCTCATGATGAAGACGAGAAGAAAGTTGAGATTCGCACTGGCAACCCTCAGTCAGCATTGATTGTGGCCGCCACGAATGGACGTTACCAGTTTGCAGACAAATGGGTTGAGAGGCTGTACTTCCGTGAGGAGGCTGCGCGTGGCGAAAGCTGCTTGGACGACTGTTATCAACCGGGCTTTTTTGAGGCGCCTGTGAGGGCGAAAAGGAACGAAAGCTTCGCGATAACCGCAGTTGCAGATCAAGAGGAACGTGTAGCACGTCAGACTATGGATGATGTACCTGTGAGCTTGTACGATATGGGAGCACTTTTTGAGAAGGAGACGGAGCGGCGGGAAGGGTTTCTGACACGGTTCTACGGAAGGCGTGGCGGTGTCGTGGTATCTGATTGGTTGAGTTGGCTTGTTTCTTCTACTGATGCGTTTGTGGTTGAGGGTTTGGGTATTGGGCGAAGGTCGGTGATTGCTGGTTACTTCTGGTTTGAGGCTTGGGGGCGTGACACGTTCGTTTCTTTGCCTGGGCTGTTGCTGGTGACTGGGAGGTTTGAGGAGGCAAGGCAGGTTTTCCTGAACTTCAAAAACTACTGCAAACAGGGCCTAATTCCCAACTTCATCCCGGAAACCGAGGGAGAACCTGTCTACAACTCAGTGGATGCCACTCTTTGGTACGTGAATGCAGTGCTTCAGTACCTGAAGTATACAGGCGACTTCAAGTTTGTTCAAGAGCAATTGTGGGAAACGTTGAAGGATGTCGTGGCGAATCTTGCGAAAGGAACAGTGTTTGGGATTCGGGTGGATGCGGATGGTTTGCTGGCTCACAGTGGCCAGTTGACATGGATGGATGCGGTTGTTGATGGTCAGCCTGTTACACCTCGAAGTGGAAAGGCCGTTGAGGTTCAGGCGCTATGGTATAACACGTTGAAGGTTATGGAGTTGTTGGCGAACACGTTTGGCGAGAGCGGCGAAGAGGCGAAATATGCGACGATGGCTGAACGCGCGAAAAAGAGTTTCGTTGGGAAGTTCTGGAATGCAGAGAAGGGCTGCTTGTTTGACATTGTGACCGATGGCTTCCGTGACGGTTCGCTCAGGCCCAATCAAATCATCGCTGTTGCCCTAGATTTTGCCATGCTCGATAACGCTATGAATGAAAGCGTTGTGGATGTGGTGCAGCGCGAGCTTTTGACGCCTTATGGCTTGAGGACGTTGGCGAGAGGCGACTCTAGATATGTGGGCGTTCATTTTGGTGATCGGGGACGGAGGGATCTTGCCTATCACAATGGGACGGTGTGGCCTTGGCTGCTTGGGCCGTTCACGACGGCTTATTTGAAGACGAAAGGTTACATGGAGTTCAGGCGCGAATATGCGCTGAAAAATATCCTTTCTCTGTTGCTGACTAGGCAAGTATTCGAAGCTGGGTTGGGTTTTGTGAGTGAGGTTTTTGACGGTGAGCCACCGCACACGCCGAGAGGATGCGTTGCCCAAGCATGGAGTGTGGCTGAGCCGCTGAGGACATACTTGGAGGACGTTGTGAACGCTAGGCCACAGCACGAAAGAGAGGTTTTAGGTTTCTCTCGTTGAGATTGTTTTTCTTAGGCTTTCTGCGGTGGCTTCGGGAGTTACGGTGTTTATGTAGATGCCTGTGCTTTTTTCGAACCCTGCCCATATGGCCAGTTTCGGATAGACTTCTAGGTGCCAGTGGTAGTGTTTGCTTGCGGTCTTGTCGATGGCGAGGTGGATGCCGTAGTTGTAGGGTGGATCGTTTACGAGTTTCTTGAGCGCGGAGAGGCATGTTTTGAGCGTTTCCGCGAGGGCCTTTGTCTCAGCTTGTGTCATGTTCAGGAGTGTGGCTTGGTGTTTCTTGGGGATTATCCAGAATTCGAGGGGGTTGATGCTTGCGTAGGGCGCGAATGCGGCGAAATGGCCATTTTCGAGTATGAATCGATGGCCTTTGCATTCCTTCTTGATTATGTCGCAGAACACGCATTTCCTGTTCTTTGCGTAGAACCGTTTGCTTGCTTTCATTTCTTCTTCCACGGTTTTTGGTATGAATGGTGTGGCTATGATTTGGCTGTGTGCGTGCGACAGCGATGCTCCTGCTTCTAGGCCGTGGTTGCGGAAGATGGAGACGTATTTGACGTAGGGTTTTTTGGAGAGTTCGCGTAGTCTATCAACGTAGGCGTTTATGACGAGCGTTAGCTGTGGGATTCTTGCGTCTGCTGGGTGTTCGTCGTGGTTTGGTGATTCTACTATGACTTCGTGGTGGCCGACTGCTTGGCCTAGCTCGCTGGTTTGCATGATCTGTCTCAGGCTGATTTTTTCTTTGGGCGGGGTGAAGGCAGGGTAGAGGTTAGGTATGCAACGGATGAGCCAGTTTTTGTGCCTTGCTTCGTCGTGGTCTTTGGTTTTCTGGATTTGTCCGCCTTTTTTGAGGTAGACGAGGAGTGCAGGCGGAGTCATGTGTTCATTGCCTGGGCACATTGGACAGACAGCCGTTTTGGTCTGTTCTTTCTCTTTCTTCGCGAAATCGGTAGGTCGTCGTCCGCGTTCGGTGGCGATGACCACCCAACGGTCGAGTAAATAATCTTTACGAAGCTCGTTGAAACCCATAAGCAAACTTCCATTCGAGGCTAGATTAGGAGGTCATTGGCTTTTAGCGTTTTCCGAAAGCTGCACACGTGCTCCGAAATATTTTTTTGACCCCCTATATATAGGTTCAACATTTGATGATAACTCTGTTTTCCACCTGCGCGTGGTGTGAGAAGGTTCGCTAGCGCAAGCTATCTGCCAGAAGTTCACTGGCCTATGATGACTGGGAGTTGAGCATGCTTCTTCGGCCTTAGTA
>CAZUFK010000047.1:9983-12971 GCA_964619695.1 uncultured Candidatus Bathyarchaeia archaeon
CTCCTATTTTTCAACCCACCCACGAACAGCACACTCTCTTATGACAGATCTTACCAAGGCCGAAGAAGCATGCATAAGAGAGTTTGCTGTTCGTGTGTGGGTTGAAAAATAGGAGTTGCGGTTTCTGTTTGCGTGGCTTTCCTAGTCGTGGCAGCCGCAACCGCATGATGATTTCTTTTGCGTTGACTTCTTTTGTTCTTTAGGCTCTTCTTTCTTAGTCTTACTCAAACTTGAATACGCTCCAATGTGCTTAGAGTGTGCAGTATCTTATTTCGACAACTCGGATATAAGCACTGCAAGCGGCCAGATGCAAGAGCTAGTCTTTTTGAATTCTCCCCGTGCCGTAGGGGATGAATTCTCTTATTTCCTCGACTGAGGCCTTCAGGACTCTTCCTCGGACCTGCTCACGCGCTTTTGCAGCCAACGCGCCTAGGACGTGTTTGGACAGTTCTTTTCCGCTCATGTCGCCGGGCGCGATTACTATGTATGTTCCGGTTTTGGCTTTGATTGCGTTAATTGGGCCACCGATGAAGTGCGCTTTTTCGTTTTCGTCGGTGGTTACGCCGATGGCTGTTTTGAGTGGTGTGTTGCGTAGCCAGTTTCGTTTTCCGTTTACGATGAAGGCTCCGTGGGGTACGTATTCGCCTGAGGGTCCTTTCTTGGTGAGCTGGTCGGGTTTTATCCAGTAGACGTCTATGCTTCCGAAGCCTTCACGCCAGCCTCTTGAGAAGGCAGCGGCGAACTCGGCTGCCTCACGCAGAACCTGTTCGCTGGGTTCCTTGCCTTCGGTCTTGACTACGACGAAGGGCGCGCCGACCACGTCGCTGTGGAAAACTACGTCCCATGCTTCGGCGTGCTTTTTGATGAGGACCTCGTTGCTGACGGCGTCCTTTCCTGAAACCACCAAGAACCCGTCCGAGGAAAGGAACCATCGGAACTTCTCAAACCACTCTTTGCTTTTCACCTTGCGTTTGGCAAGCTCCTCTAAAGCTTCAATCGGCCTAGCTGTCTGTGAGGCTTCAGCCTCTTTGAGCTTCGCTTCAACATCAGCCAGCTTCTTGCGAGATTCATCTAGCGCGTTTGCCGCACCAGCCATCTTTTGCTTAGCCTGTTTGCCTCGCTCGTAATACTCAGCGGCGTTCTCAAACAAGCTCTTATGCAAGGCCAGACTGAAGGCTAGGCCGTCCGCTGAAACGCCAATAGACAAGCTTCTGGCGTCGAAGGATTCGAACAGCGACGCGGACTTCAATCCAGCCTTTTTCTCCGTCAACACTTCAGAAGCAGTTACCTTCCGGTCTTTTCCAGCCTGTTCCTCGACTAAGAACCTGCCAAGCAGTGCCTGCAACTCGATGTTATGTGCATAGATGGTGTCGCCGATGCGCTTGTCCTGCCTTGCTCTTGCCTCGGCCTCTGCCATGGCTTTCTCTTGGCTCTCTATGACTCGTTTGAGTCTGTCCGCTTCTCTTTCCAGCGCGCCCACTTCAGGGCCTGCCGTGGCCTTTTCGATGGTGCCGACTCTTGCGTAGAACTCGTCTAAAGCCTCATTGAAACTCGCATAGGCCTGATGCTTGAAGCCTTCGTATCGCCTGAGCTTGAGGGGCACGACGTCAACGAAGTTGCCTGTCTCATCCATGACGACAGTGGGCTCCAAGGTGCCGCTCTTGACCTGCGAGAGCAAGCCCTGCAAGGCATCAAAGACGGCATTGGCATCAGCGTCACTCAATACGCTGCACGGTTTTGTTTTGTCGATTCCTGCCCTCAACAGAATCTCCTCAGAGTAGACGCCGCCAACACCTAGGAACCTTGCAGCCGCACGAACAACCTCAACATTGCCAAGCGCCCTCAAGCCTTCGCCTAGCTCGTCTTTGGTGGTTTTGAATGGGTTGCGGCCGCTGGCAGGCGGAGAGACGAAGGCCTCGCCTCGCAGAATGTTCCTGTCCCGCATGCGCTTGTAGCTCAAGGCCTGCAGAATCACGCCCTCTTCGTTGACTAGGATGACGTTTCCGTCGCCGAAAAGCTCCAAAACAAGCTGCACTCCGCCTTCCTTGGTTTTGAAATGGAACGTGACGATTCGTTCAAACTCGTACTGTTCGACGCTCGTCAGCCAAGCGTCGCGCAGGTATTTTCTCAGGGCCATACAGAACGCGGGCGGAGTCGAAGGCTTTTCTAGAGCGTAAGAAGTCAAATGCAGCCTTCTGCCAGCCTCCAAAACCAAGCCAAGCGGAGGAACGTTCGCCCTATGCAGCTTGAAAACGAAGGTTCCAGCGCCAAGTTGGTAAACGTTGCTCACATGAGAATCAGAGATAGCTTCTCTCAGCTCGCGAGTGACTGCGGCCACGTCAAAGCTTGTGAACTCCTTCCTAGACAACTCGGCCCACTTTTGACAAGATATGCCTTGAAACACTATAAATAGACACTCTAGGCTGCGTGGCACCGCCTCCCTGAGTCTTTGCCGTTGACTAGATCTCAGACGTGTTTAACATGTGCAAGAAGCGCTCGTTGGATTTTATGATAGCACCATCCAGACAATCTCTAAAGATATTTATGCGTCTTGAGGAGATTAGCTATTGGAGAGAAGGGGAAATGCGCCGCGTTTATTTTGGTGTGTTAGTTAGTGTCATGTTTCTTGCCAACTTCGTTGAAATTGCGCTGCCCAAGTACACTGCTCTGTATTGGCAAAACGACGTTTTCGTCAACCCTCCATACCAAGAGTTCGGGCCAGCACTGTGCGTTGGCACCGAGTTCACCATCACAATAGAAGTGTACGAAGCAGCTGAGTTGTATGGTTTCGACATACAGTTCACATGGAATCCAACGTGGCTTGAATACGTTGGCTACACGGTTATGGTGCCAGTCGACGAGCACCCAAGTGGAGTACTACACCCGCCGACGCTTGGGGTCAAGGACGTTGTGGACGAGGACGGAAACATACCCGATGCCGACGCGGAGACACAATGCTGGGTGGCGGAGGCAGCAATGCTTCCTGCA
>CAZUFK010000048.1:0-12467 GCA_964619695.1 uncultured Candidatus Bathyarchaeia archaeon
CCCGGCCCCACCACGCGCGACACGATATTCCGTTCGCTCGGGACGTATGACGTCTGTTACGCAAGTTATAATAACTTGAAGTGATCAACTCTAACTCGTGGGTGTCGAGAGATGAGAAAGGCTGCTTCGTGTTGCATGGTTTTTGGTGTTCTGCTCATGCTGTGTACTGTAGTCGTCCTGCCTGCTAAGGCTTCAGTAAGCAATTTCAATTGGATAGGCGCGATTATGCGAAACAGCTATGACGACTTCTACGGAGCATCAGTGACAGCATATGAAGAGAATTCAACGGCGAGCTTGGTCGTGAGCGTCTACAACAACTACTATAGTGCCGTCTACCCGTACTCGGCTGTTCAGGTGAACGTTTCTGCGGTGAAAGTGGGTTTTGACTGGGGTTCAAACTACACCTCAACAGAATGCAGCATAGACGAACCAGTTCAGATTGCTCCGTACCAGTCGCACGTGTTTACCATCACCTTCAGGGTTCCGTCAACATCTGCAGTCTCAAACTTCGTGACACACAGCTATACCATTTATGCAGAGCATGTTAACAGCACCTCTGGCGCAAAGAAGACAGTGGGCAGTTGGACGGAGTCTGGTAGTGGATTTGTGATTTTCTCTGCGGACCAAGCGGTTGCCTACAATTCCAAAATGGAGCTTGAGGCCACGTATCCTTCATATCCCTACTATGTCCCAATATTAACCGCAAAGGGAAGACAACTCCTAGCGGAGTCATCAGCCGAGAGAACCGCCGCAGGCAGATACTACACGAGAGGGACATTCGGTAGCGCCAAGCTACATTATCAGAATGCCCTTGCACTCGTGCGGCAGGCGCTGTCTAATGAAACTGAAACGTGGTCGAGCTTTGAGGATCTGTTTGCGGGTCTGTTGAGAAGTGGCGGAAATCTGCTGACTATGCAAGGATATGCATGGCTTCTGTTCGGAATAGGCTTCATATTGATAAGCATTGGATCACTTGTATACCTGATAAGAAAACGACCAACTGGGAGCACTAGTTAGACATATCCTCTCACCCTTTTTCCATTTGCGACGGCATGAGTCCAGAGTGTGTGGTTAACGCGCTAAGCAGTTGCTAACTTCGCTCGAGGTTCATGTGTTCCATCTCTGGCTTTTTCCTGACTGCCAGCACGATCACTGATACTGTGAGTATCATGCCAGCTATTCGAGCAACTGAACTGGTGACAGGAGGATCGTGAAGATTCCGTTTGGGTCTTCGTAAGCTTCAATGAACAGCATACCGGGAGCTCCTCCCTGTTGTGCCGCTTTCTGGAAGAGCGCTGGAGGAACGTCAAAGCGTGAGCATTGGTGATTCGTTGAAGGCTACGCAGTCAAAGCCTCTCCAGGGGCTCGCGAGGAAATGACTTCTGTTGATGCTTTTGTATACAGCCATGGTCCCCCATATCTTCGTTCATCATTTCCGTGGGAACTCCTGATAATCCTTTGATCAACGCCGTCGGGGCCTTCAGCTAATCGCAGCTGCTTGTCGATTGCGTCAGTTTTTCGATCTTAAAGATGGCGTTCGGGCCTGTGAGGGATATCAGGCGCACTCAGTGCTAGTCATGTGCTATTCAAGCTAAAGCTAATAGACTGGAAGACTCCTAGTGTAAAGATGGAGGTTGCCTTGCCTACAAAAAGAAAGCGAATAGTCTTCCCCTTCACCGCCATCGTTGACCTAGACAAGCTCAAGCTGGCCATTCTGATCAACGCCATCAACCCGAAGGTCGGCGGCCTGCTTATCAGAGGACCGAAAGGATCAGGCAAAACCACCATCGTCAGATCCCTAGCAGACATTCTCCCGAAGATCAAAGTCGTCAAAGGCTGCCCGTTCAACTGCAACCCCAGCGACCCCTCCAACATGTGCCCCAAATGCCGCGAAAAGCACAGAGAAGGAGCCAAATCGGCAGTCGAGGAAAAGGAAATGGTCGTGGTTGACCTCCCTTTAGGCGCGACGGAAGACAGGGTCGTTGGAAGCCTAGACGTAGAGAAAGCGATAAAGCTTGGAATAGAGGCGCTGGAACCGGGCATACTTGCCGAGGCAAACCAGAACGTGCTTTACGTTGATGAGGTCAACCTGCTTCCAGACCACATTGCAGACGACCTGCTTGACGCAGCGGCAACCGGATGGAACATCGTTGAGAGGGAAGGAATCTCCGTAAGCCACCCTTCCAGGTTCATATTCGTGGGCACAATGAATCCAGAAGAGGGCGAATTGAGGCCGCAGCTTCTAGACCGCTTCGCCCTCTCGGTGACCGTCGGCAACATGACCTCTGCAGGCGACCGAGTCGAAGTTGTCAAAAGGAACATCGAGTTCGAAGCGGACCCCGAGAAGTTCAATGAGAAATTTGGTCCTGTGCAGAACGAACTGCGGCGCAGGATAGATCAGGCGAGAAGCGTGCTGAAAGACGTGGTCATATCCACCGGCATTCTCGAGGGCATCTGCAAGGCTTGTCTGGACCTGAAGGTTGACGGCCTGCGGCCTGACATCGTCATCGCAAAAGCTGCCTCAACACTGGCCGCATTCGAAAACCGAACCGAGCTAATCCTAGATGACATGCTGATTGCCGCTGAACTCGTTCTAGGCCACAGAACGCGAGAAGGCGGCTTCGTAGAACCCGCTCCGCCCGAGGAAATAGTCAGAGTGTTCACCGCGGAAATCAAGAAGCTCTTCGAATTCGGGAAGACAGGCGAAACCACAAAGGAAGAAGAGAGTAAGCGCAAGTTCCTGAAAGGAAAATCCATTTTCTGGGTCAAGAAAGACGCCACCGAGGAAGAGGAAAAGGACGCTCAAAAAGACAACATCCTCAAAAAGGCGCGTCGACTATTGATGGAAGCCCATTTTCTCCTGAACAGGCTTCTTCGTGGCGTCATCTTCGGCATGGGCAAAAAAATGAGAAAAGGTCCGGAAAACGCGCCAGCCACAGAAAGCCTGCAGGCTGGATCAAACAAACTCAAAGGAGAAACGTACGAAGAGAACAGCGAAGCCAAGAAAGGCAGAGGAATCCCTACCGTAAGCAACGCGGTGAGGCCAGCCGAGATATCCAAAGGCCCGCTGATCATAAGGAACTTCGAGAGGAAAATCAGATCTCCTTCCACTTTTTTTCTGAAAATGGGAAAGATCACGACCAAAAAGCAGTCTGTTTACGCTGGAAGGCACGCCCAAACAATAACGGCTCTTCACAGGGGCAAGCCATACGGGTGGAAGCTTCCACACGGTAAACCCACGGACATTCACATGCCCGCGACTATTCGAGAAGCAGCCAGAAGGCAATCTTACCGCGAGAAGTCCTTCGAAACGGCCCTTAGCATAAGCCTCAGCGACGTGCGTGAGAAACTAAGGTCATACAAGGCGCCATTAACCATGATATTCGTCATCGACCTGAGCGGCTCCATGCTCCTGAGCCTCGGCTCAGTCAAGAATGCCCTGCTCAAGCTGCACAGCGACGCCTACCGAAGCAGAGACCGCGTTGGAATAGTGGCACTGAAAGGACTTAACGCCGTCGTTGTTCAGCACCCTATAACGAACCTTCGCGTCGTTGCCAACAAGCTCTTGAACCTCCACGTGAGCGGCCACACCCCACTGGCCTCCGGCATGTACAAGGCCTGGGAGGTACTAAAGGAGACGAAAAGACGCGACCCATCAACCATACCCGTAATGGTCCTGATAACCGACGGAAACGCCAATGTACCGCTGAAAAGGTGCTTGGAAACAGGCGAAATCCGCGAGACAGACGAGATCAAGGCCACGCTGAGAGAGTATGAAGAGATAGCCGAAAGAGACGTGACATCCGTCTCTAAGGTGGTCAAGCGCGAGGGAATACGCGTGGTCGTCATAAACACAAATCCGCACATGTATGGAAAGGAAACATACGGGTTCAGGATAACGGAACGCATAGCCTACCTTACAGGCGGAAACCACCACGCCATAGGCACGTTAACGACCGAGGAAGGCTTGGTTGACAACATGATTGGAAGCCTGCGGGAAGACCAGAGGAGCATAGCCTCCGAGAAGATTCGCGGATAAGCTCCAGCACATTCCCTCCCATAGTACTACATGAGCGCACACGCCTAGAGAGAGAAGTCTAGAACCTCCTAGAGCGGTGGCTTAGTGCGTCTTTTCGCTTCATCTCCTAAACGCATCCACTTGCTGAAGTCCCTTGCAGGCGGCATTGCCTCAAAAAGCTCCTTCCTTCCAGCCTCGAGGCACTTGTCTTCTTGCCCCAGAAACGCGGCTGCCGTCAAGAGCTGGTGCCCCGCAGTTCTGGCCGCACTGAAAACCTCCGCCGTCTTCCCCCTCCAGTTTTCGTCGCGCAGTATGTGATGCTCCAAAATAGTCAGAGGCACAGCTCGAACAATCTGCTCAAGATTCTTCAGCCCAGATTGAATCTGGTTGTCTTCCACCTTGAATCCAGCCAAATACGATGGAGGCCCACCGATGATCAGCATCTGAGGTTTCTCGTCCATTATCAGCCTCAGCGTCCGCGCTGACATTGGACCTTGGACATCTGGTGCAAACATGAGCTTCTCGTCCTGACACTCAGCCGTAGAGAGCAGGACCCAGCCCAGTGACGAGTCCTCGGGCCCGTGAAAAACCGGTTCCGAAAATCTGAGTCTCGTCTCCCCGAAAATAAAGGATTTCCCGTCTGCAAACTCGATCTTCTTCGCGTGCTTGCCGCTGGTCTGCTGAAACATCCAGCCTCTACGCCTCTGACTGTAGTTTATGGCCTCCTTAGGATTCTTTGCCAAGACAGTCTTTCCGTCGTAGACCTGCCTCGCAGTCGATTCTGGCTCTGTCCAGTTACACAACCAATCCTCGTAAGAAGGCGTGTGATGGTCAAAGTGATAGTGGCTCACCGTTACGATGTCGGCTCTTTCAGCTGCGTGAGCGATTCTTTCCCTACAGTGCTCTATTGCCTTGAATTCAATTGGGTGAGGTGGCAAGCCGAAGCGATTTGGGCAGACTGAGACCCCAGCGTCTAGAAGTATCTTTACGTCTGGCGTTTCAACAAATGTGCACATCGATCGCACGCCGAGGCTTTCGGCAGCTAAGGGAGTGACACGAATGCAACGAAGCATAGGAGTCTGACACACGAGTACGATTCCTATAGCTTCTTATTTATGTCTACGCGTTATCTCTTTGGCGGGCGATGACGACACTGGCCCCGCTGAAATCAGTGATTGGGATCTTGAGTGCGAGAGCCCGCACCTGCTAAACCTTCTGAGGTTGTGGAACAAGATGACAGAGAGGGCGAGATCGCCTTTGTGCTTTTGGGTGAATGAGTTCTGCTTGGTTGCTTCTACTCTGGTGGCTTTTCCCACAGTTGTAGTTTCTTCTTCTTCAGGTCTCTTCGTTTCCTGTGCAGGAACCTGTAGACTGTGCCATGCATGCTTCCCTTGACTAGCATCTGTATCGCCTCTCTGGCTACTTGAGCCTCCTCAATCTCGCCGATAATGCCCACCGTGTGGCCATACACTGCCACATTCGTGTCCGTGAGCTCCTCGACTATTTTCCGGGTTTTACCGTTCTGTCCGATTATGCGCCCTTTGATGCGTTTGATGTCTGATTCCGATCTGCCGAAAACGGTCCGCAGGTCGATGATGTCAAGGATGGCGTCCTCATTTCGAACCAAGCGAAAAGCGTGTTCCGGAGAGAATCCTCTTCCAAGGGCGTTTATGACATCCTTAGCTCTGAAGAGCAAGGAGGGGTCGTTGGAACCCTTTGCTGGTGTTATCGTGATGTCGCCTGCTTCGCTGTCGATTTGAAGCTCGATCGAAAGAGCTCTCTCGAGATGTTTCTTGGTTTCTCCCTCTGGTCCGATGAGCACCCCTATCCGCTCCTTCGGAATCTTCACGAAAGTGCTAGTTCCTGCCATGTCCGATAACCTGCCTGTAAGCTTCTTCGACTGACAAGACCTTAACACCTAACCTGCTAAAAAACTTATTCAGGTTTACGAGGTCCCTGCGCAACATGGATTCGGCCATAGGATGAGAAACGGAGACCGCCTGTGAAACATCAAATATCACCGGCCGACCATGCCAGATCATGACGTTGTACTCGCTTAGGTCGCCATGAACCAGCTTGGCCTTGACATAGAGCTTCTCCAAGAAGGTCAAAAGCGTTGCATATGTCTTCTCGGGGTTTTTCGGTTCAAGCTCTTTCATTGAAGGTGCGTTTACGCCGCCCTCGCCAATGAACTCCATGACAAGCACGTTTCTTCTCACTGCCAAGGGTTTTGGCACCCGAACTCCTGCGGCATGTGCCTGCCGTAGGTTTGCGAATTCCTTCTGGGCCCACGCAAAGATTATTGATCTGGTGTCTCGTCTCGTTCCTTTGAATCTGGGGTCTGATTCGATGTATCTGAATATACCCTTGCGGAATTCTGCAGAGAGCGTGAGGTAGATTTTGATGGCCAGCTCTCTGCCTTGTTTGTCTTTTCCCCAGTAGACGCGTGATTCCTTGCCTGCGTTGACCACGCCGTGGATCTCATCTATTATGCCTTTGTTCATGAAATCGTAGATGATCATCAACGTCGAGCGGTCGAAAACTTCCTCCAGCGCGTCGTATTGTTCGCTTCGCTTTGTCTTCATCAGACTGTCAGTTTCGTAGGCCTTCTCCTTCTTGTCAAGCCTCTTGTCAACGTTCCGCCTGAAGGCCACTTCATACTCTCCAAACACTGCTCACGAGAATCATGAGACGACGTAGCCCTTTCTCCGCAGCGTCTCAGCCTGCCCCCTCGTGTAACGTATGATCACGTCGCCACGCTTGTCAGACTGAAAATCCCATGGCGAAACCAAAACAATGTCGCCCATCCTTATCCACACTCTTCGTTTCATCTTGCCACGGATGCGGCACAACCTTTCTTTCCCGTCTACACACTTAACTAGGATACGATCATAACCAAGCAGCTTCGTGCATACTCCCAAAACGTCGCTTCCAGAGGGTAATATCAGCTCGCGTAGTTCTCCTTCACTTTTGACTTTCTTCTTACCCAATCAAGCACCTCAAAGCATCAACCCTAATCAACTGCATATCTTGCTTAAAATAATTGTCTACCCAAAGACGTTATTTAGCGTCAAATCATGCGTGGCAGCGAGTCCAGAAGCTCAACGATCCCTCTCTAGCCCACGCAGTCTCCTGCTTGCCACAATGACGCAAATAATGATCAGAAACGCAGTCATAAGGCAAGATGCTGATGCCATCATCCAGGTCTTATCTGCGTGCGGTGACGCCGAATCAGCCGTGTCGAAGTCTGCAGAAGAATACTCCCACAGAACCGTTCCCGTGGCAAGCGTGAATCCACTGTAAGAGAATATGACCTCATACGGGCTACTGAGTGGATGCTGGTAGTATTTGGCACTAACGCCGATGTATGGCGTCCCACCCCACATCCAGTCCCAGTCAAGGTAGGCAATGTCGCCTTGGATTGACCAAGCCTTGTCGACGAAGACCCAGCCTGAGTCTCTCAGCATTCTAGGCTCTGTTAAGGCCACGTTCCAATGGCTATCAGCGATAGGTTCGGAACTGACGACGCCGAATTGGAAATAGTTCACGTATCTGCTGAATGGAAATGGCTCGACTATGACGTTTCCCGCATAGAATTTGCGTATGATGTTCTCGCAGTTCGGCAGGCTGGCAACGTCAACGGATGTCAAGGATACGTTGCGTTCAGATGCGGAAAACGAGTAGTGAACCCAGCCTTCCGCGTCCCACCCTGCAAGCAGTGTGACAGGGGTCCTCAAGTCTATCCCCGAAACCTGCCACGTGTAGGCATACACAATCTCTTCTGCTGGCATTTGCACAGGCAACGTTCCCTCCCTGGTCTGGTGAAGACCCAAGTCGATGAAAACGCTACCAAACGAGTCTAGCACAACCATCATATAGAAACCGTAATCCACATGTCTGTATCGGCTGTCCTGAGCCTGAACGAACATCCCTCCGGCCAACCAGCTACCTAATGGAAAGAAACCAGCATTCGTTGAAGGAAAGCTAACGGTGACAGCCGTTGAGTCAACGTTCTCGCGCGTGCTCAAATCCTTGGTGTTAACGTGGTAGCCTGCCACATAGGGCTGATCGGAGCCCAGCTTAACGATGTGATGATTCTCAATAATTCTCAGCTCAAGATCGTTAGAGACCTCGGCCTTAGAAACACCAGACCAACGAAACACTATTATGGTAAGCATCGCAAGCAAAAAAATGCTCACACTCCTCAAAAGCGAGCAGACCTCACGCCAGTGTCTCATGCTCGAACATAAAAGAGTTTCGCAAAGGCTTAATCCGAACACCAACTACTCAGCTTTGATGGTCTCCAAGTGTCCGAAATGCGGCAAAAACACGCCCGACGATGCAGTCTACTGCCCATATTGCGCACACGGGATCGCCCCGCATGCTAGAACAGCACGCCTAGCAGCAGGTGGCATCCTGCTGATTGTTGCCTCAGTGGGAGCGCTTATCTTGTTTATTCTTTCGGTTCGAGCGCTCATCGACATTTACAGATGGTATCCGCCGATAGTTGCGGAGAGCTGGTTCGTCTATGATCAGCTTCTCACTTTCTTTTCGTTCGTTGCCTCTCTGTCTGGCTTGGTTGCAGGAGTGCTCTCGCTCAACAGGAAAAGACACGCCGTGGCAGTGATCTCAGGAGCACTGTGTACCGTTCTCGGCGGCGGCGCTTGGATCACCTCGATGATCGTGCCACACTACGTTACTTGGTACTCTTTCCTATACTACTTCCTACCTGTCTTCCTTACACCACTCTTCGGAACGTGTCTGGTCTATTCAAGAAAGATGGAGTTCAAGCAGTGAACTGCTGGAAAGCCTCGGCTGACGATCATTACTGGAGCGATAAGAGGGCTTGGGGGCTGAAGTTGGCAACTCCGTTGATGCTTCTGTATACAAAACCTAACAGCGCATGGAGAAAGCATGTGTTAGCTTGTGGTTAGAGCCTCACGATTTGAGCGTGTGGCACGCCGTCTATGTTCAGCACCGCATCAGGATGAACATAGCCTTTTTCTATGGCTTTCTTGACCACGCTCTTGCCGACCATGTTGATGATTGTGGAGTTCTCGATCATGAGAATCGCCTCGTCAACGTTCACTTTCGCGCCTTTGTAGAAATCCTCTTTGACGTGAAAGACGATCTTGCCTTCGCACAGCGTCTTCCCGAGCAAGTCAGCATCGCAAATTGCAAGGAGAATGCTTCTGCCGACTTTTTTTAGGTTCATGTAGACTTCCAATGGAAGTCAGCCTCTTTAGGGGTTCTTCACTGAGGACCTTGCTCCACAGGCGGAGCATACGAGAAATGAGAGCCGCTTCTCCTTCACGATTTTCGTGTCTGGTCTCTTGCAGACTGGGCAGACAATGAAGCTCTCCATATATCTGCGCAATAGTGTCGTTAGAGTGTCTGAGTTAAACTTTCCTTGGAAAATCGCTCTGTCCTCCTGCATCGTTGCAGCTGTGGCCATCTCACCTGTCAAGAACTTCACTATGTGCTGTGGGTCTCGGTTCAGCGCGTCTGCAACTTCCTTGAAATTGTGGATTATGGTTCGCATACCTATGACAGACATGCGCAGCCTAGGCAATTCCAAGCGCTCCTGCTTAGTCGCAACTTCAGGAATCTGGGAACGCGCCCTTGCCAAAAGGTTGTCGTAATCGTAGCTCATGCCTAGATTCTCCAGCAGAAACATGCCCCAACGAAGTATTAAACTCTTTTACTCCATCGCCAGCCGCTCAGTTGCAACGACAACGTTGCTAGCACAGAGGTCCAAGGCTTATAAGCAAATACGCTGAAACAGAAAGAACCACAGATTATAGGGGTCATCAACATGGGTCACGTTTACCTTTACACGGGCACGGGGGCAGGCAAGACCGCAAACGCGCTCGGCCTCGCATTGCGCACAGTGGGGCACAAGAGAAAAGTCATCATAATCCAATTCCTGAAATGGTGGAAGAACACGGGTGAATACCAGATCAAAAGCCTGCTTGCACCCTACTATGAGATTTACCAGTTCGGACGGAAGGGTTGGATTGGACTGGGCAAGTTGGACGAGGAAGACAAGAAACTCGCCCACAAAGGTTTAGAGTTTGCCGAGAGAATCGCAGTGGAAAAGGAACCACATCTGCTTGTTCTGGACGAGATCAATCTCGCCTTGTATTGCCAGCTTCTAGAAGTCAGCGAGGTTTTGAAACTACTAGATGCTGTTCCACAAGGCACCGATGTAGTTATGACAGGAAGATACGCACCTAAGGAGCTTATCGAAAGGGCAGATTTTGTGAATGAAATCAGAGACGTCAAGTCGCCTAAGGAAATGGTGACAACGAAAGGCATCCAATACTAACACGAACCTTTCCTTGAAAAAGCTTAAAGTCACCTCATTTCACTGTTAATCCGTAACGGTGACAACTTTGCGCAAGCCAAGCCACCCCTACATACCGAACGCTCTGCCGCAGGCTAAACAGGAAATGATGCGCGAAATAGGCATAGAAGACATTGATGAACTGTACAGCGACCTTCCTGAAAAATACCGCCTAAAGCATCCGCTGAATCTGCCTGGAGACGAGCTTTCGGAATTCGCGGTCAAAAAGCACATTGAAGATCTGCTTTCGAAGAACAAGACATGTAGTGACATGCCTGTCTTTCTGGGCGCTGGATGCTGGCCACACTACGTACCAGCTGTCGTAAAGGAGGTTGTCCACCGCAGCGAACTGCTCACTGCGTACACACCTTATCAGCCTGAAATCGCCCAAGGCATGTTACAGGCACTGTTCGAATACCAAAGCATGATCTGCGAACTCGTAGATATGGAAGCCTCAAACTGCTCAATGTACGATTGGGCCTCTGCACTAGGTGAAGCCGCACGGATGGCAAACCGCGTCAAAGGACGAAGCGAAATCCTGATTCCAAGAATCATCCACCCTGAAAGAAAAGACGTCTTACACGCTTACACAGAACCCGTAGGAATCGCAATAGAATCGGTCGACTATGATCCCAGAACAGGGCTCATTAGTCTTGAAGACTTGAAGGCCAAGATCTCGGACAAGACGGCAGCAGTGTACATCGAAAACCCTTCTTACCTAGGCATTATTGAGTCACAAGTTGAAGCAATCGCCGAAGAAGCCCACAAACACAACGCGCTTTTCATCGTAGGAGTCGATCCAACTTCTCTGGGTGTTCTGAAGCCACCAGGCGAGTACGAGGCCGACATCGTTGTGGGCGAGGCTCAGCCGCTGGGTAATCCTATGAACTTCGGCGGGCCGCTGTTGGGCATTATGGCTTGTCGCGATGACATGAGCCTGATTAGGCAGATGCCAGGCCGAGTGATTGGAATGACCACAACCCTTGACAACAGCAGAAACGGCTTTTGCATGGCCTTGCAGACTCGTGAGCAGCACATTAGACGTGAAAGAGCAACATCGAATATCTGTTCGAATGAGGCTCTGTGTGCGGTTGCCTCAGCCGTCTACATGGCCTTGCTCGGACCACAGGGCATGCGTGAACTGGGCGAAACGATAATGTATAAGGCTAATTACGCGATGCGATTGCTTTCGCAAGTAAACCGCGTCAAAGCCCCTGTCTTCAAGGCAAGCCACTTCAAGGAATTCACCGTCAACTTCGACGAAGCGGGATTGACTGTCAAGGAAGTGAACGCGAAGCTTCTACAAAGACAAATCCACGGCGGAAAAGATGTGTCGAAAGATTTCCCAGAACTGGGCCAGACGGCCCTCTACTGTGTCACTGAGATGCATTCGAGGGAAGAGATAGAAAGACTGGCCGAGGCTCTGGACGAAGTCTTCGGGTGGTAGATGGAAACATGTTCAAACAGGCAAGTTGGGAAGAGCAAGTAATCCTTAATCTCGGTAAACCCGGAAGAATAGGCCACATCCTGCCGCAAACTGAGAACGAGATCAAGCAGGCTGTCGGTGACGCGAACAAACTCATTCCTGACAACATGCGACGTGTGGCCCCACCTAAGCTGCCCGAGCTTTCAGAAGTTGAGGTAGTGCGTCACTTCCTGCGTCTATCGGAGATGAACTACGGCGTCGATCTCGGCCTATATCCACTGGGCAGCTGTACAATGAAGTACAACCCGAAGATAAACGAGGAACTCGCCAATTCGCCAAGCTTCAGCATGCTGCACCCTTACCAAGACGAAAGCACGGTACAGGGAATTCTTGAAATCCTGTACAGGCTCGAACGTTGGCTGGCCGAGATCACTGGCACACACGAAGTCTGCCTGCTTCCAGCCGCTGGCGCCCATGGCGAACTGCTTGGAACGCTACTCATGCGTGCATACCATAAACTGAACGGCGAGGGCGAAAAACGCAAGGAGGTAATAGTTCCAGATTCAGCTCACGGCACGAACCCTGCAAGTGCTGCCATGGCCGGGTTTGAAGTGGTGGTTGTTCCTTCGGATGAGGATGGGCTTGTGGACTTGGAGGCGCTGGAGGCTTCGGTGTCC
>CAZUFK010000049.1:0-8208 GCA_964619695.1 uncultured Candidatus Bathyarchaeia archaeon
CCACGCAAGGTAAGGGCTCAGGAATCGTTCGATGTGGAACGGTTCAGAGATCTGGTAGAGCGAACTGCACTAGTGGGCGAAATCGGATTGGACATTGGTCCACACTATGACCACGCACCACTTGAGACACAGCTCCAAACATTCAGAGAAGCATTGGGAATCGTTTCTGAGTTGCCTCGAATCGTCAGCATCCATAGCTACAGGGCAACCGGACTCGTGGTTAGGGAACTACGGCAGAAGCCTATTGATGTGCCCATTCTTCATTGGTGGACAGGTACTGTTGAGGAAACCCGGGAGGCTGTTGCGTTGGGATGTTACTTCTCTGTGCATTCAGCTGTCGCTAGACACTCAAAGTTTCGCACGGCGGTCCCTTCTGAGCGTATTCTCATAGAAAGTGATCATGGCTACGCTGATCCGCCAGAGGCTATTCCGTGTCGAATCGAATGGGTGGAGCATTTGGTTGCTCAGCAGCTTGGTCTTAGCAGAAAGGATATCAGACGCCTTGCCTGGCAGAACTTTGCTACCGTTGTTCGGAAAACAAAGACGCATAAACTGCTGCCAGAACCGCTTTTGATGAGAATGACCGATGCTTGCCAGGAAACTGACCACGGTTAACATGGGAAAAAGAAGCCCAGCTTGCCGTGCTCCCGTTCTCTGGTGCCTTTCAGGGAAAAGAGGGTTTGCAGGTGATATCTTCATTTATCGTGAATTCAAATCCGACTCTCGACACACTGAAATGGGGCATTCTTGTTTGAAGCGAACGCCTTAGTCGAATAGAAAAAGAGGGAAATGCGGGAGACGGTGGAGACGTCGCCACTTGACCTTGGGTTCGAATCCCACCCCTCGCACCAATTGAATCTTCGGGATCGCGGGAATGAAGTCTACGATAACTATGAAGTGAGTGAGTTCCTATTCTAGTGTTCTTAACACGTTTATGGCTTCTTCAATGTGCTTTTCTGGTTGGAACTGTGATGAGAATATGTGTCGGATTATTCCTTTTTTGTCGATGACGTACGTTACTCTGCCCGGGATTGTGCCAAGAGTTGAGGGAACGTCATACATCTGTCGAACCTTGTTATCCTTGTCAACTAGCAGCTTGAACGGCAGCATGTATTTGTTGACGAATTCTTGATGCGATTCCAAATCACCTGCATTTATTCCCAGAACTTCGGCACCCAAGTCCTTGAAAACCTCGTAGCTGTCTCTGAAAGCGCACGCTTCCTTGGTGCATCCTCTGGATTCGTCCTTAGGATAGAAGAAGAGGACAACGTTCTTTTTTCCTAGGAACTGTGAAAGAGTAACGATCTCCCCGGTGTTCGAAGGAAGTGTAAAGTCCGGCGCCTTATCACCTACGTTGACTTTCGCCAAGGTCATACCATCATCCATCTTTTTCATCTTGGGAATCTGTCGTTTTTCCATACGTCTGCGGTGTCGCTGTAGCCGCGTTTTTCCCAGTAGCCCAGCTCCTTGTTTTCCATGAAGTGTATTTTTGTGAGCCAGAGGGCGCTTTTGTAGGCGTATTTGCTGGGCACGACTAGGCGGAGGGGGAAACCGAGGCCTTTTTCAAGCGTTTTGCCGTCCAGCTTCGTGGCCAACAGTATGTCGTCTCCCATAAGCTCGTTCAGCGGAAGCGAGGTCGTGTACCCATCTGCACACTCGAACGAAACGTATCTTGCGTCTTTCTTTGGCTTGACTAGGCTTGTGATGTGGTTGAAGCGGACGCCTTCCCACCTGCAGCCGAGCACGCTCCAGCCTTCCACGCAGTGAAAATTGCTCACCGACTCAACCATCGGCAGCTTCACGAAGTCAGTCCACGTCAACCTTAGGGGCTTTTCAACCTCGCCGTCCACAACCAGAATCCACGTCTTCAAGTCGATGTCAGGGATTGTGCTTGTTATGCCTGGGTGGTCTGTGCCCCAGCGCATGATTCGCTTGATAGGCATCTGGCCTGGAGGCAGTCTGTCTTCATCTTTGTCTTTGCTCGGCATGCGCATTCAACCAAGAATAGGGAAGAGGCCACAGAAAATAAGGCTTGCTGAAGCGCTTATCGCATGAAGTCTGTGAGTGCTTTCTGGCTCTTTTCGGCCTGAACGAAACCTGCAGCCCTGACGCCTATCCTTCGTATCTTTAGCTCGGTTTCGTTGAGGAATCTGTCAAACAGTTCCCTGATGGCTTCTTTGAACGTGGCTAAGTCGTTTGTGGGACTTTCGAAGGTTCTGGATCGGCTGTGGGCGTTCATGTCCGTTAGGACCACGTATATGCCTGCGGTTTTGAAGCTGTAACCGTGCTGTATGAGCGTGGCGTGCACATCTTCGCACAACGTGTTGGCCTTCTCCACTATGGTGTTCAGGTCGTGAGTGTCCTCTTTGAGCGTGGCTATTCGACTGAACGATTCGGCTTCGCCTCGTTCCTGCACAGGGTCATCGTCGATTCCTGCTGCCGCGTTGTGGAAGTAGATACCGAGGCTTCGGCCGAAAACCTCAATCAGCCTCTGAACATCGAACCGCCGTAAATCGCCAACAGTCTTAATGCTAAGCGTCTGCATCTTTTCCACGGTCTTCTTGCCTACGCCTAGGAGGCGATCGACCGGCAGCGGGTCTAGGAAGATCTGAACGTCTTCGGGTTTGACGACGGTGAGGCCATCGGGTTTTTGAACATCGGAGGCGATCTTGGCGAGAAGCTTGTTGGGGCCTACGCCTACCGAACCAGTTATGCCTTCGCGTGCCTTCAGGTCACCTTTGATCTTCAACGCCAGCTCACGTGCTATCTCGAAGCTGCCGCTTACCCTTTGGGTTACGTCTAGGAACGCTTCGTCTATGCCCACCTGCTCGAAGCTGTCGGCATACCCCTTCAGGATCGCCATTATGTTGCCTGAAACCTGTTCGTAGAGCTCGAAGTCGGCAGGCAGGAAGACCGAGTCCACGCCTTCCAGCTTCTTTTTCGCCATGAATATGGGTATGCCTGATTTGACGCCGTATTTGCGGGCCACGTAGTTGGCGGTGGCCACGGCGCCGCTGTCCTCGCTACGGCCTGAAAACATGCACACCACCACGGGCTTGTCCTTGATGGCGGGGTTTCTCTTCTCCTCGCACTGCGCGTAGAAGTAGTCCAAGTCCACAAGCATGACCACGCGTGGCTGCATCGTCTTCCTCACAAGTCCAAAACACCGTGGCCGATTTACGTTTTTCCCATGAAAGGCCATGTCCGCGAGGACTAGTTTCATTAGCCGCAACCGCAGACAGTAAGCAAGGCACGAGGCAACGGGGATGGATGCTGACACCAGACGCATAGCCGCACAGCGCGTTCAAACGCTGTTTAAGCTGGCCAACGAAACCATGAGAGAAGACTCTGCACTGGCCCAGCGGTACGCGGGCCTAGCACGCAAGATCGCGATGGCCGCAAAGCTTCGCTTGCCCAAAGAGTACCGCCGACAAATCTGCAGGCACTGCAAGAGCTTCATCTTGCCCGGCGTGAACTGCCGCGTACGCATCAAACAGTGTCGAGAGCCTCACGTGGTGGCCACATGCCTCGTTTGTGGCGGACAGATGCGAATTCCACTCAGAAGGAAGAAGGAGAAAGCTGGACGTAAGTAAGGTTGCTTCTGGAAAAGCTGACGGAGGCCGAGCGTCAGCTAATGAAGGTGGTTCGCGCGCGCGACCCGAACCAAATAAGCATCCTGAAGACCTCGTTCGATAGCCTCTAGCAGAAATCTCTACATACAAGAAAGCCACGGCGAAAAGCAGTCAGAAGCAGTCAGGAAAATGCTGTTTCTCGTCCATGACTGCTGGCAATGCCATCTCATAGTTGAAGATTCTTCCGATACGCCATAAAAGCTTATTTCGCGTGCTGCAGATTGTCATGTATGAACCAAACAGTGGAGGAGTCCTCACTTGCGATTTCCCGTCTACGTTATTGTGGGCAGATGAGAATATCCTCCCTAGAGATTGAGGAGAAAGCACGTAATGAGTAAGATGACTGCGGGGAAGAAGCGTTTCGTTAAGCGTTCGCTCAGCGAGGCCAGTGCTACGGTGCGCATCGGCAAGGACGGAGCCACGCCTGAGGTATGCAAGGAACTCGAAAAACAGCTGGACAGGAACAAGATGGTTAAGGTCAAGATATTGAAGACTGGGTTGAAGGGCGACGAGGCTAAGGCCATTGCTTCCCGTTGCGCCGAGCAATCAGGATCCTCGGTGGTGGAAGTCCGGGGCCATACGTTCATGCTTTACAAGCGCCGCAAGAAGTGAAAGCCTTTATATTTGGCTTCATGTTTTTACTGAACGAAAAGTCAAGAGGATAATGCGTCTTGATAACTCCTCATGATGTACCAGCCTCAGAATTCATCGAAAAAGTAGCCAAATACCTGAAGGAAAACGTAGACGCCGTAACGCCACCAGCGTGGGCCAGCGTCGCCAAGACAGGCTCACATGTTGAGAAGCAGCCTCAGAACCCTGACTGGTGGTACGTGAGGGCTGCCTCGCTGTTCCGGAAGGTTTACGTTCACGGGCCAATAGGTCTGGAGAAGCTAAGAGCTGAATACGGTGGACAGAAAGGCTTCACGGTTACGCGTGAGCATGCCTTCAAGGCAGGCGGCTCCGTCATAAGAAAGGCGCTACAACAACTGCAAGCCGCAGGCTTCATCGAGATAACCAAGCCTCACGGAAGAGCAATCACAAAGGAAGGCAGGAAGCTTCTGCAGGAGCTTGCCGAGGACCTAGCCAAAGACATGCCTGAACTGGCCAAGTACAAGGGTGACTGACTAGTGTCTGACGACGAGCTTGAAGAGCTTCGCCGTAGAAAGCTGTCAGCCTTGCAGAGGCAGGTGGCCGACGAGCAGAGGCAGGCGCAGTCGCAGCAGCGGCTTGAAGCCCAGAAAGAGACCTTGCTCAGAAGCATACTGTCCCCCGAAGCCAGACAGAGACTCACAAACCTCAGGATGGTTAAGCCTGAGTTCACCGAACAGCTCGAGCTACAGCTGATACAGCTCGCTCAGCAGGGAAAGCTTCCGATTCCTCTGTCAGACGAGCAACTCAAACAAGTGCTCGTCCAACTGCAAGGGCGGAAGCGGGAAACAACGATAAGAAGGATATGAACATGACGCGACATAAGCCGACTGCGAAGAAGCGCAGACTTGCGAAGGCAGGCAAACAGAAGAAGTCTGTCCCGACATGGGTCATTGGAAAGACTGCAGGGAAGGTTAGGTCACAGCCTAAACGAAGACAATGGCGCACTAGAAAACTGCGAGCTTAGAAGGGGGAACTGGCTGATGGAAGAGGACAAGGAGAAAGAGGAACTGAAGGCCGAGGAAAAGAAGGAAGAGGTAGCTGAGGCAGTCGAAGAGGAATCAGTCGTCGAAAGCCTAGAGAAAGAGCTTCAGGAAGAGGAAAAGCCCCTAGAAGAGGAAAAGGCTGAAGCTGAAGTGGAGGCTCCGGAAGCCGAGGCCGAGGCGAAGGAAGAGGCTGAGAAGCCTTCAAGGAAGGAGAAGAAGGAAGAAGAAGAGGAAATAGTCGAGGAGCGAACGTACACGGTTCCGTTGAGCAAGGCGTGGGTCATGCCTGCCAACAAGCGCGCGCCCAAGGCCATGCGAATCCTCAAGGCCTTCATGATCAAACACATGAAACTGAAAACACCCAAGAAAGCCGAGGGCGAAGAGGAAGAAGAGCTTGGAGCGCTTATCATCAGCAACGAAGTTAATGAGAGAATGTGGAGCAAGGGCATCGAGAAGCCTCCGCGAAACATCCGCGTGAGGGCTGCAAAAGACAAGGACGGCAACGTGACGGTTTACTTGGCTGAAGGCGATTAGCCAGTTGGCTGTTTACCTGACTGACATCGTGGGCAGCCCAAGCATAGGCGTCTACACTCTGGCAACGGACCAGATGGTCATAATCCCAAGCTACGTTCTGCTCAAGAAAGCTCAGGAAATAGAAAAGTGGCTCAAGGTTCCGCTTATTCACATGAGCATAGGCGGCTCAGTCCTCGTAGGCGCACTCGCCACCGCAAACTCGAACGGCATACTCCTCCCCAGCTACATGCGAGAACCCGAAATCGACGCCATCAGGACCGTTTTCAAAGGCAACATAACCGTGATGGAAGCTAAGAAAACCGCGTGGGGCAACATCGTTCTGGCCAACGACCGCGGCGCCATCGTGGACCCCAGAATAAAGGAGCCGGATCTCAGGGCAATTTCCGACACGTTAGACGTGGAGATCGTGCCTGGCGAGATTGCAGGCTTGCCGTACGTGGGTTCGCTTGCTGTTGCGACAAACAAAGGCACGGTCGCGCACCCGTTGCTGAAGGATTCTGAACGCAAGGTTCTCGAGGACGTGTTAAAGATGCCTGTAGATGTGGGCACTGTCAACTGCGGCATACCCTACGTGGGCACGGGTCTCATCGGCAATCGCCACGCCGCCGTCGTAGGCTCCATGACAACGGGTCCAGAAACGTTTATAATCGAACATGCTCTGGATGTTGTGCAAGAGGATGATTAGGGCATGAGAGTGTTCAAGGTTACAGGCGAGATTCGTAAGCCGAATCTGCAGACGCCCTTCAGCAAGGAGATTGTGGCAGACAAGTCTGAGCATGCGGTTGAGAGGGTTTACGCTGAACTGGGCAGCAAGCACCGTGCGAAGCGCGTGCACATAAAGATAGTCACGGTTGAAGAGGTTGCGCCTGAGAATATTGAGAACCCGCTATTGAAGAAGCTGGTTGTTGGAGAAGAGAAGGTTGGAGAATAAAGGCGAAGAGGAACTCCGCAAGCTCAGTATGGAACTGCGCTATTTGGAGCAGACGGCTGAGGCCGTGCAGCAGCGGGTTAACATGGTGAACACGGTTATTGCAGATTTGACTTATGCGAGCATGACGTTGGAGGGCGTGGAGAAGGAGAAAGAAGGCTCCGAACTGCTCGTGCCCGTAGGCGGCAGCTCATACATTAAAGCCAAGCTTGCGGCCACCGACAAAGTCATCGTGGGCATGGGCGCAGGCGTATCCGTTGAAAAAACGCTGCCTGAGGCAAAGGAGCTCATCAAGAACCGCCTCGCGGATTTGGAGAAGTCGAGGATGACCCTGCAGCAGCAGTTCACCAAGGTTGCGAACCAGATCAATCAGGGTCGCGAGAAGTTCAACAGTTTGGTGGCTGAGTTGAGGCAGGGGAAAGCTTCGGAAGATGTTTGAGAAGCTCAAGAGCGGCCTCAAAGGGCTCGTAAACAAGGTAACGACGACTGAGCTTAAGAGCGCGAATTTGCGGCCTGTGCTCGGCGACTTCAAGATAAGCCTCGTCGAGAACGACGTGGCCTTCCCCGTGGCGGACCGCATATGCGACGAGATGGAGAAACGTCTCAACGGCGTGCAGCTCAAAAGGCTGGAAGACCGCAAGAAACTCGTGGAGAAAAGCCTCCGCGATGTGCTTTTGGAGATCATGCAAACGAACGGCAACATAGACCTGCTGAAGATGGCTGAGGAGAAGCGCAAGAAGGGCGAGCCGCTCCTCATAGTATTCGTGGGCATAAACGGCACGGGAAAAACCACCACCATCGCGAAGGTGGCCAAGTTCTTCAACAAGAAAGGCTACTCGGTCGTGCTGGCCTGCAGCGACACCTACCGCGCGGGCTCGATTGAGCAGTTGGAAGAGCATGCCAAGCGTTTGGGTGTTCGGATGATCAAGCACTCGTATGGTGCTGATCCTGCGGCTGTGGCGTATGATGCGATCAGCCACGCGAAGGCTCACGGCATCAACGTGGTGCTCATCGACACCGCAGGCAGAATGCAGACCAACCAGAACCTGATGAGCGAGCTGGGCAAGGTCAAACGCATCGTCAACCCCGACTTGACGGTTCTGACGGTGGACTCGCTGACAGGCAACGACGCGGTCATGCAGAGTGAGGAGTTCCACAAGAGCGTGGGCATAGACGCGACGATACTGACGAAGGTGGACGCCGATGTCAAGGGAGGCTCGGCGTTGAGCGTGACCTACGTGACGAAGAAGCCGATCCTGTTCATAGGCGTAGGCCAATCGTACGACGACTTGGAGCAGTTCGTGCCGGAAAAATTCGTGCAGATGATCCTCAAATAGCGAGCCGATCTGGCCTCGCAGACAGATATGTTTATTTCGCTAATGCTTTTTCCAGTTTAGCTCGTGTTAGTGGCGTGTCGTGAGGCTAGAGGTCGGCGTTCATGGAGGTTGCGGTTGACGTTAAGGTTCTGGTCAAGGTTTAC
>CAZUFK010000049.1:8218-11384 GCA_964619695.1 uncultured Candidatus Bathyarchaeia archaeon
TACAATGGCAAGACTAGGGCTTTGGACGGCGTGGACCTGAAGGTTGAGGCTGGCAAGGTCTTTGCGTTGCTAGGTCCGAACGGCGCGGGCAAGACCACGCTGATTAGGATTTTGACCACGCAGCTTAGACCTAATGCAGGCGTTGCCTACGTCTTTGGGCTGGATGTGGCGCGAGACGGCGGCAAAATCCGGAGGCTCATCAGCTACGTTCCTCAGGAGATGAGCGTGTGGACTGACATAAGCGGTTATGAGAATCTGCTGGTTTATGCCAAGATCTTCGCTATTCCTTCCAATGAGAGGAGGAAGACGATTGATGAGGCCTTGGGGAGCATGGGTCTGGCCGAAGTTGCGGACAACCTCGTGAAGACCTATTCAGGCGGCATGGTCCGCAGACTCGAGATTGCGTGCGCCATGCTCATCAAGCCCAAAATCATGTTTCTGGACGAGCCTACGATAGGCCTTGACCCTTCAGCGAAGAAGATCGTTTGGGAAAAGCTGACGTCATTCAAGAAGGAATATGGTGTGACCGTGTTCTTCAACACGCACTACATGGATGAGGCTGACCTGTACTCGGACGAGATCGCGATCATCAACCGAGGAAGAATCGTCACGTTGGGCACGGCTGAGGAGTTGAAGCGCTCGCTCGGAGGCGAAGTGATTCTCTTCAGCCTTGAAAACGGAGGAGTCAAAGAAGGCCTCGTGCAGAAACTGAAATCCTCAGGCTTCGCCAAAGACGTTATGGTCAGCAACTCTGAGCTGAGCGTGCTCGTGGACGAGGCGGAGACGGCTTTGCCTCACCTCATCGAAGTCCTCAGAGACGCAGGCCTTTCGGCTGGCAAGATATCGATAACCAAGCCCACGCTGGACGACGTGTTCTTGAAGTATGCTGGCACGAGGCTTGAGACGAGCGGTAGAATGAGCGAGGTCACTCACGTACGCGACATGATCAGGAGGGGTTAGATGTGAAAGAGGCGATCAGGAACATGCTTGTGATGATTGAGCTTGAGCTAAGGCGGCTGAGGCACGACCGGACGGAGCTCTATTTCAGGGCGGTTCAGCCGATTCTGTGGATTGTGGTTTTCGGACCTGTCATGAGCACGGTCAAAGCGATACCCACAGGCAACATTCCCTACACGGATTTCATCACGCCCGGCGTAATGATTCAATCGACGACATTCACATGCATCTTCTATGGTTTGATGATGGTTTGGGAGCGTGATTCGGGGATTTTGAAGAAGCTTCTGGTTACGCCTGCTTCGCGGTATGCCATGGTTATTGGGCGTTCGATGGCGTCGGGGATCCGAGCTGTGTTTCAGGCTCTGATGATTGTGCCTGTGGCATTGATCATAGGCGTCCAGTTCGTGCCCAACATAGGCTATTTCACGCTTGCGCTGGTGATAATCTTCCTCTCGTCAGGTGGCTTCGCCGCCATATCCATCTTCGTGGCCTCGTTCATGAAGACCCGCGAAAGGTTCATGGGCATAGGCCAAGCCATAATCATGCCGCTGTTCTTCGCCAGCAATGCGCTGTATCCAGTTGAGATGATGCCGCTTGCCTTGAAGTATTTCTCGACTGTGAATCCGATGAGCTACGTGGTTGACGCGGTGAGAGGCCTCATGATCACTGGCAACCTCTCAAACCTCCTGATCGACATCGCAGCCATAGCCATCTTCGACGTAGTGATGTTTACAATAGCCTCAATTAGCTTTAGGAAAATAATAGAGTAGGCAGGCCGCCTAGTATTTGCCCAGCAGCTTCAGCATTATCGTCTTCGCCGAGTACAGTCTGTTTTCGGCTTGTTCGTAGATGATTGACTTGGGGCTTTCGATGGCGTCGGCGGTGATTTCGTAGCCTCGGTGTATGGGCATGTCGTGCATGACGTAGGCATCAGTGCCCTTGAGCAGCTCCATGTTGACTTGGTAGGGCATCATCTGTTTGAGCCGTTTCTCTTTCTCAGCCGCGAATTTGGGGTCGGTGAAGAATTCCATGTCTACCCATGTGTCGGTGTAGACGAAGTCGGCGTCTTTGACTGCGGCTTTCACGTCGGTAGTGGTTTGCCACAGTCCTGTTTTTCTGGCTTCTTCGAGGAGCGCGTCGTCTCGTGTGGGTTCGTTGAAGATCGGCGTGACTGTGGTGAGTTTGACGCCTGTTTTGGCGCAGCCTTCTACGAGCGAGTTGCACACGTTGTTGTGGATGCCTATGTAGACCAGCTTCACACCCTTGAGCGTGCCCTTCTTCTCCTTCATAATCATGAGATCTGCAATCGCCTGACTCGGATGGTATTTCTCGTCGCAGCCGTTGATAACAGGCACGCGCGAAGCTTCAGCCATTCTCTGTAAATCCACGTTTCTCATTAGTCTCGCCATTATGCAGTCAACGTTGCGCGACAAATACTGAACTTCGTCCGCTATGTCTGCCAATGCAAAGTTTGTGGTTCTCCAGTCTATGAAAAGCGCATGCCCACCTAGCTGGGTCATGGCCACTTCGAAAGCCACTCTCGTGCGAGTGCTGGTTTTCTGAAAAATGAGAGCCGTTGATTTGCCTGCCAAAGCAGTTCGGTATTTTTGCGGATTACGCTCAATGTCGATACCTTTGTCGATGATCTCAGTAAGTTCCTGACCAGATAATTCTTTGAAGGAGATCAGATGCATGCTTTACACCCTGCAAGCCAAACCCTTCGTTCGGGTTATAAAACCTTTCCAGAGAAAAATCTTGCCGTTCACAAGCGTGGGCCACTACTTTTCAGCCTTGTTTCTTTCATGCTTTTCCTTATGTTGCCGTATTGTTGCTATGATTGCCGACATAAGCAGGAGGATGATGAGCCACGCGAGAACGTCGGGAAGAAATGTCTCACCTGCGCCTTCAAAGTGCCCTTGGTAAGTTGGTGTAGCTCCCACGACGAAGAACGGGTAATAGAATACTGCGCCAGCGGCATCTTTGCCCCAATGCTGATGCTTCAGCGCATCTTCGACAAACATCATGGTGAACATGTAGATTGGCAAGGCCAAAGCAGCAACAGCAGTTTGGACGGAATAGAGTCTGGTTTCTGAGGAAGACAATTCCCTAGAGAACAGCATGATGAGGTTGAGGATGATTATTGCTGAGAGGACGTATGGAACCACGTCTGGGAGGTAGAAGACTGGTTGAAAACCGCTTGAAGCAAGAT
>CAZUFK010000050.1:0-11149 GCA_964619695.1 uncultured Candidatus Bathyarchaeia archaeon
CCTGATCGCGAAAGCAGAGGGTCACGTTCTGCAAGCAGTTATTAAGGAAAGCTTTCAGTAAGAGTTATGAGTCTATTTAAGCGAATTAGATAAGAAAACTGTCGAGAAGGGTGTGGCCTTGGAGAATTTCGACGTTGTAGTAATTGGCGCGGGGACGGCTGGATGCTTAGCCGCGAAGACCATCGCTGAGGCTGGCCTGAAGGTCTGTCTCGTCGAGCGGAAGCGGAGAGAGGAGATCGGCGAGAAGATCTGCGGCGATGCTTTGGGTGAGCATCATTTGAAGACGCTGGGCTTGGAGAAGCCGCAGGGCGGCGAACTTGAGAAGAAGATTGAAGGCATCAGAATATACTCTCCGGACATGGCGACCACTTTCACGATCAGGCATGAGGATTTCGTTGGTTATCTTTTGAACAGGCGTCTCTTTGGGCAGTGGCTGTTGAGAAAAGCAATCGACGAGGGAGCAACCCTTCTGGATTCCACTCTATGTTCAGAGCCGATGATCGAGAAGAAATTCGTGACAGGAATCACGACAAGAAACCTGAGAACTGGCAGGAGCACTCAAGTGAAGGGTAAGGTGATTGTGGACGCCAGCGGCTTCATTGCAGTAGTCCGAAAGAATCTCCCGAAGGGAATGGGAATTGAAAACGAGGTTGCCAACGAGGACGTTGAGGCCTGCTATCGCGAGATCAGGCAACTCAGGCAGGAAAACGAGGACACGAAGTTCTGTGAGATCTATATAAACCAGAAGGTGACGCCCGGAGGCTATAGTTGGATCTTCTCAAAGAGCGGCGCGAGGGCAAACGTCGGTCTGGGGATTTGTATGCGTGGCAAGTTTCCGAACCCTAAGACCCAGCTCTATGAGCATGTGTTGACGAGGCCGCTTTTTGAGGGGTCATTGCTCTTGGAGGGAGGCGCATGGTACGACCCAACACGCAGACCCTTGGATAACATGGTCGGCAATGGCGTGGCAATCCTTGGCGATGCGGCCTGCCTTGTGA
This sequence comes from uncultured Candidatus Bathyarchaeia archaeon, assembly GCA_964619695.1. Classification (GTDB taxonomy): domain Archaea; phylum Thermoproteota; class Bathyarchaeia; order Bathyarchaeales; family Bathycorpusculaceae; genus DATKKK01. Next base: position 999 of record CAZUFK010000050.1, read on the forward strand.
ACCCAATTCATGGCGGCGGGATAGGCCCCTCCATGCTTAGCGGTTTCCTTGCCGGAAAGACCATAGTTGAAGCGCTCGAAAAAGGCGACGTGGGCCAGAAGTCTCTGTGGCCGTACAATCGGCGCTACATGGAAACCTATGGTACAAAACAGGCTGCCTTGGACATATTCCGCATGCTTCTAATAAAGAGTAGTGACGACGAGCTCAGCTATGGCATGAATTGCAGGCTCTTGACGGAGGATGACGTTTTGAAGGCCGGTCTGGGCGAAGAATTCCATTTGAATGTATCGGAGACTGCTAGGCGTGTCTTTAAGGGGTTGAAGAAGGCGCGGTTTCTGAACAGGCTCAGGCTTACGGTGAGCACGATGAACCGGGTGAGGCGGCACTACAAGGAGTATCCGACTGCCGTTGAAGGCTTTGAGGAATGGCAGCTGGGGACGGAGGGCATCTTCAAAGAGGCCAGAGCCAAGATAGTAGGCTAAGCCACAAGCTCGAAACTAACCTGTGAAGTGTGCACGTCATGCGAGTTGCAGTTTTAGCCACGGGAGGAAAGGACTCGATTCTGGCACTCTATCACGTGCTGCGGGAAGGCCACGAAGTGAAGTATCTGGCTACGATGATCCCGCAACGCGAAGACAGCTGGATGTTCCACTACCCGAACATTGAACTGATAGACTTGGTGGCTGAGGCTGTTGGGATTCCGCTGGCGAAGGCTGCAACCTCTGGAATAAAGGAAGAGGAACTCAAAGACCTCAAGCGCTTGATTGAAACGCTTGACGTTGAAGGCGTCGTTTCCGGAGCCATAGCCTCAGCCTACCAGAAAACGCGCATAGACCAAATCTGCACCCAACTAGGCCTCAAACCCATAGCACCACTGTGGCAGAGAGAACCGCTCGACCTGCTGAACGAGATTCTGAGGCTGAGATTCGAGGTCATCGTAACAGGAGTGTACGCATACGGGTTCGGTGAAGACTGGCTTGGAAGAAGAATCGACGAAGTCACAGTCGCAGACCTGATCAACCTCAACAAGAAGTATGGCGTTTCGCTCGTCGGAGAAGGAGGAGAATACGAAACCCTGGTCCTCGACGCTCCAATCTTCAAGAAGAGAATAGAAGTCGCCGAGGCACAGAGAATATGGAAAGACGAAAGCGGCTACCTGAAAATCACGAAAGCCAAACTCAAAAAACAAGAAACCAATCGCATGAAACCGTGATGGAAGACAAAGACAGCTTGGGGGTAGGTTCCGCATTCGCGAGAAATCGCGTCAGAAGCATGGAAGGAAACAGTGGCGCCTCGGAGAAACATAGCTCAGCAGGTGATGTCTCCCGCAAGTCCTCTTTTTTCTGTTAGTATGCGTCTACTTCTCTTGCCAAAAAGCCGGAGTTGTAAAATGTATTCCACAAGGGTTGCATAACACGACAGAGCCCTGCAAGAACCTAGGGCGTATCCCGTACTGGTTGAAAATCGCGCCAATATCATGGAAAAAAATGCGCGTGAAGCCTCAGCCAAAGTTGAACCTATATATAGGGGAGTATGAATTTTTTCTGAGCGCGTGTGTGCGCCCCCTCTTTCTGGAAAGGTTTATTTTGCGGCTCGATGCTATGAATCAAAGCTGCAGGCGGACAACCCGTCCGCAGGGATGATGCCGAAAGGCTGAACCACAAACCAACGAAGAAGTGAAACTATATGGCGTACAAGTACATTGCCGAAGCATGGGCAAAACCCGAAAAATCCTTCGTACACGCGTTGATGCGTCAAAGACTGATCGAGTGGCGCAAGCAATCCGTTATATCCCGCATCGAGAGACCAACGCGTATAGACAAAGCCAGAAAGCTGGGCTACAAAGCCAAGCAAGGCTTCGTCGTAGTTCGCACCCGCGTTAGACGAGGCGGAATGAGAAAGGTAAGGCCAAGGTCTGGAAGAAGACCCAAACGCATGGGCGTCAAAAAGTTCAAGCCAGCCAAAAGCCTAAGACTGATTGCTGAGGAAAGAACAGCTCGGAAGTTTCCGAACCTCGAAGTCCTAAACTCGTACTGGGTAGGCGAAGACGGACGATCAAAATGGTTCGAAATCATACTCGTCGACACAAACCACCCGTCAATAGAGGCTGACAAAGACATCAACTGGATCTGCCAGAAGCAAAACTACAGAAGAGTCTTCAGAAGCCTCACCGGTGCAGGCAAAAAAGTCAGAGGACTAAAAGGAAAAGGAACAGGATCAGAAAAAGTTCGACCAAGCCGAAAAGCCGTCGAAAGGAGAAGAACGAGAGAGCGCGCGCGGGGAGGGGGGAAAACTCATGAAAGCAATTAAAGCCAAAGTACCCAAACATCCTGATAGGCAACGGTTCGGAAGAGGCTTCAGTCGAGACGAACTCAGAAAAGCAGGAACCAGCCTGACAGAAGCCGTAAAACTAGGCGTTCCAGTAGACTCCAGACGCAAAACAATGCACGAAGACAACGTTGAGACTGTCAAAACCTTTCTGAAAGACAGGAAAGCTGCCTCCAAACCGAAGAAAAAGCCTAAAAGTTGAGCCCACTCCAATAAAAGCTCAGTGGTGCTGTCTTGTCTTCGAAGGTTCCAATAGACTATGTTGACTTGCGAGTCTTTGCCCACGCCACAGAAGACCCAGACAAAGTTCTGACGTCTGTTAGAAACCTGATTCCGCAAGAATCGGTCGACACGGTTGCCTTCAGAAAAGCATCTTTAACTGGGCATCACGGAAACCCAATAACTCTTCTCGAAACCAGAATCAAAGAAAAGAAAGTCGCACAACAGCTTATGGAGAAGCTGTCCTCAGGTCTGAGCATTCTGGACAAAGAGTCTTTGAACAGCGAGATTGATCAGCATCTGGAAAAAGGGAACCTCTACCTCAGGCTTGACAAACAATCCGCATACCTCAATGAACTCAAGCTCGGCATGACCGACCCCATACATCTTCGAATTCACTTCAAAAAACACAGGCAAGAAGAAGTCATGGAAATCTGCAGAAAACTCGGGTTACTGCCATGAAAAGGACCTTTGCTGACCTTCACTTGCGCCCAAACCTGAAAGAACCTGAGCAAGTCTTACGCATAGCACGCAAGGCCGCAAACCTTGGATATCGCCTAATAGCCTTCACGCTTCCGGCAAACATCACCGAGAGCGAACTAGGCCAGCTTCAAAGTGCCTGTCAAGAAGCGGGAATAGAGTTAGCATCCCGCATAGACTTGAAGCCCAGAACACCCGAAGAATTGCTGAGCAGCATAAGGAATCTGAGAAGAAAATTCGAAATCGTTGCAGTGGCTTGCGAATCGAAAGATGTTGCGAGGCAGGCAGCGAAAGACCGACGCGTAGACCTTCTGAACTTCCCAGGGCTTGATTTCCGCAGAAGGTTTTTCGATGAGGCAGAAGCAGAATTAGCCTCAAACGGAGTAGCCGCACTCGAAATAGACTCAGACCCAATACTCACATTAGAAGGGCCTGCAAGAATCAGATTGCTGTCAACCCTGCGAAGAGAGGCAACAACCGCCCAAGCCCTACACGTTCCAATAGTCATTTCAAGCGCAGCCTCAAGCGTCTTGTTCATGCGAAAACCGCTGGAACTCGCCGCGCTAACCTCTCTTTTCGACCTGAAAAGGGAAAATGCGCTTGACGTGGTTTCAAAGAATCCTATAGACATAGTCAAGAGGAACCGAGAAAAGCTCAGCTCAGGTTTCGTCGCGCCTGGCATTCGAACGATTCGGAGAGGGAAAGATTGCTGAGGAGAACGAAACGGCGATACCTAGCTCTAGAGATAGAATCCGACGCGCACTTCATTTCACAGGAGTTCATGAACGCCGTGTGGGGCGCAGTCGTGAAGCTCTACGGGGAATATGGCGCTAGCCGAACAGGCCTAGTGCTTATTGATTTCAATGAGACAAAGCATCTTGCCGTCATACGCTCTACTCTGGTTGCTCTTGACGACGTTCGAGTGGCGCTAGTCTCAATCATCAGTATAGCCAACAAGCCAGCAGCCATTCACATTGTCTCGATTTCTGGCACACTCAAAGCGCTTCGCAGGAAAATGAGGAATCAGTTCCAGTCGCAATCAAACACCCGCAAGCTTTGACAGCTCTATTGGTATTCTTGCCTATCGTTCATCAAACATCTTCGGCCCTTTTCCGCTTGGAATCGCCACGCTCGTGACTCCGCCGAGAGCTGAACCGAACCCTCCTACAATGATGTTGAAGGCGAACAGTGTCCACGCGCCAGGCAGGCCAAAGACCATGTCGTACCAATCTCCGCGCGCTTGACAACGAAAACCAAATCGGTCAGCTTTGGGGGTATGAGCTTTTTGACGATGGTTGCGAAGGCAACTACTGGAGTGACTATAACGGCACTGATTCTGACTTTGATGGTATAGGTGATACACCTTACATTATTGACAGCAACAACATAGATCACTATCCGTTGATGAATCCCTATTGGATTCCAGCAGACGTCAATCACGACTTGATTGTAAGCATCTTGGATGTTGTCAAAATCACAGGTGCATACGGCAAGAAGGCAGGAGATCCTCTTTACACTGATAACGCAGACATCGACAATAACGGCCTAATCAACATACTAGGCGTAGTGCTCTGCACAGGTCATTACGGAGAAAAATATCCCTAGAAACAAATCCTTTTTCTGATATAACATCTGTTTCCTGATTTCCTCAGAATACTAAGTATCTTTGGTGAGAGTAACTTAAGGTACCTGTTTCATCCAAAGCCTAGGCTAATCATTACATAATTGAAAACTCCATGTACAAATATGGCGAGAAGAAGAAAGACTACTAGCCAAGCAACATTCTTCTTTATTGCAAAACGGCTTATTCCATAAGAAGTTGATATTGCAGCCATTGTATGTATTGGAACTGAAAGCAGATTACGGAAAAGCACATTGAGGACATTTGAGATCACACTAAAATTCTCAATGAAGCCAAAGCCAAGTCCTACAGCTGCTCCAAATGTGGTGACCCCAGACAATATTGCTTTTCTTCTCCAAGCTAAGACTGATATGAATAGAAACTCTCACAATTCCTCAACAATCGGAGCTACAACTGTCTTGCTTTGATATTCTGTTACTCTTATGCCCGTTAGGATGAACCAATTAAACTCGATTGAAAAAGCCAATAAGAAAACAAATACGATGCCTACAGACAATCCACCTAAAATCAATCTCAGGTTCTTTCTCGAACCCTCAGAGAGCAGTAATGCCCATATTATCAGAAAAACAACGTTGACAATTATACCAAGCATACCAATGAGTTACCCAAGACTGAAGTAAATAAGTGTTTCAACAGGTGAAAGTAGCACATCAAGCACTTGCCAAGAGAAATTGAGGAAGGCTAACAGCTTAGCAATCGAAGGAGTAGATCTGCTCGAGTTTCTAAGTCAGTATTTGTCAGGCATTACCTGAAAGAGAATCCTGCAGAACTCAGAGACAGAACACTAGAAGCACTAATACAACTAAAGCGATCATTCTGACTTTCTCTTTCCCGTTGACTATGGAAAATGTTTTAACTTCATACCATGTAATCATTGGAAAAGGGAATGCTATGGCTAAATGCCCTAAATGTAAGAAAGAAGTCAGTACTCCGAAGAAGACTTGGAAGATGGCTGGAAGAAAAGACAAGAGTGGAAAGAGAACAGAACTCACAATAGGACTCTATCAGTGCTGTGGAAAATCCTTCAGATCAGTCCTAAACAAAAGAAAGATATAGCTTCATAGAAAATAGCAACCCTTTCTTTTTCTATTTTCGAATTCTTAGACATTCTAAGTCTTCAGAAGAATGCGTAAGAGTTGAGAAATGCTCCAGGCTCTGCATTTTTGCTGTGAAGAGAAAACAGTTGTTCTGGCTCTGTTAGCAACTTGTCTAGCGCGCGCTTAGACGTTGTTCTATGCACAGGCCACTACGGAGGGAAATATCCATAAGCTCTCCCTTTTCTCGCGCGCTCCACAAAACACCATGTGTTTCATGAATGAATGTTCTAGAAGAATACCTCCACAATGGTTATTCTAGAGTTCGACAATATATCATAAGGGAGAGGAGAATGAAAGAAGAGACACTGCTTTCTGCGAACCAGGCCAATTGCGAGCATTGGAAAAGCAGAAAATACTCGCAAAGAAGCTTTGACGTTCTTAATAACTTCGAGATAATTGCTGTGAAATGCTGTAGTTGCCACAAAACCCTTGAGCTGAGAATAAAGAAACTCTGCTAATGAAGCTGAATTGACAAAGATTTACAGCGCGCGCTGGATACGCAGCTCTTCAAAACGCGGAAAATCCCATATACGACACTACTATGGGGAAAACCGTGTTTTGGCTCTCAAAGCGGTGCTTCCACAACTTCCTGTGTCACTAATATATCGGTTCACATAGAATATGCTTGAAAGATGAACACGCGGGTGCAGAAGCATGAGCGCGCAGCGGCGAGGGAGACCACGAAGGTTTGAGTGGGTCGAATTCAGCGGACTCGATGGAGACTACTCACCTGAAGCGCAGTTCTTGAAATCGGCAAGCGTGAATAACCCAGCGATGGCAGATCTCGCAGTGTCGGGTTGTCCTCAATGCGCAAGCAAGAGCTTCAGACTTCGTCACGACAGGAAATTTGACAACATAAGATTCTACTGTCCAGAATGCAAATACGAAACATCATATCACATCAAGAACCCTCCTAGAAATGAGCTTCAAATAGTGTCCGTCTACGATAAGCAGGGCATGCTTGTTGACGAGAAAGTCGTGGACACATTTCACGAGCAGACCAAGCGGGAAAAAGCTGATGCAATCGTGCAAAGAACAGAACAGAAGCTAAATCTGGGCGGAGAATGGTTTGACGGCACTTCTGGAACTAATTCGCAGAGTCGCTATTTAACACGGGAGGAGGCGCTTGAACGGATCGCAAGAAGAAGAATGAAATCGCAGATCAAGGCGATGCTGACAGAAATCGAGGAAGAAGAGAAAGATGACAGATTGGCTTCTTTCAGAGCAGACATCTCCTCAGATTAGAATATGATGGCATGCTGATTTTCTGTATAATAGATGAGGAAAGAAGCTACTTTTCAGCGCACGGCAATTTGGCACTGTTTATTGAGGAGCACTCATCGTCGAGACATAGGGCGCCGTAGAGTGCGAGTCGCACCATCAAACCTTTTCTAACCAGCATCTTGCTGACCAAGGCTGATTCTTCGCAACTAGCCAGAATGAAGAGGAGACGAAGAAGAAACAAAGAGGAGGAAAAACCGTGATAGAAGGAAAGAGAATAAATGTTGGCGTCATTCTGTCAACAACCTTGAGAGAATGGCACGAAATTCAAGCCTAGATTGGCGAGAAAGCTGACATTGTTTTCGTAAAGAAAGTAGCTTGTCCACACAAGCTTAGAATAAGCGAAGAATTCGCAATAAACATGTTCAGCTTCTCTTCAGTCGGAATCTTCGGCTGTCTATCATAACGCTGATAAAACGGCTACTCCAAACTATGCCGTTTGCTCTGCAGTACAAGTCGTAAGCTTCAACAAGCGACTCTTTGAACGCAGGCGAACACTCTTTCTCTGCTATGAAGCCTTTGAGAGTCTCGGGATTCTCTATAAGACAGCTTCTCGCAATGTGCTTCAGTCTTTTGCCGACTGCTTTCGATGTTGTGTCGCAGTACGCTTCTTTCTTCATGAACCATAGCGTAGCAAAGATTTTATCTGAGTGTGACGCTGTTTCAGTGCAGGGGATGATGTCGCCGTCCCAGTCTGATTTATCAAGATGAAGAGCTTATGACGGACAGACCCCTTAGAACGACCAGTTACAGCTTTTGCCTTGTCTCTCGCTTTTTCTTTCGTCTCAATCCAAAAACGAATGCTAGGACGATGCCCGTGATGAAGCCGCCTATGTGCGCCCAATACGCAACCCCACCTGACACGTCAAAACTCACCGACAGCCACTGCATAACAAACCAGAAACCCAGAAGCAAGATAGCTGGAATGGGCACTATGATAAAGGTGATCAGAGTCAGAATCCTCGCCTTTGGATACAACACAATGTAGGCGCCTAAGACTCCGGAGATGGCTCCCGAAGCTCCCACGACGCCTGAAAGCAAGTCCGCGGGGCTCATGATGCTCACGATGTGCGCGAACGCCGCGGCAAGGCCGCAAAAAACGTAGAACACCAAGTAGCCCACGTGGCCAAAAACATCCTCGATATTGTCGCCGAAAATGTAAAGGTACAGCATATTCCCAATCAAGTGGATCCAGTTCGCATGCATGAACATCGACGTAAAGAGCGTAAAAAATCGCTGCCCCTGAACTATCTCGCTTGGAACCATCACGAAATTCCGTTCAATCTCAAGCGCGAATCGGGCATCCAGAAATATGCTCTGGCTTGAAAGCCAATAAACCACAAAAACGGTCACGTTGGCCAACAATAACAGACGGTTCACATGCGGAGTCGTTGAGGATCGGTTCAGGTCTTTGAGTGGAATCAGGTTGCGTCCGCTCTCTCTGGAGATAGCGGTGAGGTCTCGTAATTAACGTTTTCTTTCGTCGGCTTCCGTTGGCTTTGCATTAGCGCTAGAGGCTTCGTGGGAGGCACGTTGCGCGCAGGCTTCAGTGCCTCATTGAATGTACAGGCACTCAACCATCTTAGTGCACGTCAAGCACTCATCCGGAATCGGCGTGTCCTTCGGGCGTTTCTTCAAGTAGCCCATGAAATGCGGGCATTTCACGCTTTCTTCAAGCGTTGCTCCGATTTTCCCGAGGTCTCTTTCCAACGGTGTTTCCTCATTCTGCTTTCTCTGTTTTGTTTCTATTTCGCCCACCTTCGTAAGGCAACGAGGGCATGCATAGTATTCTTGGCTAGAGCCTTGAGACCTGAAGGTTGCAAAAAGAGGCTTCTGAAACCTTGAACCACATTCATCGCACGTGCAATTGTCGGCGTTTTCTTGAACTGAGAATTCCTCGTCTGTCCTCGGTGTAGCTATGTTCCTCTGCATCTGTTTTCACCGTCTGAACGTATATCTCGAATCTTAAGATCTAATAAACCTTCTTGCGTACACGTACAACAAAAAGACACATTGAAGTGGGCCCGGCCGGACTTGAACCGGCGACCTTCGCCGCGTGAGGGCGACGTCCTAACCAGCTAGACTACGAGCCCCCTTCTGTTAGAGGCCTTAGCGTGGCCTCTGGTTCGGGCAGCTTTGCTGTCGGATTTGAAATACTTATTTCCGCTTCATAAAGCCTTTCATTAGCAGTCTCGAAGAAAGAGAGGTAGAGTGGGCTAGGCTTGAAGAAACCGAATAGTGCAAGCGACAACAATGAGAACCTCAATGCTGACAGAGCCTTAGTGGTTCTATGCTTCTTGACCTTTGTGGCCCTCGGCTATTTTCTTGCGCTCTATCTGCTGGCCTAGCTACCTACTCGTCCTTCAGCATTATGCCTTTCACGTTCTTCACCCAAGGAATGAAGCCTACGTCTTCCGTGAACCAGTCAAGCAGTTCCCGAACGATCTTTTCATCGACTTCCCAATCGCTCTCGTCGACTAACTCAACCGTTATTATTGCCTTCCTTTTGCCCATGAAAGACCCTCATCAATACAAGTCGCATTCTTCACTGCTTTTAAGAGCTGTTTCTCCTTCGGACTTATTCATGCTTAGGATTCTAGGTCAGATTCCACTTAGGATTCTTTGACAAGTCTTTTGAACTTGCCAACCACAAGCCAAACACGAGTGCAAGTTGAAGAGTCTTCATTGTTGTTTCTCCCTCTTCTTTTTCCTTCATGACGAGACAGGTAAATGAAGCTTGCACCCACCTTTTTTCTACCGCCAATTCAGAAAACTTAAAAGCACACGTGTCTTTCTCTTGAGCTGTCAGTGTTGCCGAGGTAGCTCAGCCTGGGAGAGCGCTCGGCTGAAGACCGAGTTGTCGCCGGTTCAAACCCGGCCCTCGGCACATTTAAGCTTACTTTGAGCTTATTTCAGCTACTTAGGCATAAATTGAGCGTTATTTGTGGGCATTTGTTGGAGGCTTCAAGCTGATGGATTTTCGACAAGTCATAATAATTTCTTTAACTCTTTCAGAATTTGCTCCTCTATTTTTTCTGTGAATTCTGTTGTGACGAATGTTCCCTTCCATGAATCCAAAAATCGTTTATCGGAAATATCTGTAA
>CAZUFK010000051.1:0-10886 GCA_964619695.1 uncultured Candidatus Bathyarchaeia archaeon
CGGGCCCGCCGGGAATTGAACCCGGGACCCCCGGATTTCTTTGCGGCGCTTTTCGCTTAAAAGTCCGGTGCTCTGTCCTGACTGAGCTACGGGCCCCTGTAGGGTTTGGTTTCGTTTCTAGAAGATTATGGAGGATGTTTTTTAGCGTTTCTGTTCGGACTTGCCTTAAGAAGAGGGGGGGGGTTCTAGGCTATGGCCTGTACTTTTAGGAGGCCGGTTATGAAGTTTTTGATTTTGTCGTTTGCGGACATGATGGTTTCGATCGTTTTGATGCCTTTGTCGGTGAGTTTGTAGACGCGTTTTCTTTCGTTCCAGGTGCCTTCGATGAGGCCGTTTCTTTCAAGCGAGTACAGTAGCGAATAAACGGTACCCGAGCTCACGAGCAGGTGGAACTTGTTGTGAATAAATGAGATGACGTCGTAGCCGCTGAGGGGTCCGTCGCGCAGTTCGGCAAGGATTATTATGTCCATAAAATTCTTGATTATGCGTTCGTGCATTCTTTTGAGGATTTTGCCTTCCAACCTTTCACCGCCAACGATGATTGTAAGGGCCGTCATGTTTATTCACATTGTAGCGTTTTATGTTGGATATAAATATTTAAACTTTATTCTAATTCCGACTAGGAAGTAGAAACAGAATCATACAAGTATAAACGTCAGAGCAACGAAAGATTTTGAGAAAAAGCATTCTAGCCCTCGCATGTTTCATGGGGCGTGTTTTGTGGTGTTGCGGTTTTCAGTGATATAGGGTGGTGTTTGTTGTTGTGTTTTTATATGGTTTGTTCTCCTTTCCGAATACGGTTGGGGCGGTTTTTGTGTGTCGGCGATATATGTGGATGTTAACAAGTGTTATTTGGCATAGGTGCTGTAGGCGTGTGTACGGTGTTCAGATTGATTTCGTGGAAGCAGTCGTTTAGGAGATTGGGCGAAGAATTCGAGGTTGCGAAGAAGAAGAAGCGGGCTTTGGACAGTTTGCTGAGCAGGGGCAAGATTTCGCAGGCGACTTACGACGTTTTCAACCACGAGATTGAAGAGGCTTTGACGGAGATTGAGAGGCAGCAGCAGGCGTTGCAGGAGAAGATGACGGCGAAGGCAGACGAGGTTGAGGGGCAGATTAGGACGTTGGAGATGTTGCTGGCGAACTTTGAGATTCAGCACGTTACGGGCGAAGTTGATGACGATGTTTATGAGCGGCAGGTGGATTTGCTTTCGGTGGGGCTTGAGAACGCGAGGCAGGAGCTTGACATGGTCAGAGACGCGAATGCGCAGCTTTCATCGGGCAACGTGGCGATACCGTTGGAGCCTGAGGAGCTTGAGCCCGTTGAGGTCCCGAAGGACAACGTTGAGGTGGTCGAGGTGCCTGTTGTGACTTTGAAGGATAAGATGCCTGAACCACCAGCAGAAGCACAAGCAGACCAAACGCAACCGGCCGAGACGGCGAACGCAGAGATCGCGGAAGAAGAGAAGCAGGAAAAGTAGTCGCGAATTCTTCCTTTCCTTTTTCTTTTTCGAACTTGACTGTGGCCTGTGCAGTTTTATATTGCGTTTTTTGATAATTCTGGTTTGAGAGTGTCTAGGGGTTGTTGGATAAGGTTGTCGTCAGTTTCCATGAGAGGATGAGGCAGTATGACATGGGTGAGGGTCATCCGTTTCGTGGTGACCGTTTTGAGAATGCTATGAGGTTTTTCGAACAGCAAGGCCTGTTTAAGCTGCCTAACGTGGTGCGTGTCGTGCCTGAGCCTGCTTCGCGTGAGGATCTACTGCGTGTGCACGATGTGAGTTATGTGGATTTGTTGTTTCGTTTGGCTGAGGAGAATTGTGCGTACGATATTGAGACTCCTGTTTCGAGGGGCATTTTGGAGGCGGCGATGCTGATTGTGGGCAGTGCGATCGAGTGTGGCAGGGCTGTGTTTGAGGGTGGGGCGAAGCGTGCGGTGGCGGTTGGTGGAGGTTATCATCATGCGGGTAGGAGCTTTGGTGGCGGGTTTTGCCTGTTCAATGATGTGGCTGTGCTGGTTGAGTTTCTGAGGGCCAAGTATGGCGTGAAACGGTTTCTTATATTGGATTATGATGTGCATGCTGGGAACGGTACGAGTGACATCTTTTATCGTGATTCGAGTGTGCTGTTCGTTGATTTACATCAGGATCCGAGGACGTTGTATCCGGGAACGGGTTTTGTGCATCAGGTCGGCGAAGGCGAGGGTGAAGGGTTTAACGTGAACGTGCCTTTGCCTGCTGGGACGGGTGACGAGACGTGCTTGTGGGCTTTGGGTGAGGTGTTTGTGCCTTTAGCTGAGGAGTACAAGCCTGAGGTGATTATTGCGAACGGCGGGAGCGATGCGCATTTTGCGGACATGCTGGGTGGGTTGGGTTTGACGGTTGACGGGTTCTTTCGTGTTGCGCGTTTGATTCGTGAGACGGCTGAGCGTGTTTGCAGTGGCAGGCTTGTGCTGCTCTGTGGGAGCGGGTACAATCATGCTGTGTTGCCTCTGTGCTGGTATGCGCTGGCTGCAGGTGTGGCTGGCGTAAACGCGATAAGCGTCAAAGAGCCTTACGCTGTGCCTCTTGAGCCTGCTGAATGTCGCAGGACAGTTGAGAGGACGGTGGATGAGGTTAGACGGTTGTTGAGGAAGCACTGGAACTGCTTCGGAGGATACGGGCTGAACACGATGCCCTAAACGCGTGCGTTGCGTGTCAGCGAGAGACAGATTTAGGCGCGCGCTATCACGGTTTTGGAAGGCGCGATATTGTTTACGGCCACGTCGTGCGCTGACCGAGCCACAACCGCGCGAATCAAGAAATCCATATCCAATTGAACAGAGACCAAGTCGCTCCGTGGTCGCTGCTCTTCTCACTCCGATAATGATGAGGCACGGGCGCGCGCGAACATAGCCGTAACCGCCTGCCTGCCAAATCTCCACACAGAAGTGATCGCTGACAAATTCCAAATCACGAACATCGTAGTCGCGCGCGCTTCCACAGAAGGCAACGAAAACAGCACTACTGGACTCGTTAGTTACAGAGCGAAAAAGGGAATACCCAAAACAGCCAGGACCTTGGAAGGAAAGACTTGCTGGACGGAAGAGCACATAACATTCTGGAGAATGAAACCATAAAAGCAGGGTCGATTTCTCAGAATAGAGGCGGAACCCATGAACCCAGCCACAGCCAAGTTCGCACTTGTCAGGCCCGTCCCTGACTCATACGATCGCTGCGTGAGAACCAATACTGAAAGAATAGATGTCGAGCTAGCCAAGTTACAGCACGCGGATTACTGTAAGGCCTTGCAGAGATTAAGCCTCAAGCTCGTATGGGTCGAACGCGACGATTCGCTTCCAGACAGCTGCTTCGTGGAGGACACGGCCCTAGTCTTCGGGGAGAAGGCGATAATGTGCAATATGAGCGTGGGTTCGAGGGCGCCTGAAGTGGCTGGAGTCGCCAGAGTCCTCGAGAAATTGAAGCAAGTGCACTACATCAAGCCACCAGCTACAATCGACGGTGGAGACGTCCTGAGAGCGGAAGACCGGGTTTTTGTGGGGCTTTCAGCGCGAACCAACGCGGGCGCCGTGAGCCAGCTTAGACAGCTCCTGAAGGACACAAGCCTACAAGTGATCCCAGTAAAAGTGCGAAACGTGCTGCACCTGAAGTCGGCATGCACTTACCTAGGAAGCAACTACGTCATACTTTCCAAAGGCAATTTTGACGTGAATGTCTTGTCAGGCTTTGCGAAGATTACAGTCCCGAGGGAAGACGAGTATGCTGCCGACTGTCTTGCCATCAACGGAACGATCTTCATGTCCAAAGGCTACCCGAGGACGAAGAGATTGATTGAAGATGAAGGTTTGCAGGTTGAAGAGCTTGACCTGTCGGAATTCAGAAAGGGCGAAGGCGCTCTAACGTGCCTGTCAATAATATGGTGACAGACGCTCCGAAAGCAAAAGCTAAACGTGAAAACAACAAATCGAAGTTATGAAAGGCCTTAACGGCAAAACCATCTTGGCGGGCATCTAGACTTGCTTGAAGGCAAAAAGTAGACTTGAGAGTCGTGGAGAAACAGGACCTACCATTGATTGGAGAATGGAGCCAACCTGATTGAGGTCGTCACTCTAAAGACTAGAAGGCGCGCTCGCGTATGCTAGATTCTGGATATGGAGCGCGAGTTCATAATGCTTTTCTTTGGACAGATGGTTTACTTGTGATTAGTGACAAAATCATGCCAAAAATCAGACCATTCATACGAAGGAAGCCTGGAGCAAAAAAGAGAACGGTCCACGTGAAGGGCCACTATAGGCACGCACACGCATAGAAGTCATCACCCATAGCGTGCGCTTCCAATTCCTTTTTCAACATAGTCACACGCGCGCAGAAAATGTAAAAGGGTGATTACGCAGGAGATCCCCTGCTTATGAGGCGTCTGTTTTGCTGTCTTCGACCTGAATATTGATGTCTTAATAGTCAGTACCGCCTATCCATGATCAGCCAAGCAGGGGATGCGTCAGAGTTGGAGGACATCGAAAGGGTTCGTGAGTTATTCCCAGTTACTCGGAATCGGGCGTTCTTGAATCATGCAGCGTGTTCCCCGTTGCCCGGGCCTGTGGCTGAGGCTATGCGCAAGCATGTTGATGAGTTTTCGCGTTTCGGGCCCTCGCACGAGGATGTGAACGACTTGGGCAAAGAGGCTTTCGCCAAACTTGTCAACGCAAGCGTCGACGAGATCGCGCTCATCGGCAACACCTCCATAGGCGTCAACATCGCAGCAAGCGCACTCAGCGCTCAGCGAGGCTCAAAGGTGGTGACCACCGATCTGGAGTATCCTTCCGCCGTCTACCCGTTCCTACGCAAAGGCCTAGACCTAAGGGTTGAATACGTGAAGAACGTGAACGGAAAAACCAGACTTGAAGACATCGAACGCGCAGTAGACGACAAAACAGCCGCCGTGGCCATAAGCCAAGTCGAGTACGCAAACGGTTTCCGCCACGACGTTAGAGCGGTTAGCGAGATTGCGCACAAGCATGGGGCCTTGATGATTGTTGACGGTATTCAGGCATGCGGAGCGGTAAGCGTTGACGTGAAGCGCGATGACGTAGACTTTCTGGCCACGGCGAGCTACAAGTGGCTGCTTGGCCCGCCTGGGGCAGGCTTCCTTTACGTCAGGAAGGAGCTTGTTGAGCGTTTTGAGCCTCCGATGGTGGGCTGGGCCAGCGTGGACCAAAGCATCTTCAACACGACTGACTTCTGGGACATCTGGAAAATGCCCTACGCAAAGACGGCCTCACGCTTCGAAGCAGGCTCACCCAGCTTCGTAAGCCACATAGGCGCACGCGAAGCCATCAAGCTCCTCCTGAACCAAGGCATAGAAAACGTGGAAAAAAGAATACTCAAAATCACTGATTACCTGATTGAACGCCTTACAGACGCAGGCTTCACGCTCCAAACGTCGCTCGAGCCGCAGTGCCGCTCAGGCATCGTCAACTTCATAGTCAAGAACCCCCGAGACATGGAGAAGGCTCTGGAGAAGAAGGGCATAATCGTCACGGCACGCGCCAACGGCATTAGAGCCTCACCCCACTTCTACAACACCGAAGAAGAACTGGACACGCTTGTGGAAGAAGCCAAGAAGCTTGAGGCCTAAGCCTATGGCTGTTGCAGTGCTCTTCGACCTAGAAGAAACGCTCGTGGAAACGCCCTGGATCAGCCACGTTGCCGAGTTCCGGACGGCCACAAGAAAAAGGCTTCTCACACTCGGCATCCCGCAAAACGTGCTTGAAGGCGTCGAACGCTCCACCGTTATGCGCAACAAGGCCGTTGAATACGTGCAGAGCCGCTTCGCCGAACCGGAGCAGGAAACCTTCGTCCATGAAATGGAAAGGTTCCTCAAGGCCTATGAGCTGGACGCGGCACACAATTCGAAGCTGTTCCCGGAGACCGTGCCTACTCTGGAAAAGCTCAGAGCAATGAATGTGTCTATGGGGCTGGTTACTAACACGTCGCGCGAAGCTGTGGATATTGATTTCAGGCTGCACGGTATAGGAGGCTACTTCAGCTCGGTGGTCACGCGTGAGAGAGTAACCAAGCTTAAGCCTGACCCGGAAGGCATCATTCTGGCCGCCAAGGAACTTGGGGCGAAACGCTTTTTCATGGTTGGGGACCTCGCTCTCGACGTGCACGCTTCCAAAGCCGCAAACGCGATCTGCATAATAGTCAAGCGGAGCCACGGCGACGCCCTCAACCTCAACCCAGACTACTACGTCGAATCCCTCAGTGAAGTCCCAGCGATAGTGGGCAAGCACTTGGAGGCTACGCAATGCTGACCATACGAAAGATCGACGAGGGTAATAGGCAGCCCTTCCTAGATGCAATAAGGCACGATGTCGTCAGGCATGCATTCGCCTTCTACGACCTCCAGTACAAGGTCGAGCATACGACCGTGCACGCAGCCTACGAAGGCAACACGCTCAAAGGCTACATACTCGTCTACACCGCACTCGACTACCCAAGCGTCGTCCTCGAAGCCGATCCCGAAACCGCGCCTAGCCTGCTAAGCGACGCCCTGCCAGACAGGTTCGTCATGCACGCCCCCACCGACCTTTTACCAGCAATCAAGGCCAAATTCCCGAAGGCGAAGCATTACGTGGAGGATTGGATGCTCGTACGCAAAGGCGAAGCCCCATTCCACAGGTCAAGTCTCGTCCGCAGGCTCAGCACTGAAGAAGACGCCGCCATGCTTGGGGAGCTGTTGTCTACGCGCACCGACCGCAAACCCAGCAACCTCGCACGATACAGGGAATGGGTGACCACGCTACCCACCTACGGCGTGTTCGCAGACGGCCACCTCGTCTCCTACGCAAGCAGCTTCATCCAAACCCCGCAAGTGTGGCTGATAGGCGGAGTCTACACCGCACCAGAACACCGAAACCGAGGCTACGCCACACAAGCCACAAGTGCCGTAACCGAACAAGCCCTAAACAACGCAGAAAACGCAGCACTATTCGCAAGAACAGACAACACACCAGCCATCAAAGCCTACACAAAGATAGGCTACAGAAAAATCGGCGAAAAAATCTGGACAGACCAAGACACCGGCCTCAAACCGTAGAGACACGAAAGAATAGCCACGTACGCTCGGCAATTGATTGAAGAACAGATTCACCACGATGTCTAATGAATTATTCCATGAAACGCGCTCTCTCTGCACAGGCCACTACGCGCAACACCCACCCATAAGCCCCTCTTTAGTTCTCAAGGCCTAGCACACTTAGACTTCACGTAAAGGATTACTCTCTTCAAGAAGGCTCTTGAGCATTCTTATCGCTGACCACGCTGCCAGCGCACTGGTTCTCGGGTTTTCGGGGTGCGGGTCGTTTGCGAATCTAAGTAGCATGTCGCCGTGTTTCCATTTGACTTTGACCTCATGCACGTTCCGTTCTACGTTGGGGTCTGAGACGACTCTTACGTGGACTTTGTCTGAGCCGACGGTGAGGGCGAGTGTGGCTGCTACGTTCATTTCGCGTGGAAAACGGTGGACTGCCTCCTCGGCGTTCCCTTCGTAGACGAGCTGTTCCTCATGGTTGTTCATGTCTAGGGCACGTGGGTTCTTGTGTGTGGTCAACACGACCGTATCGATGCCTGCAAGATCTGCACTGGAAAGAGCATCCAACCCGCCGATGGCTCCTGAAGGAACATGGATCCTCATGCTCCTAGCCTTCAAGTCGAGCAGGGCGCCTACGCTCATTACGATCAGGTCCATGTCAGCAGAGACTATTTTGGGTATGTACTCTTTTGCCGCCTCTTGTGAGGCTGCTTCAACGATGACTGTGGGCTTGAGCTTGATCATTTCGTCAACGCTTTTGACGATTGTGGCAGATGTGTGTAGTGCCTTCTTGAGGCCTTCGGCATGCGAAGCATCCAAGTCGTACAGAATCAATCTGTCGCAATCTATTATTCTCCTGTCTATGGCCTCGCCGATCAGCGTGCCAATCGCGCCACATCCAATCAAGCCGACGGTTTTCAAGGTTTCACCGCTTTCCTGCTCTGGCTAGAATTCGGCTGTGAAGCTGAGGTTCTGGTAGGGTTTGACTTCGCGACCTTCGCCCTTTTTGAGGATGATTTCCACGTAGTTTGCCTTGCAGGTGCCTGCGATGTCTCCCTTGCCCTCCATAATGGCCTTGGCTGTTTCCTTGTCTCTCGCGTAGATGGTGAGCCTCTTGATCTCGGCGTTCAGAGGCTTGTGTTTCTCGGCCTTCTCCTTGCGTATCTCGGTTATGACAGCCATGATCACGTCGCCTGCCTTCTCCGTCTGCTCATCAATCAGTCCCTTGTCAACCGTTGGCCAAGGCGAAACGTGAATGCTTTTGTGGCTCTTGTCTTCTGCATACATGAGCTGATAGATCTCCTCGGTAACGTGGGGCGTCAGAGGCGCAAGCAGCTGCAGTATCCTGTGCAGAACCGTGTACAGCGTGTACTGGGCGGCCTTGCGTCTTTCGGCGCCATAGACCTCAGGCTTGTACAGCCTGTCCTTCGCAGCTTCGATGTAGCAGTCGCAGAAAACGTGCCAAGCAAAGTTCCGCGTTTCCTCCGTGGCAATGTTGAACATGCATTTCTCAAGAGCGTCCGTAACCTTCTCCGTGACCTTCTCAGCCTTGCACAGAACCCACTTGTCCAGAGGCTGCAGCTCATACTCGGCCTTCTCGTCTGGCTTGTAGTCCTCCAGCAGGCTGGTCACGAACCGCGAAGCATTCCACAGCTTGATGATGAAACGCCAACCGTACTCGACGTCAGGCCAACGGAATGGAATGTCTGAACCCGTTGCGCCTCCGGCTGTTGCCCACTGGCGAATGGCGTCAGCACCATGCTTGTCCAGTGCGTCCAGCGAGGCCACGTAGTTACCCAAATGCTTGTGCATCTCGCGGCCATCAGTGCCCAGCACCATCCCGTTGATCAAGCAACTCTTGTATGGCTTCTCGCCGAATAGTGCCAAGTGCCTAACCATCAAGTAGTAAGCCCACGTGCGAATGATGTCCACACCAGAGGCGTGAACGTCCGCCGGAAAGCGCTTGCGCCAATCCGCCTTGTCAGGCCAGCCAGCGTGAACCGCGCACGTGATAGACGAGTCCATCCACGTGTCCAAGACGTCCCGTTCAGGGGTGAACTCTGTTCCGCCACACTTGGGGCATTTGTCAATCTTGGGCTTTTCGATGCGCGGGTCAATTGGAACCCAGCTTTCGTCGGCAAGTATGATTTCACCGCAGTTCTTGCAATACCAGATGGGGATGGGCGTGGCGAAAACCCTCTGGCGAGATATGACCCAGTCCCACTCAAGCGACCGCGCCCAGTCAATCAACCTGTGCTTCATGTAGTCAGGATACCACGTGATCTCGTTGGCGTTCTTCTCAACCTCATCCGTCAACATGCGCGTTTTCATGAACCACTGTTCCCTTTCAAGGATTTCGACGGGTGTGTGGCACCGCCAGCACAGGCTAACCTCTTGACTGAGCGGTTCGGTTTTGATGACCATGTCTTCGGCTTTCAGGTCTTCGAGCATGGCCTTCTTAGCCTCTTCGGTCTTCATGCCCGCGTATTTGCCAGTCTTCTCAGTCATCCTGCCTTTCTCGTCAATGCACATGATCACAGGCAGGTTGTGCTTCATTACCGTCTTCACGTCGGCCTTGTCGCCGTACGTGCAAATCATGACCACGCCTGTGCCGAACTTGGGGTCAACCATGTCGTCAGCCACAATCTCGACGGTTCTGTCTGTAGTCGGGACGTGAATCTTCCTCCCGACGTACTTCGCGTATCTCTCGTCATCAGGGTGAACGGCAACGGTCACGCATGCGAGAATGAGCTCAGGCCTCGTCGTTGCTATCTCGAGAAAGCCACCCTCTTCCAGCTTGAACTTGATGTAGTGAATCTGAGCATTTCGCGTGTCATACTCTACCTCAGCATCGGCAATCGCTGTCTCGCACCTTGGACACCAGTTTACTGGATGCGTGCCTCGATAGATGAAACCCTTCTTGTAGAGCAGGATCAGCGAAAGTTGCGTGCGCCTCCAGTAGTCAGGGTCCATCGTGCGGTACTCAGTCGTCCAATCAACTGAGTAGCCGAGGCGCGTGATGGCCTCCTTCATGTCCTTGATGTTCTGGTCCACAAGCTCCATGCACATCTTGCGGAACTTGTCAGGCGGAACATCCGTCTTCTTGATCTTGTTCCTTCTCTCCACCTCCACTTCCACGGGCAGACCGTGACAATCCCAGCCCTGCGGAAACAAGACGTTGAAGCCTCGCATGCGCTTGAACCTCGCCAAGACATCGAAATAGGTCCAGTTCAACGCGAGACCCATGTGAACCTCGCCAGAAGTGTACGGAGGCGGAGTGTCCACGCTGAAAACGACGCGCTTCGTGTCGTTCCAGTCGAAACGGTAAGTGCCCATCTCCTCCCATTTCTTTTGCCACTTCTTCTCAACCTCGAAAATGTTGAATTCTTTAGGTAGCGTATTCATGCTCCATCAACCACATTCCACGTAGCATTCAGACTGTTCCTAGGAAAAGTAAATATCCTCCTATATATGGCGATATCTCCCGCGAATCCCCCCTCTTTTTGTTTTTCAAGATCTTTGTTTAACGAATTGATCGACTGTGTGGCCGCATTTCGGGCAGTGCACGTGTACGCCATGGGGATAGGTGGGGCTTGAGTAATCCTGAAATAAAGAAATGGCTTGACAAGAAACGTCGTCCTTCCAATCTGTTATCCTTAGAGAAGAACAACCATTCCCGAATCGCCTGAACGAAATTGTAAACCCTCTGGCACGTGGCGCTCCATTGCTCGTTGTAATACAAGCTGGCCCAGATCACCTTGAAAGTTGCATGTGGCCCGCCGAGCATACTGCGTATT
>CAZUFK010000052.1:0-10793 GCA_964619695.1 uncultured Candidatus Bathyarchaeia archaeon
GACAATGACTGGGGCAAAACAGGTAATATATCGTATTCCGATTTAGTAATATTTCATACAAAAAACTTATACAGCCACAACCAAACAAGTGACCAGCCCAACAACATGAGGAAGACTCTTCGTGAACAAGTCAGCGATTATCCTAGCAGGAGGATCATCAACTAGGTTCGGACAGGACAAAGGGCTTCTCCAACTGGCAAACAAGCCCCTAATCATGCACGTTCTGGATGCAGTCAGTGGCCTCGTAGACGAAAAGATCGTAGTAGCCAGCTCGAAGACCCAAGCGGAAAGCTATGCTAGAGTCGTCGAGTCAGACGCAGAAGTAATCATCGACCGGGAGAAGGCGCAAACGCCGCTCCTAGGAGCCCTGACAGGCTTCGAAAAGTCACGTGGCGAATATTCATTTCTGCTTCCATGCGACACGCCTTTGGTTTCATGCGCAATCCTTTCGCTTCTACTCGAACTCTGTGTGAACAAAACAGCAACCGTTCCGCGCTGGCCGAATGGTTGCATCGAGCCGTTGCAGGCGGTTTACCACACCAAGTCAGCATTAGACGCTGCAAGGAGCGCGATGAATGATGGAGGCTTGAACATGCGAGACATGGTGAACAGGTTGAATGGAGTGCGCTACATCTCAACGCTTGTCCTACAGCAATTGGACCCGAACCTCGAAACTTTCTTCAATGTCAACACCGCACTGGATATGAAGAAAGGAGAAAGCCTCCTTATGCATAGAAGATAGGACCCAGCAATGTCATTCCTTACACTGTTTCATGAATCTTTCTGTTTCGGAGAATAGTCTCTCCAGATCCGCTCTTGTATGCGCGTTGCTTAGTGCGCCGTTGTGGGTTGGAAGGAAGAATACGCCGTTTGCGATCAGCCACAGGTTGTAGTCCAATAGCCTCTTCTTGTCTGCTTTGGCCACGTCTCGGGCATTTCCCAATTTTCCCTTGGTGAAATGCACATTGAAAAGCGAACTGTCTCCAGTAACCTGAACGTCGACACCACTTGCTCGGAATATCTCACGAAGCCGCTTCCTTGTTCTGTCCCCAAGTCTGTCCAGCCTGTCTATCACTTTGCCGTCTTCCAGAAGCTTGAGCGTGGCCAAACCTGCCTTCATCGTAATCGGGTTTGCCGCGAACGTTCCACCATGGAATGAATAGTTTGACCGTTCATATCTTTGCGCATCTATTCTTTCCATGATCTCCTTTCTTCCACAAAACGCGCCTACGGGAAAGCCTCCTCCGAGGATTTTCCCGAAAACAGTCAAGTCAGGCGTTACACCGTAGCGCTGTTGTGCTCCTCCAGGCGCAAGCCTGAATCCCGTGATTACCTCATCAAAAATGAGCAGAATGCCCTTCTCGTCGCAAAGCTCCCTTAGGCCTCTCAGGAACTCCTTCTCAGCAGGTATGCAGCCACCAGCACCGAGGACTGGTTCAATCGTTATAGAGGCCACTTCCTCTCCTTTCAGCTTTGTCTCTACACCTTCGAGGTCGTTGAAGGACAAGACTAATGTGTCTTGAAGCGCGCCAGCTGTTAGGCCCGCGGATTCTGGGACGTCGTAGGGGTACTTGACGCCTGTGTGTAGCGCGTCGTAGCCACCATGCCACCCACCCTCGAATTTGGCTATTTTGTTCCTTCCAGTATATGCACGCGCCAAACGTGTTGCGTACATGTTTGCCTCAGTTCCCGAGTTCGTAAAACGCACCATTTCTGCACTTGGAACCATCTTCACTACTTGCTCTGCTAAGGCTACCTCTGCTTCGTGAGATGTCCCGAAGATGGTGCCGTTTGCCAACTGGCTCTTGACTACATTCATCACAGCAGGCGGACTATGGCCAAATATGAGTGCAGTGTGGCCAAGCCAAAAGTCGATGTACTCGTTTCCATCAACGTCGTAGAGCTTGCTTCCTTTCGCCTTCGCCGTGTAGAAAGGGTAAGGGTCAAAGTACCTTATACCGTAGGACACGCCCGCAGGCAGGACTCTCTTGGCACGTTCAAACAAAGCCTTCGACTTCGAAGTCCTTAGGACGTATTCCTCAACCATTCTTGAAGCCTTCTCACGAGGTTTGTTCAGTTTTGCCTTGCTTGTTTATTATGGTTTCCATGGCTTCATTCAGGTCGTATACGGAAGCATCAACGGGTTGCCCTTTGTTCTTGCCTTCCCGATCCAGCAAGATCGCATTGATGCCTAGCCGTTTGGGAAGCAGTATGTCAAGCTCTAGCTCATCACCGATCATAACAGCTTCTTGAGGCTTGACGCCTAGGGTTTCCAGCACTCTCCGATACATTCTCGGATTTGACTTGTCGCATCCAGCCTCATAGCCTGTCATGACAAGGTCCAAGTATTTTCTGATTGGTCTGAGGGCATCTTTGAACTTGAAATAGGCTATTGTCGTGACCACAGCTGTCTTGAACCCGCTGTTCTTTGCCAGAAGCACTGCACTCCTTGCATCTTGACATAGCTGGTAAGGTCTGCTCTTCAGCAATTTGGCAATCTCCTCTAGTGTCTCTTCGTCAACCCCGACCTTCAGCCTCCAGAAAACCCTAAACAAGTAGGAATGCCAGTCTCTGTAACCATACTTTGGGTAGTCGATGAGCGATACAAAATTCCATGCTGCTCTGAGCTGTTGCGGCGAGACTTCATAACCTCGGCTGAACAAGCATTCAGAGAGCTCATTGTCAGTAATGCCCCCCTTCACATAAGCTAGAGTCCCATTCAGATCAAAGAGCACCGCCCTAGTTCCAGTCAAGCAGACACATTCTCCTAGCACTGACCTATTCTCTCCGTAAGATGATATTAAATATCCTCACTGCCATAGTCTTGGAGCGAGCCTGCGAGTTCACATGGATAGGTGAGAAGCAAGATGACGGAAATCGCTAACACTGAGTTTAAGCCACTAACTTCTGAACGGTGGAGTGACTTCGAAGAGCTTTTCGGCAAGCATGGCGCATGCGGCGGATGCTGGTGCATGTGGTGGAGATTGAAACGTTCAGAGTTCATAAAACAGAAGGGTGAGGGAAACAGAAAAGCCATGAAGCACATCGTGGACTCCGGCGAAATTCCGGGCATTCTCGCTTACGCAGATAACAAGGCGATCGGATGGTGCTCTGTAGGGCCAAGAGAAGTGTTCAAGACTCTTGAACGATCCCGGATTCTTAAGCCAGTCGACAGCCAAGCTGTCTGGTCTGTCGTATGCTTCTTTGTTGCCAAACCGCTTAGACGCAAAGGCCTAACCGTGCGACTGCTGGAAGCCGCAATAGAGTACGTGGAAGAGCAAGGAGGAAAGATCGTTGAAGGGTATCCTTCAGAGCCAAATAGAGACTTGCCTGACGCTTTCGTCTATACTGGTCTGACTTCAGCATTTTGCAAAGCTGGATTCACAGAGACGCTTCGCCGTTCAAGAAACCGACCAATTATGAGATTCGCGATTGGCAGGAAATGAACCGCTAGACATGGCTTTTTTTTCTAGTTCATACAAACGATGGCTCGTTGCGGCTTTTGACAGCAAAGCTTTTAAGCAGAGACGAGGAAGGCGCTCAGTCTGAGCGCTTTCGTGTCAAATTCGGAGCATCAGCCGCATGAATATTGAAATGGAACTGGTGCTGTCTGTCCTGAAACTGACTGCGGCGGGACCCGTTTCAAATGAACTAATCAATAAAGACGCAAACCTAGCATCGGCCACTGCTCAAAGATTGCTTAGAAAGCTGCAAAACGAAGGATTGGTTTATCATCAGCATCGTCTCGTTGAAGCTGATACCGCTCAACGCTTGAAGCTTGCCGTGCATGCGATACAGTTGGGCGCCGACCTTGAACGCGTGAGTACTCTTCTGCGATGGCAGGAATTCGAGGCCATCGCCGCTGTCGGGTTGGAACAAAATGGATATGGCATAGCGAGAAACCTGCGGTTCAAACATGCCAAGAGACGTTGCGAAATAGATATCGTCGGGTCAAGAAAACCACTGGCTTTGTGCGTTGACTGCAAGCATTGGCGACGTGGACTGCACCCATCAACACTGAAGAAGATAGTCAAAGAACAGATAGAACGAACTTCCGCGCTGGCTCAAGTCTTGCCGAGTCTGGTTGGCAAGACCGAATGTGCCTCGTGGAGCCATGCAAAGCTAGTTCCAATGGTCTTGTCACTTATGACAGGAAGAGTCAAGTTTCTTGACAACGTGCCGATCGTGCCTGTCCTTCAAATGCAGGATTTCCTGAATCAGTTGCCTGCTTACGCTGATTCGCTGTTTTTCGTTAGAGCCTAGCGGTCAGCTCGACAGCTGTACCCAAGGCTTGCCCCGGAAGGCCCTTCCTGAATCTTGCCCTAACCGATCCTTTCCGACCGTGCAAGGCCACAACTCTCCCGATTATCCTGCACTCGCCTTTCTTCCAAGCCAGTTTCCTTCCAACGAGCCTGCTGGCCTTAGCAACAGAAGGTACATTTGCGAAGTGGATTATGCACTCTTTTGATGCTTGAGACCTAGGACCTACCCTGTAGTTTATGATCACGCCTTGGGTTGATTCAGTCACAAACATGCACCTTCAGATTGTTCCTTCAAGAAGTGTGATGCGCAGTTTAAATCTGTTGTGCTCGTTCTACACGCGTCAAGGCATGTTTTCTAGGATCGGGCGCCTAACAAGCCTCACGATAGGACACAAGCTCAAGGCCAGTACTCCCACCAAGACAAGCAGCAACCATCCCGCAATTTGCAACAACGTAGAGTTCGTCACTAATCGATTTGGAATGAGAATCATCAACGTAGTCATTATCCTCAAGCCAAGCCCTGTAGCATAACTTGAAAGCGCGCGCGACCTCGGATGGCCAAATCCTTCAATACTCCAACCTCCAAGTCGCCGACATTGAAGGTCTTACACAGGTCAGATGCTGAGACAGCTGTCTTGCCCGTTTCTGTCGCCTCCTAACTTCCCTTTTCCAAGTTGAAGTTGCCTCTGTCTCTCTTCAGAATTCTGGCCTTTTCTGGAAGCCTATTCTTCTCCCAGTCCTTCCAGCCTATTTCCTTGAAAATCCATCGTTTGCCAAGATGCGCCCCAAGAACGGCGTGCCTTTGCGTGTTGTCCACCGGAATGAACTGGTCCAGAAACCTGAAAAGCTTGTCGATTTGGGACTTTGGGAAGTATGCGTAGTAACTTGCGTTTTTGACCTCGAATGCATAGATGTGAGGCCCTTTTCTGGCAATTATGTCTGGCAATGGGCTAAGGCTAGGGTTGCTGACTGGTATGCGCACTGCGTTGTAGCCATTCTTCATCAAGAGCTTCACTAAGACGTTTTCGCTGTAGAAACCTCTCTTTCGCCACCTGCGGATAGCATCTTTGTCGATTTCCCTAACCATTAAGAACCTTCTGCTCCGAAGGCACTACAGAACACTCTCCCTTCAGAGGTGAAGAACCCTATTGTCTCTTTCGTTTATAAGTTTGGACAGGAACGTTGAGAGTCGGTTTCTCAATCAGACATTCCTTCAGGTAGTCGTCTAACGTCTCTGCCTGCAGCACTTGTATCTTGTAGTCTTTGGAATCAATGGAGTGTTCATAGTTCTTCTTGGGTATGACCACTTTCTTGAATCCCCAAGCCTCAGCAGCCTTGATCTTTTCGTATACTCCACCAACAGCCGTGATTTGGATGGAGTTTCCGACGCTAAGGTTTATTTCCCCAGTGACTGCAACATCTTGTCTTACAGGTTTTCCTTCGATAAGCGAGCAGAGCAGTATGGTCATCGTTACACCTGCAGACGGGCCGTCCACTCCGTAGGATTGGGCGAAATCGATGTGGGTCAAATAGTCTTGGGCTATGTCTATGCCGTATTTCTGAAGGATTACGCTTCTGACTTTTGACACGCTGTCTGAGATGAAGCTTTGGCCCTTGGCCACGCCTGTGACCTTGTAATAGCCCTTTAGTGGGTAGGGCCTCTGAAGTTCTGCCCTCTTTACCATGTTTGCCTTGACGCTGAGAACATTTCCAGTCATCTCTCCACTGTAAGGATCTTTGACCACTGCTAAACCGTATATCTGGCCAAGTTTGGCCCCGTCAGGCTTGATCTCAAGCAGTTTACCCCTCTCGTTCATCTCATGTTCCAGTATCTGTCTCTGGATTGTCTTGCAATGTTTCTCAATCGACTCCCTGACATGCCTTCTCTCAACAACCTTGCACCCCTCGTTCATTGCCAAAGTCGCAGCGGTCTTGATAATTGAAATCAGAGGTCTGAACCTTGTTGTCAACGCCTCCTTCTTGTTGCTTCTACGTCTGCCCTCTTCCATTATTTCCACACATGCACCCCTGCTAAACGGGATCAAGTTGAAGCGATTCACTTCCTGCGCGATGAACTGCACATATTTGCGCTTATTCTCGACAGTGTTAGGCATGTCATTGTTCATTCTCACGACCTTACCGTAACCATAGATCCGGTCCATTAGAGCTGGATGAATCTGGCCTATGCTGTCGAAGTTTCCAGCGCCAACAAGGAACGTTATAGCAGGCACAGGTTCGGTAGAAACAGCCATCGCAGCCGTGTCGCCGCCATGCCACTTACCTCTTAGCGTGACAGGTAACAGGCCATCTTCAAGCACTGTCAACAGAGTGATTGCCTCTTCAGGATCAAGATTTTTTATCTCGTCAATATACAGGATCCCCAACGACGCACGATGAACGTCACCGGCACTAACCCTCTGGTGCTCCGGCGTTCCCAAGCCGCCAGTTTGGTACGGGTCCCAAGCTATTGAGCCGAAGATCTGAGCGCTTCTGTGCCCTGTCGCATCCACGAACGGCGCATGTCCTGAGCCGTTGTCGACTATCAATTTCGGCACGTCTGTCTGCTGGGCCCCTGAAACTCCTTTGAGGTTCCCTATTCCTCCGAGTCTTCCGAACCACCAGATGAAGACACCGAAGAAGATGAGGCTGCCTCCGGGTATGAAGGTCATGGGCACGAGGCCTACGAACTTGCCTATTAGATAGTCAAGGAAGCTACCGTGGTAATAATCCTTGAGCGGTTCGCCAAGGAACGGAGGATTGGCTTCCCACGTTTGCCAAGCTTGAAACATGAAATAGAACCCTAGGATGATCAAGAACAGGCCCATAATCACCATGAAGAACTGTAGCGCTTTGAAGCCGACTTTTGTCACGAATTTCCGCTTGAACTCCTTTAGCTGCTCTTTCTGCATGATCTTCTTTGCCTCGCCAGCTTTCTGGATTGAGACCTTGGGCTGGCTTGGCAACGCCGCATTCTTCCAGCACAAAACGTCGAAGATCTTTATGCCGTTTTCCTCGTAGATTTGTGTGAGCTTCTCAGCCAAGGCTCTGCCGATCAGTGATTTGCCCGTGCCAGGGTCGCCCAGGAGCAAGAGGTACGGTCCTGGACTGATCACGGTTTTTGCAGATGGTTTGGCCTTATCGGGGTTGCCCCAGCTTTCGTACCATTTTATTTCCTCAAGCCACTTAAGCTTGTGAATCCACTCGTCAAGGCAAAGGAAACATTCCTTCAGCGCCTGCTCTTGTCCTACTGCCCAGTTTATGAGATTATCGTCAACTGGAAAACCCTCAGTGCTTTCAAAGCTGCCCCAATCCCACTTGACCCTGACTTTCCTGCCATTAACATGCCTCTCAAGAATCTCGACATCATTTCCAAACGAGTTGAACTGCACGCGTCAACACCTTTCCAGTGGCTCCTAGCCTATTCCTTGCTACAGAACGTACGTAGAATCAATTAAAGCGCTTATTTCGAAATCAGCAATATGAAAGAAACCATAACACGAGCAGCAGTAGCAACGTGAACGCGAAAGAGCTGCGATCACCCTTTTAGGAGATTTAGGCCTTCTTTCGATCATGATCTGACCACAATCGACGCGCTTCTGGCCTGTTTTGGTTCGAACAAACCGATGGCCGGCAGATAGCCGGCTTTTCCCTCAGGACACAAAATGGAAAACCCCTGTTTGAGGCCGAATTCGCCGAGGAAGCGCATTCTCGCCATTTCTGCTCAGCCTTTCGGCTTTGGGTATGGTCTTCCCCGTGACCCCATATAAAAACCGGTGAAAATCTCCATACGAAGCAGACCGCCTCACCGTTCGAGGTTGCTTCGAGTTTTTCAGCAGTCTTGCGCCCTGTTCCTCGCCCTTTCGGCGTCCCCATCACCCTCGCGCGCATGCCTACCCCTCCCCCTTTTTTCCATTGTATAGATTCAACCGGCGCTGAGGCCTCGCGGAGGCTTTCAGTTTGTGCGTCTCTTGGCTGGGTGACAGTTGCGCGTTTGGGTTAGCGACTGAGGCGGGTCGTTGTTTTTGTGTTGATGCTTTTGTATGCGGGTTTAGGTCTTCTGGTCGTGGTGGTAGCTCACTGAAGCGTTTTCTAAGGGTTTGTGGTGTTTGGGAATGTGGCTTTTTCTGGCTTGTTTTGTTCGAGTGTGCGTGTTTGTTGTGTCTAGTGCAGGCTAAACGGCTTATGTTTTCTGTGTTTTCAGATGGTTTTCTTTTGGTTCGGTGGCTCTGGTGAGTGGCGTATCACTTTGGGCTTTTGTATGTCACCGATGCTCACCACACGTATGAGTAGAGCTTTTGTATACGGAAGCATCAACCTAGTCCACTCGTTCCGGGCTGTGTCAGCTGGCTTTTGTTAGAAACGTTAATGAGCCCTGTGTGGTTTGTGTTGGGTTATGAGAACTGGAAGAGTGATTCGGAGTGTGTCTCTCAGGGACGGGCGAGAGGCTGTTCTGAGGACGCCTAAGTGGGAGGATTTGGACGACTTGCTCGAAATGATAAACTCGCTCGTAGAGGAGAAGGCGGACATAATCAGGGGCGAGAAGGTCACGCGGGAAGAGGAGATTAACTGGTTAGCCTCTGTGCTCAGGCGTGTGGAGACCGGGGAGCAGCTCTACTTGGTTGCGGAAGTCGGCGGAAAGGTGGTGGCCAACTCCGAGATTAGTCAGGGAACGGGCTGTTTTGACTCACACGCGGGAGAGATCGGCATTGCGATTAAGGCTGGTTTTAGAGATGTGGGTCTCGGAACCGAGATGATGAGAGCGCTGATTGAGCAGGGCAGGAGCATGGGTTTGAAGGTGTTGACGCTTTGCGTTTTCTCGACTAACGAGAGGGCGATTCAGGTTTACGAGAAGGTGGGTTTTGTGAAGACTGGGTCTATTCCGCGGAAGTTCTTCAAGGGCGGAAAGTACGTGGATGAAGTGGTAATGACTATGCTGTTGGAGTAGGCAGCTCATGTTGGGCTTCAAGGTGGCCAACTCGAGTATCAGCTTCCAAACGAAGGGCGAAATAGACTTCGTGGACCTGACCGGCAAGGTTCAGGAGGCAGTGTCGAAGTCTGGCGTGAGAAACGGCGTGGTTCACGTGTTCGCTCCGCATGCCACAGGAATCCTCATCTTGACCGAGAATGACCATGCGCTGCTGGAAGACATTAAGGAGTTTTTGGAGAGAATGGCTCCGAGAAGCGGCGACTACAGGCATCCTTCCAATGCGTACTCACACTTGAGGTCAATGCTTCTGCCACCGGACAAGACGTTGCCAGTGATCGAAGGCCACGTGGAACTTGGAACATGGCAATCGCTCATGTTCATGGAGACAGATGTGCATGCGAGAAGACGGACGATAATCCTGCAAGTCCTAGGCGAACAATGAGCCTCTTTCGCCTGACTGTGAGAATGGCGGTAAGCAATCAAAGATTTTTGTTCGTACGTGCGTTCTTGTCGATGGCCAGCATGATGCTCTACGAAATCCTTCTGGTCGACAGCTTCTCGAGGGATTCGAGCGTTCTCGGTTCTGAAATGGCCTGCAGCCATGGGCAGATTGAAACCCAGTACGCATTTCCGTGAGTTGGTCGAATTCGTTTTCGACATTTCCATCTCAAAGAAGTACGTTCCGCAGTAGTTCGTGCAACTGGACCTGAGGGCGTCAAGGAGTGGTTTTGCTGGAAACGGCTGTTTTAGTGGCCGCTTGCCCAAAGGTCATGGAGGATTCTCGTTGCGTTGGTCCTGAGTGAGAGGCCATCTTTGCGGAAACTGCTCAGCCGCGATGTCTAGTTCTGAGTCCTTATAAGTTTCGATGTGATTCGGCGTTCGATGGCCTGTCAGCTGGGTTTTGTGTCTGGGGATCGGCTTCGCCGGTTAGCGCCTGTTGCAGAGGCGTTCAGTAGAACGTGGCCTGTGAGCGGATTCCAGTCGTGTGGATTCACTTGGCAATCTGCATTGATGCTTTCTGTTGTCGTGGCCGTGTTCTTCAGTTCGCTGTGCGTGGAAGTGCAGCTTTGGCAAACTATGGTGTTAGTGAACTGTTTTGTGCCTTTTCCGCAATAGCGAATCGTTGTTTTTAAACTATTGTTGTAAAAAGGGCTTGTTCGATTCCGTTTCGTCGGCCACAGTAGCGCACAGTCTGAAAGACATTCCATCCTAGGCGTTGAGAAGCTGCCTTGTATGGACTAAGAATCTGTTTGGTTTGGTTGTCTGGGCGATCTTGTTGGTCTTTGTCGCTGTGCGTGTGGATGGTTTGTGAGGGTTTCTGGTGTCTGCGTTTGATGGTATATAAGGTTCGGGGGTTTTCGGTGTTTTGTCGAGGTTTTCTTTTGGGAGGAGTGTGGAAGGTAGTTGGCTGGAAGGCTTTGGGCGATGCTTCCGTATACGGGCTCCAGATCGGGAAGGAGATGGTTGTTAGGGGAAGATCGCCACTCAAGCTCAGGATACGCATTCAGAAGTCTCGTTCTGGCGGATACACGCGTTCAGAGGGGATTTTGACCCCCTATATATACATTGAATTCAGCGTGAGGCCCTTCAGGAGGTCTTGCCTT
>CAZUFK010000053.1:0-10724 GCA_964619695.1 uncultured Candidatus Bathyarchaeia archaeon
TGATGGCGACTTTGACGTTGACATTTTCGATGTGGTCGGAATCACCAGCTGCTATGGCAAGAGGCTTGGCGATCCCGCATACAATGCCAACGCGGACCTCGGCGGCAACGGCTTGATCAGTATCTTCGACGTAGTCATCTGCACAGGGCATTACGGAGAAGAATGGCCCTAGCTCGCGCCCTTTTCCTATGTGTTCTGCACTCACAGAAAAAGACAGACGTTGACTAGCGCCCTACTTGTCGCTGGCCTGCTAGTTCCGGAAAGTGACTTCTGTTGATGCTTCCGTATACCGGTTCATGAATTCTATAGGAATATTGCACTTCAGCTCGGATATCATCTTCATTGTACCCGAACACTCCGAACAGAGTCTCTGTTGCCGAAACCAGCATGTTCACGTATTCCTGAACGCCATATTTCGTGTCAGTTGTAAGCAGTTGGGCAACTGCAACTCTTTCATTAATGCTTCTGCTTTTTGCGTTAGTAATTACGTACTGGACTGTTTGTCCTGAATGCACTTCAAAACCATCCTTTTCCAGCTGCTTTGCAGCGATTGCCTGAAAGAGATTATGCGTGTATTGTAAGGGAGCTTTCGACAGCCGTTTAGCTATCAGCAAGTCGTGTACGTCAACCTCTCTTCTGACCAGCCTGTTAATGTAGTCTCTGAGGACGGCGAGGGCTTCTGGAATTCTTTCCTTAAAGTCTTCGAAGCTTGCGGCTGCAGTCAGCTTCTTGATCATGTCTACTTGGGCGCTACAAATGAAGGCTGGCGTGTCGCTACGTCTTGCCTCTACACCTCTCATTTTGACCGTACCGTTTTCGAACGCTCCATAGTACCTGTTCAGTACAGGGACGCCTTCCCGCATTTTTGAGGGAAGGAAAACGATCCAGCGGTATCTGCCTTCAAAGTTCAGCGGAACGCCGACTGCCTCGGACACTTCGCGGCAAAGTTCGACTACTTCTTTGGGCGTAGCTCCAGTTTTTTTGAGCCACAGCGAGTCGACTATGCCGTGCACGACTTCGAAGCCTTTTGCCTCAGCCATCCTCGCCGCCCGCAGCAGACCATCCCTCGCAAACGCGCAGACTGAAATATGCGCATCTACCTTTCCAAATCGAGCGTTGCGATAGCCGAGATAGCCGAAACATGTGACCAGAATCCACTTCAAGGCCGACTGCCGCATGTTACAAACGTGTCTAAGCTCTTCGTCCTGTGTTTCTTTCATGAGGCCTTTGTACTTCGAACGTTTCCTCAGCAGCAAATCCAGCGTCTTCGGCACTATGCCTAACCGTTTCTCGCACACGTTATAGTCCAGCTCAGGCACACGCGTCTGCGAGTCTGGACAGCATTTGCAGAGCACGGTTTCCGCTGAAAGATTATGCTTCAGCATGAGCATGGGAAACATTGAGACGAAATCAACCTCCACCATGTCCGTGTGAAAGCCGATTTTAGGCTCGTAGATGAAGCCGCCGCGATCTGCCACCAGCAGTTCCCAGCCTGTTTTGAAGGATTCAGGCTCGGTTTTCTTCCAAGGAATAAGAACGCCACTGTGCCATGCCGTGTGAAGCTGCAGCGAGGACATTATGGTTCCAATCGAGGCTCTGGCGGCGGTCTGCAGTGGAACGCGGCACGTGCGCGAGAGCTCAACCAGCCCTTCTAGACCGCAGGCCGTGTAAATAAACGTGTTATCCACGTCAACGTGCACGCGTCCGCATAGTCTGCGCACAGGTGACTTGTGATAAACTCGCCCATAGGAGAAGAAGGACCTTCCGCCGCCGCGCCATGCGCGAAGAGGCACGTCCTCTCTGCCAAGGACAAGCCTCTCTGAAACACCGTTGGCAAAGGCGCGATAAGACAGGTACGGAAACACAAACGAATCCCCACCATGAGTAAGCACAACGTCAGGATTCTCTTCCTTCACGGTTTTGACAAGCTGCAAAAGCTTATTCTTCTCGCTTCCTGCGCTGATGGCTACTGTCTTCTCGTCAAACTCCAATGAAATACTGTCTATTGGATCGGTTAGCCGTTGGGCTACTTTCTCCTTCCTGACTTCCACGTTGAGCCACATGGAACGCAACGGCGGCACAGCGTAATCTACGCTTTCAACTGAGTCCAAAACATCGTACGAAACTCTGTTTCCAGCGTCTACGGCCAGCACGTGTGCAAGCGGAAAAATGTCCCTCTCATACAAGTAGGCCTGTGCGACTGGCACATCCACGTTAAAAAGCCGGAATCGCTCATAGTCGCCAAACCTGAGAATCTTCCGAGCAAGGATCGAGGCCCTGCCGTAATCTGCCAGATCAACCTCCAAGACCTTATTCGCGGTGGCTTTCATGAAATCTGCGCACTTTTCCACAAAACGCAAGCCGTCCACTGACGGACTGCGCTTGATTTTCTTGGCCAAGTCTTTGAGATCTTGCAGGTCGCCTGAAACGTAGATGCGGTGCGTGAATTTGTCAACGAGTCTCACGCGTTCGCCGTTTTCGGCTATGATCCACACTGCCAGCTCGTCCGCATTGCATGGGTAAACGTCGAAAATCCAGCCTCGGACGGGCTTAAGTTTGACGAAGTTGCTTTTCAAGTCGCTCAAGGCGTTCCCTAGTCTCCGTCAGCTCTCTCTGCAGGCTGAGCAGGACCGACATGAACATGGCCTCTGACAATATCGGCCTCGTCGCCATGCCGCCTGCCGAAGCGTAAATCCTGCACGCATTCATCATCCTGTCAAAAGCCTCCACATCTCTGTCGCGCAACGCACGCCGAAAGCCCTCCCAACGCGCAGCCTCCACCTCCAAAGCCTGACGATAGGACAAAACCGTCCGCCCCAAAACCTACACCCCCGCAAACGCTGCCAAAGGCACATAATCTTCAGGAAAATCCATGCTGAACAACGTTACACGCGGATGACCCTCTAAAACAAACCTCACACCTTTTCCTGTTCGCTTGAATCTAACTAGAACATTCGAACGCCCAAACAGAACAGTCTCAAAAAATAAGCCTAGCCTAGATCTCTTTTCTGGAAAGTAGCGCACGACCACGACGGCCTGCTTTTCGGCCGTGATGTCTGCAAGTTTGGCGCAGACTTTCATAAACAGGTCTCTAGCCTCAGTCTTCGGTATGTCTTTGTCGAAAAACAAAGAGGAAATATCGGAAATCACCAGAAGCTTAGACCTCTTCCTCCTCAAGAAAGGCCCAAGCTTCTCCAACACCAAAGCCGAAAACTGATATGCCGTGAAAGCTCTTGAAACGTGAATCCTTTCCAAGGCGGCTCTCGAGTCTAAGCCGTAGCTTCTCGCAATTTCCGCAACCGTGTAGGGGTTAAACGAGTTGCCGCCGTCTACATAAATGGCAGACGAATCTAGCCCGCCGTGGCCTGTGGGCATTTGGCAGCGGACAGCCAGCACAAATGACATGAAAGACGCCGCGGCTCCGTGCAGAACCGTAAAATCGCCAGATTCGAGGCCAGGGAAAATGCCCTCCAATATCTGATCGCCGAGAGTGAGACATGTAGCTTTTTCCGCTGACAGAACATGCAAGGCGCATTCCACATCTTCAAAAACAACCGCAAGGCCGAAACCAAATAAACGTTCTCTAAAAAAGCACAATTTAATACTGGGAGGGAGATAGCTTAAAGTGAAGAACCGCTCACGGCGCAGGCGAAAGCTTTGAAAGAATACCTCATCGGTGCAGGCGGGTGGGCGTACTACCAGATCGCCGGCCTGCACCCGCTCGTGGCCTATTCAAGAGCCTTCAACTTCGTGGAAGTAAACACCACCTTCTACCAGACACCATCCCTCACGGAGGCGCAGAGATGGCGAAAACTCGTCCCACAAGACTTCCACTTCGCAGTAAGAGCCAACCACGCCATAACACACACGTACAAATTCCAACCAACAGAACAGGCGCTCGAAGCATTCGAAAAAATGAAGCAAATATGCACAACCCTAGACGCCGACGTTCTGCATCTGCAAGCGCCACCATCCCTCAAAATGACTCAAGCCACAATTGCCAACATCAACGATCTTCTGGATTCCGTGAAGCTTGAAAAGACGCGGCTAGCCCTAGAAATAAGGGGAACCTCAACGTCAAAGCTGCCTGCCCAGCTCGTGAAAACCATTCAAGATCACGGTGTCATCCACTGCATTGACCTTTCGAAAGGCGAAACACCTGCCTACGAATCCAACGTGCTATATTCCAGACTCTTCGGCAAGGGAAACCACAACATATACCAGCCTACAGACGAGGAACTCGCCGAAATAGATCACACAGCGTCAAACTCGAAAGCCGAAAAAGTGGTGATGAGCTTTCACTTCGTCAGAATGTACAAGGACGCCGCCAGACTCAAGGTCTACAAGCAAACAGGCAAGTTCCCTCAAGTCACGGGATCCACTGGCCTGTCCTCACTGGAAGAGGTTCTCAGCGAGGATGCAAGCTTCCCCGCCACAAAACAAGAACTCGTCCACACGCAAGGCTGGAAGCTTTTCGACCTAGGCTCCACTGAAAGAACACGTGCAGAAGCCTTCTTGGAGAAGCTGCCGGAAAAAACGTACAGCAGTGTGGGCGAAGTCGCGCGTGAACTGCAGGCATTGGAGCGGTGATGTTTTTGGCTTCGATCCCTGACAAGGTTCTGCTAGGCACCTCGGGTTGGAGCTACAAGGAGTGGGTGGGATCGTTCTATTCCAAGGAGGACAAAAGCCTGCTCAGGGCCTACACAAGGGTTTTCAAGACTGTTGAAATTGACTCCACATTCTACCGATACCCAGCGAAAGGCGCTGTCATGGGATGGGCAAGATACTCGCCTGATGGCTTCGTGTACACTGCGAAGCTTCCCAAGCTCATCACCCACGAAAAGGAGCTAGACTTATCCAAAGGGGTTGAGGAAGACCTGCAGAAGTTTCTGGAGCTTATGGAACCTCTCTCTTTGAACGGGAAACTCGGATGCCTGC
Organism: uncultured Candidatus Bathyarchaeia archaeon; assembly: GCA_964619695.1. Classification (GTDB taxonomy): domain Archaea; phylum Thermoproteota; class Bathyarchaeia; order Bathyarchaeales; family Bathycorpusculaceae; genus DATKKK01. Next base: position 4,939 of record CAZUFK010000053.1, read on the forward strand.
TTATCCAGCTTCCCCCAAGATATGATTACAGACCGAAAGAGCTTGAAGAGTTCCTGAACATACTGCCTACGCACGTGAAATTCGCCATAGAGTTCAGGAATCAGTCGTGGATGAGACACGAAACTTGGCCTCTGCTCGAGAAACACAAAGTGGCCTACGCCATCGTTGATGAGCCTCTCCTTCCACCAGAAACGCACCTCACGACCAGTTTCGCCTATTTCAGGTGGCACGGAAAAGGCACGAACCCGTGGTTTGACTACCGCTACACACGCCAAGAGCTGGAGCCTTGGATTCCGAAAATCAAAGAAGCATCTGAAAAAGTCAAGACAGTGTACGGTTACTTCAACAATCATTTCCACGGCTACGCAGTTGAGAACTGCCTTCAAGTGGCGCGAATGCTGGGCACTCTAACACCTCAACAGGCACAAGCGCAACAGAAGGTGGAGAACTACTTCAAGACCGTTGCAAAACTCAAGGACTCAAAGCTTGAAGCCTTCTTCAAACAGCCAGAACCCGACATTCAGAACCTGCTGGCCGCCTTCATGGACGAAGGGAGACTAAAACGAGCCGTAGAGATTCCGGACAGCGAACTGAAATTGGAGGCAGCAAAATCGCAACGGATAGAAGCCACAATCAGAGACTACCGCGTAACGATAGACACTGATACGAGAACCATCATGCACGACTGCGAGGACTGGGCTAAAGGATTGGCCGCCAAGAGGCTCTGCAAACACGTAGCGAAGCTGTTCCTGTCAATAGAAGACACGCAAGCCGTAAGCGTGCTGAAGGATATGCGTGAACACAAAAACGAATGGCAGTTCAGAACATACGCATCAAGCGCGTGACCCGAAGGCTTTTCAGTTTCCGAGGCTTCTTGCAAACGCACCATGAATCCCAGTTATTCTGTGAGTCTTTCAGCAACCGCCCACGCGACACTTGACGACTATGTTGGCGTCGGCGTTTTCTGATGGAACTACCGGTCACTTTCGAAAGAGTTATTTGTCAGTACAGGCTGATTAGAATTGGGGAGAGGGTGCCTTTAAACAGAGCATTTAGGGTTATGGTATGTGCGTTGCTGGCGGTCAGCGTCTTGGCATTGGGCTTTCGTCCTCAAATCGGCAAACCACAAACTGCGACGATCATTGTCCCGACTGACTACCCAACGATTCAAGAAGCCATAAACGGAGCATCTGGAGGTGACACGATTTATGTTCTGAACGGAGAGTATCGTGAGAACGTTGTGGTAAACAAGACCGTGTCGCTCATCGGAGAAAGCGAAAGCGCAACGATAATAGACGGCCGAGGCGTGGGAACGGTGGTTCACGTTGTCGCAAACAACGTCACCGTACGAGGCTTCACAATTCAGCATGGCAGTTCTGGCTTTCACTATGACTATGGATACAGCGGCATTCAACTATATCATTCAAGCGGTGGCAACATAAGCCACAACATAATCAGGTACAACTATCTTGGAATATTCCTCCAAGCCTCCGGCAACAACGCCCTTACAGAAAACAGTGCCTACGGCAACACATACGACTTCGCAGCAAAGGGCGACAGACTCGCCCACTTTACGAACTACGTGGACACGAGTAACACCGTCAACGGCAAACCCATCTACTACCTGGTCGGCGAAAGCAGCAAGACCTATGGGCCTGAATCCAACGCTGGGGCGGTTTACCTTATCAACTGCGAAAACATCACACTAAGAGGTTTAACCCTTTCAAGAAACTACTATGGCGCGTTCCTGTGGAACACGAGAGATTCCAAAGTAGAAGAAGTAAGCGCGTTTGATAATTATCGTTCTGGTGTCTTTCTGGAACGTTCAAGCGGCATTAGGATATCCGACTGCGCTATGTCGGGTCATTTGTGGCATGGCGTTGGGTTGGTTGACTCTTACGGCAATGAGCTGGCAGGGAACAGCATCGCAGGCAATTGGAACGAAGGAATATACTCGTACGATTCAGACAACAATCGGATACTCTCAAACATTATCACTGACGGTATGAGAGGCATCTACTTGGACAAGTCGAACAACACGCTGATCTCAGGAAACACTGTGGCACACGCCTACACCGGAGCCACAATATACTCAGCCTACTGCACCTTCTCGAACAATACCGTGAAGGAGAACTCTGAAGGCATGGTCATGTCCACGTCTCACAACGTTGTTTACCACAACAATTTCATAAGGAACGGAAGGCAAGTGCTCCTCGTGAACCAATATGCCAACACTTGGGACAATGGCTATCCTTCCGGAGGCAACTACTGGAGCGACTATACTGGCTCAGACTCAAACTGGGGTCCTAACCAGAATCTGACGGGAAGCGACGGAATAGGCGATACACACTACGTCATTGGTGCAAACAATCGTGATCGCTATCCCATAATGAACCCTTACACAATACCCGACATTGCCGTAGCGAAGATTGCAGTATCAAAAACCGTCGCGGAACGAGGCTGTGTTCTGTCTATCGTCGTGACGTTGGAAAACCAAGCGAACAAAGTTGAATTCTCAAGCGTCACCTTGTACATCAACGCAGTTGCCTTCGCTTCAAGAACCGTCATGCTGGCAGGTGGAAGAACGGCCATCACCTTCGAATGGAATACCACGAGTTGCGCAGTCGGTACATACACCATCGCAGCACTCGCCACACCAGTCCGGAATGAAGAAGATACTGCTGACAATGGCCTCACATACGGATCGATAGTCGTGAGCATTGCTGGCGACGTTGACGGAGACCTCAACGTTGATGTAGTGGATATTGTTGGGATCACATGCATCTACGGTTATCGAATGAGCAATGCGCACTTCAATGCCAACAGCGACCTAGACGAAGATGGCATCATCGGGATATTCGACGTGGTCAAATGCGTAGGACACTATGGCCAAAAATGCCCATAGCGCATTTTATGGCAATTGATGAATCTTGATATTGACGGTGAATAGTTAGACCTTGTCTTATGCGCCGATTCATAACGCATAAGTCAGCGTCTTTACTCTTGCTATTTGCGATGACGATGAAGGCCAACAACGCAAGGCAAGACCGACGCATACAAACGCTATTCCACACACTTGGATTAAGCTGCCTGGGCGGAGCCATATTCCTCCAAGCACTAGTCTTTGCTGACATACTCCAACACGGGTACTTCAAGGCAGTCGAAAGCAACCCAACCATTTTGGCGTTCGAAATCGGTCTGACAGCCTTCGCTTTGGTCTACTTTGTATACATGTACCAACGGTTCATCCGTTCAGTCAGATAGTAGCCTTTTCTTGCCTCTGAGAACGCAGGAAGCTTTTTGCGCACTCGACTATCAGACGGAAGGAACAAACCTTAAAAACAAACGTCCACAAAACTCAACCAATCCTGGTTTGACGGTGGACACTTATGAGGAAACACAAGATAGCAGTTGTGTTCTGGGCTTTGTTGATGCTTTCCTTAGCCCTTGTTCAAGGCACGAGGGCTGAGGGTTCAAGTGGCCTGCAGACCTTCTTTTCGAAAGACTACGTTAACCTCTCACTCAGAGTTGATGCCACGAACCAGACAGATCCCGGCGGAAGCATTGCCATCAAACTGCTCATCGACTGCTGGGCTCTAAACGTCACTATGGACGGCCTCAACATTACAGTCTACGGCTTCACGCTGGGAAAGCAGAAGGCACTTATTCAAAACGTCACGCTCATAACGGCAAGCACTCCGCTAGTTTTCAGCAGCACAAGAGAATATGACTGCACCGTGCCAGTGCCAAGCGACATTTGGGATGCCACTTATGCTACATTAGACTTCAGAGGCACATACACCCGCACGAACGAAGGCTTCAAAGGAAGTGAAGGCTTCTCTTTAACCATCATTAGGAACGTTTACCTCGCCTCGCTTGAACGACAGCTTGAAAGTCTTACCAGCGACTACCGCACCTTGAACAGCACATATTGGCAACTGAACGGCACCTACACGCAGCTTAACACGACTTACTGGGACCTTCGCCAAGAATTCAATGCCAGCAGAGCAAGCGCAGCTGACCTTGATAACACGCGACAGGCAGCCGTGATACTGGCTATAACGACTATATTCTTCGTTGCTTCGACGATCTACCTGGTCATACGAAAGCCTAGAGAATACTGGTAGAGGCGCCGATACGCCTTACGTGGCGGACACGCGGAAGGCTAGTGTTCATGTAGGTTTTGGCCAGCTATGAACGTCAGGCCCTTCTGCGTCAACGCCCTAGCTGTCTCGTTCACGGCCTCATGTTTGTCTAGGTAGTTGGCCAACAGTTTCGGCATCAATCCTTTCTCGACTATGTCTTTCTTGGACATGAAGTAATCAAGAATGTCAGATGGATGCTCTCGGCTTTTGTCGGTTTCAGGTATTCCGCCTTCATGTTTTGCGCCTATGTTCTTGACGTGGCCTGCAAGTTCCACAAGCTCGTTGGTGCGGTTGTAGGGTTGGCGGACGATGCTCTTGTAGGCTTCAGTTATGTGGTGCTCAATGCGGACAATGTCCTCGAAACCGAAGGCCCCCCGCATGTAGGCAGCAAGCTCAATCGTCTCGTTGTTTACTGAATTTGACAGGTTGAAACCAATAAGAGGCGTCGATCCGTCGTCTCGGCTCAGCAGTTTCGCCGCCAGCAGTGTCCAGAGGATCGAGTAGGGATTGTCGTTGCCTATAAAGACTGAGATCTTGAACTCGATGTCGATGCCAAGCTTGTGCAGCATGTATCCCAGCAACACGGTGCCAAGGTTCGTGTTCAAGACCTGAGTAAGGCCGTACTCGGTGTAGTAATGCAGAAACTCGTCAATCCACTTCAACGAATACTCGTTCGGCGCGCCCACGCCTCCGAAGTATCCCGTGATAGTTTCAGGTCCTCCAAGATGAATGTTGACTGGTTTTCCGTCAGGCCCGGGAAGCGTCCCCTTCGTGTCCAACGTCTGCACGTAGGACGCGCCGATAATCTGCATGCCTGCCGCAAATGCAAGAATGTCATCATCTTCAACCTGCTCTTTCATGGAGCGGACGCGGATGTAACGGCTGGGCATGAGTTCCTGCCTTGCGATGGCGCGTTTGGCCTCTTCTACAAGCCACGGAAAGAAGTTGAAGGCACTGATCTCCAGCGTCACCGCAAATGACTCATCAAACCTGACAGTGTCAGCTTTTTTCCCCAGTATCTTCTTGCGGTAGTCGGGTATGCTGATGAACGCTTTCTTGTCGCGTTGTTTCGTCAGCCATTCGAGATCCTGCATGAAGGGCGACTTCCTTTTCTCGAGCCTGCCTATAAGGTTTTCAAGCTTGCGGGCTTCCTGAGCCTTCCGGTTGATCTCCTCGGCGCCACCATACTTATCAACGATCACAAGCAGATTGCTTGTGAGAGGATTGTCCTTCTTCAGCAGGAACTCGTTGATTTCGCTCAGCCTTTCTTCTCCTATCTTCAGCTTTATCCTATTGTCAGCCAATAGCCTCCCTCCAAACGCGTAAGTCTATCCAGCTACAGGGAATTTAAGCATTTTCAACAGGGCTAACGCTGATTTCAGCTATGAACATTACTGCAGACACGGAGAAAGCTCGGAACCTCGGGATTTGTCGCTTTCGTCCGATACGCTTGACGCACAGATTGTGAATTATGCGATAATAAGGCTTATAAAGCGAGCCGGATTAAGATAAGCTTTATAAGGCAATTGGCAGTACAATATGGTGTGGACTCTTGGTGTTGTGAGGTTGGAAGGTCGACATAGCCACTCTTGAAGAGCCCCCACAGTTGCCATTATTGGAAAAGTAAGGGATGATGAATAA
>CAZUFK010000054.1:0-3555 GCA_964619695.1 uncultured Candidatus Bathyarchaeia archaeon
GGCAACCAAACACACTTCACCAACGCCGTGGACCCGACTAACACCGTGGACGGCAGACCTGTACGCTACTTGATTAGCGCCGAGAACGAGATCATCAGCCAAGCAGACATAGGCACCCTATATCTAATCAACTGCACCAACATGACTGCCCAAGATCTGAACTTGACGCGAAACGGATATGGAATATTCGGCTATGACCTCACAGACTCCAAGATCAAAAGCGTCAACACGCATGACAACAACTACGGCATCTTCCTCCAGAACTCAAGCAACAACACCGTAGAGAAGTGCCATTGCACGAGTGACTGGGTTGGCATCGACCTTCAGGATTCCAACGACAACAGGATTGAGGACAACGTGGCTATCGAATGTGAGAAGGGGATCCTGCTCTATGGATCCCACCGCAACCACCTGATAGAAAACACTCTCCTGCACAACCTATACGGAATCAGGCTCTACTCATCAAGCGCCAACACAATTCTCCACAACAACCTACTCGACAACACGGAACACGCGAACGCCATCTACTCCTACGAAAATGTCTGGGATAATGGCTGCGAAGGCAACTACTGGAGCGGATACAATGGCACTGATACAGACAGCGACGGCGTAGGCGACACGTATCTGCCTTCGAATGGATTGGATGAGTATCCTCTTATGAGCCCATTCATGGCAGGCGACGTAAACCACGATGGCAGGATCAACATATTCGATGTTGTCAAGGCTTGTGCCTCCTATATGACCACGCCACCGGATTCGCGCTGGAACCCTCACGTAGACATAGCTGAACCCTACGCGGTGATCGACTCCCTCGACATAGTTGAGATAGTAGCCAACTATAATCTGAGGTGGACGCCTCCGTGAGAACTAAACGCGCGCCGCCTCTCAGTGCGACAAGGCTTGCCCACACTAGACGAGTGCCAACAGAAGCGTCTCTGGATGTATCATGCGTCAATGTTTCACGGCTACGTTGACTAAGAAAATGATCTTTTCCTTCAGAATAGAACTTAGTCTCAAAAATCTTAACTAGGACTGCCGCGCATATACGTAACGTAGAATTGTGAAAGGAGAAAGGAAAATGAGAAGGAATCTTAGAAGCAATACTGTTTCTTTGCTGTTGACTGCATTGATGATCACTAGTGCCTTAACATTCATGCCTGTAGGCAATGCCGCGCCCAAAAGGATGACCTTCACGTCAGGTGACACCGTCAGCTTTGGCAGCCCAGTCAATATGGAGTTCTCGTCAGGCATCATAATGAGGTTCGGGACAGGAATTCGTATGCAGGTTTTCGACATGAACGGAGATGGAGTTCTCGCGCCTTGCGACTGGCTTCAGATAATCTGGCCGGCAGGTTACATTCCTCCACCATGTTCATGGTGGGAAGTCCTAGACCAGTTGGGACAGCCAACAGGATTCGAGTTCCACGTCGACCAAGCAGGCCCAATGGAGTTCCACATCGACATGATGTACCCTGGTCCCGTTCAGATTCCGCCAATCCCGTTCTGGGCGGAAATGAAGGTGACCGCGGTTGAGCCATGCCAATACTACGTCGTTCACTGGCCTGAACACTGGTATCCTGCCGAATGCAGTTGGTGGGAGATATTGGACCCAGAAACCCGAGAGCCTACTGGATTTGAGTTCCACGTAGACTGGACCAACGAAAGCTGCGAATTCCACATAGACGAAGTGACGCCGGGACCTTACATACCGCCGTTCCTGCCGGTCTATGAGATAGTCGCGCGCAGGAAGGTTATCGAAATCAAGACGTGCGACTGGTTCAAAGTAGAGACTCCACAGGGCTTTGTCCCGTCCCCCTGCACATGGTGGGAAGTAACCATCCCGCACGCCGGTGGACCATCAGGTGTCGAATTCCACGTCGATCAAACATACCCGAACGGCACATTCCACGTAGACCAAGTACTGCCACAATCCCCAGCGCCGATACCGTGGGGCCCAACGGATCTCGTTCCAGCGAGAGAGAAAGTGGAAACCATACAACAGTGCGCTTGGTTCCAGTCTTTCGATCTGGCAAGAACCCCAACGCCCTGTACATGGTGGAAAGTGACCCATCCAGACGTTGGCGATGTCGAATTCCACGTAGACCAGTCGAACCCTGACGGCACGTTCCACATTGACTACGCAAACCCCGTTGCTACATTCAACCCGCCCACCTTCGAGGTAGTCGCCGAAAGGAAAATCACCGGCATCGTAGCGTGTGACTGGTTCAAAGTGATCAATCCGACAAGTTGGGTTCCAGCACCATGCACCTACTGGAAGATAGTCTGGCCAACGCAATGGGCAGGAGTAGAGTTCCACGTAGACTCGAGCGACGGTATAGACAGGTTCCACGTAGACTCGGTGGATCAGATGGGACCAGCCCCGACACCACCCCCGTGGAACGTTACCGCCGAACAGTACACACCGCCTGAACCATGGTACATCAAGCCTCCTCAAGACGACTACGCACCGAGTGGAATGCCTGACTTCGACCAGCATCAGGATCTATGGGGGCCAGGTGTAGGCATCTACACATGGTGTGGGCCGGTCGCCACCGCAAACTCGCTATGGTGGCTCGACTCAGAATACGAGACAATCTACAACCCGAGCCCAGTGCCTCCGCCCGTAATCAGCGACTTCTTCCCGCTGGTGACATCTTATAACCCGGGCGTCTGGGACGACCACGACCCACAGAACGTTGACCCACTAGTCAGAAACCTCGCCTTCCTCATGGACACAGACGGACAACGCACAGGTCTAACACACCAAGGTACGAACTACATTGACATGGAAACCGGAATCTCACAATATCTGCAACAACAAGGCGTAAACCCACTTGGAGACTGCGACGGAGACGGAAAAGTCGAACCTGATGACATAAACATAATCGCCCTCGCAATGGGATCAACGCCAGGAATGCCGAACTGGAACATGGCCGCGGACGTGATCATCGATAACATGATTAATATGGCGGACTCGGTCGCTGCAACATCACACCTTGGCCAGACAGGAATGTTCTATGAACACACTGAAGAGTTCGCAGACTTCTACTGGATCGAGGCTGAGATCGAGCGCTGCCAAGACGTTGAGCTCTTCCTAGAGTTCTGGCAGTTCACGGGTTCCAGCTGGGTAAAGCTGTATGACAACCCCAGCCTCGAAGCAGGACACTTCGTAACCTGCGCAGGAGTCAACTCCACAAACCAGGAACTGCTCATCAGCGACCCCTATTGGGACGCTTTCGAGGCAGGCGCGACGCAAGGCCGCTCGCCAGTAGCACACCCATATCCACACCCAACACTGGTCCACAACGATGCGCAGTACGTCTCGCATGACGAGTACATTGCCTTACCATGGATGGCTCCGCCGCCTTCACCATATGGGCAAATGCCTATCTGGGAGCTCGCGGGATATCTGCAAGCGCTAGGCTACGACCAAACGTGGCACGCGTTCATCAGAGCCGCAGTAGCCACATCGCCACTGGGCGAACACGATGTCGCAGTCTTGAACGTTTGGAACAGCAAGCAAGGATGCACACCGAAGCCAACGGTAGGCAAAGG
>CAZUFK010000054.1:3655-10610 GCA_964619695.1 uncultured Candidatus Bathyarchaeia archaeon
TGAACGTTTGGAACAGCAAGCAAGGATGCACACCGAAGCCAACGGTAGGCAAAGGCTACACGGTACGCATAAACGTGACCGTCGAGAACCAAGGGGACTTCACTGAGACGTTCGATGTGACTGTCTACGCCACCAACATGCCACCTGGGACGGTCGTCGGAACACAACTGGTCACCAACTTGCTTGTTGGAGAAATACGGCTGCTCAACTTTGTTTGGAACACGGCAGGCCTCGGCTACGGCAACTACACCATAAGCGCTACAGCAGCCACAGTGCTAGGCGAAACGGACACCGCTGACAACACTTTCGTAGACGGCATCGTGCTCGTGACGATCCCTGGAGATGTCGACGGCAACTACGTCGTTAACATCTTTGATGTGGTCAAAATCACCGGCAGCTACGGCAAGAAGCGAGGAGATCCACAATACAACCCCAACTCAGATCTAGACGACAACAACGTAGTCAACATATTCGACGTGGTAATCTGCACAGGCAACTACGGGAAAAAATACCCATAACCACCTTTTTTTCTTTGTTTCCAAAACCGAGAATTATGCGAACATGTTACTTTGATCGGTGATAGTTTTAAGCCGTGATACTCTCTAGGGTGGCTGGATGATTGAAGATGAAGGCTTTGGTTTTCAACGCCAGCCCGAACATGGAAAAGGGCAACACGGCGTTGATATTGAATCCTTTCATTGAAGGCATGAAAGAAGAAGGCGCCGAAGCTGAATTACTGTACGTTAGAGAGCTCAAGGTGAACCCCTGTCAGGGTGAACAGAGCTGCTGGATCAGAACACCCGGAAGATGCCTTCAGGATGGCGACATGCAAGATGTCTACCCGAAACTGCAACAGGCCGACATAGTCGTGTTTGCCACGCCGGTTTATGTGGATGGCATGACTGGCGCTTTGAAGAACCTTGTTGATCGTCTGATTCCCACTATTCAGCCATACACTGACTGCGAGAAGGCCACTGCCGTCACCCCTTGCGCGACGGCTACAAGCATGCGAAGGCAGTGCTGATCTCTACCTGCGGGTTTTGGGAAATGGACAATTTCTCGCCTCTGGTCATGCACGTGAAGGCCATATGCCAGAACGCCTGCTGGGAATACGTTGGCGCACTCTTGAGGCCTCACAGCAGTGCCCTAGGCTACATGCTGAGAAAAGGCCAACCGGTCCAAGACGTGATCGAAGCCGCGAAGGAAGCAGGAAGACAGATCATAAGGAACGGCGAAATGGACGAGAAGACTATCAGCACAGTAAGCCGCGAACTAGTCCCGCTGGAAGCCTACGTGGAGATACTGAACAGGCATTTCAAGAAAGCCCTAGATTCCCTAGAAAAGTCGTGAGCCCTCTAGCAAGCCTGAGTAGAGTCGACAGAAACCCCAATGGCCCGCAGAGACCGACTGTTGCTTAGGCCACACGTCTTTGTCTCGCCGATGAACTGGGCCCAACCGAGTGCTTATCTTCATCATCTAGCATAGAACGTCTGACCGTGATGCAAAGTGGGCTTCAAGTATCCGCACGATGTTCGCTTCAAATGCCTGAGATGCGCTGCGTGTTGCGGAGACACAAGTCTACATGTTAGGCACATTCTTATGCTGAAACAGGAGACTCAGCGCATCGCGAAAACGACCTCCAAACCTGTTAAGGAGTTTGCAACCAAGATCGAAGCACATGAGCCATATGCTTACGAGATGAAGAAGACGCCTGATGGCGGAAGATGTGTTTTTCTTAAGGACAATCTCTGCACGATTTATGAGTGCAGGCCTGTGATTTGCAGGTTCTACCCCTTCGAACTCAAACCCGTAAGCTTCGGCACAGGTGAGTTCCTTCCGACCGATGAATGCCCAGGAATAGGAAAGGGTGCGCGTGCGTTGAAGAAGGATTACTTTGAGGTGCTTGTGCGTTATCTCAAGGAAATGCTGGAGGGTTCGAAGCCAGACTCGGTTTTCGGATGATTCATAGTCCGGCTTGGATTTTGACTTTCGCTTTATTGTAATCAATATTCTGTTTTCAAAAACGTTAGTGTGTAGCGCGCGCTATTCCAAGACCCTCGAGCTCATGGTAAGGCAACGCAAGATGGACATAGGCGGCCTAGGCAAGATTTTGGAATGGATAGCTGAGGATGAACAAAGGCACAAGACAGCCATAATGATGATAAGCGAGATAGCCTCGAAACAGTAACAATCCTGATTTCGAAGGCCTGAAGAGGCTTTGTTCCAGGCGTCTAGTCTCGCCGAGCTCCAGCTGGGCGTGGCAATCCGCTTATCCTATCGGACACATCGATCTGGCTTTCGCGAGGCGCGGGCAAGCCACCAACTATTGGGCGTTTCTCAACGTGGCGATACCCACAGTCGCACTGGAAGCCGACGATCTTGCCTCCGCGCCTCACTACCTGCCATTTCTTCGCGTCGCAGTGAATGCTTTGCCTGTGAATCTTCCAAAGTATCCTCGCATCGTTGGGCGTTATCGGAGCGTAGTTCTTTGCCTTCGTAAAATACCAAATGAGATATGCCGTGAAACATGCCCAGAGGGCGGGCGCGATTATTTCTATCATGATTCTCACCATGCGTAGTTGTGTTGTACAGGTATACGATATGTCTTGTCGCCGACATATCAACATAAAGAATATTGTGTATTACGATATAAGCATTCCCTCGGTTTCCGAATACTCCAGCATCAAGCCTAGAACTGCAGTAACACGTCCTTCTTCTCGATAATGTACCCGCAGTAATGGCACTTCAGCAGCAACGGCTCATCACAATCCACATAGAACCTCGCCTTCACAGGCTCATTGCTGTTGCTTATGCACGCAGGATTAGCGCACTTGATGATGTCGTCAATAGCCTTCGGCAATTTGACCTCCTGCTTCCGCACCACCTTGTAATCGCGAATAATGTTGATGCACGCGTGCGGCGCCAACAGCGCGATCTTGTGCACCTCCTGCGGGTTAAGCTCCCTGCCCTCGATCTTGACGATGTCTTTAACCTTGAAACGCTTGCTAGGCACGTTAATCGCAATCGTGATAGGCCCCCTATCACGGCCTGTAATGCCCAGAATCTTCACAACATCCAACGCGTGACCAGCTGTAATATGATCGATAACCGTGCCATCCTTTATCTTGGAAACACGCAACTCCGTTTCGCTCATGTGAAAATCGCCTTCTAAAGAGACGCTTATACGCCTAACACAGATAAAAAACTTTAACCACCCCCATCGAACGCGCTTTCCGTGGCTGGTTAAAAAGTTATTTAGTAGATGTGCAGAGTTGTTGGTCTGGGTAAGAGCGTGGAGTTCAAAGACAGAGACATAATCTCGATTAAGGATTTTACGCTTGAGGACATCAATCACGTCTTCAAGATCGCCAAGAGCATGGAGCCACTGGCTGAGAAAGGCTCGGACATGCTCAAGGGAAAAATTCTTGCCACACTGTTTTTCGAGGCGAGCACGCGCACGCGCCTCAGCTTCGAAGCTGCCATGCACAAGCTGGGCGGATCCACGATAGGCTTCGCTGAAGCCGAAATGGCCTCAGTAAAGAAGGGCGAAAACCTCGCCGACACCGTGCGCACGGTGGAAAGCTATGCAGACGTGATAGCCATAAGGCACCCGCTTGAAGGCGCTGCAAGGCTTGCGGCTGAATTCGCGAAAGTCCCCATCATCAACGCTGGCAGCGGCGCTGAAGAGCATCCGACGCAGGCCCTTCTGGACTTGTATACGATGAAGAAGGAGAAGGGCAAGATTGGCGGCCTCAAGATAGCCCTCGTGGGCGACCTCAGATACGGCAGAACCGTCCACTCACTGGCCTACGCGCTTTCCCTGTACGACATCGAGCTATTCCTAATCTCGCCTGAAACGCTGAGAATGCGCCGCGAAGTCCTCCAAACCATAAAAGACAAAATCCCAGTAACCGAAAAGACAAACCTTGAAAAGATCATCCCGACCGTAGACGTCCTATACGTCACGCGGATACAGAAAGAACGCTTCCCCGACCCCGCAGAATACGTGAAGGTCAAAGGCTCCTACAAGATAGACCTCGAAGCCCTCAAAGAAGCAAAAAAAGACCTCATAATCCTCCACCCACTACCAAGAGTAGACGAAATCGCACCCGAAGTAGACAACACGCAATACGCGCGGTACTTCCAGCAAGTACGGAACGGTATAGTCGTCAGAATGGCACTACTGGCCTTGATACTCGGCGCCACAAGATAACCTCAAACTCACAGAGACGCAAAACGATCATAGAAAACCAAAGCGCTCACCCCTCCGCAAGAGGGACACTTGTGCAACAAGCCAGACCAACTTCCCCTGCAGTTAACGCAGTAGGTCAGCTTCCGATCATAGGTGAAGAACTCGACGCCGCTATCCTCGACAATTCGCATTGTCAAAGACAGAAGCTCGTCTGGCTTCTGCTCGGTTTCGCCGACATCTACAGCAGTCAGGCCTCCGCCAGAATACAGGTCATGCAGCCTCTTGCCCACCCCAACGGCGTCCGAAGCGAGCTCGCCTCCTTTGACAGCCAGCCTGCTGACCGTCGAGTAGAACGGCCTTTCTCTAGTCCCTGAAAAGCGGACTTTCCCGATGCCGAACCTTTCAATGTCCAGTCTGGCGAGCCTTTCAGAGGCTTCAGGACTGGGCAGAACCGCTGTGATCAGGCGCCTTCCGCGTCTTCTCCCCGTTTTCTGAGTGTACGCAACCGTGGCCTGCATGACTTCCTCGGCGAAGCTCAAGGCCCCTTCGTCCGAATGCAGGTCCTTCCCACAGAAGGCTTCTATTGCCTCGTCGAAGCCGGCCAGATTCACCACCCACGAGCAGCCCTCAAGCCTCAGATACTGATCGCCGTCCACATCCTGCATCAGGAACGGAAGCAAACCCCAGCCAGACTGCTTGAGCGCCCGGTACTTGATGTCCAAAGCCCGAATGGCCATCTCCAGCCTTTCCTGCAGAACCTCAAGGAGCTTCACCTTTTCCCTCCCGGAATCGTACACCGTCCTCGGCAGATTAACCGTAACGCACCCTAGACAGCCAGTACGCACGGTGTCGATCTCCCAGTCGCCACTCAGGTCAGCTTTCAGTCTGAAGCCAGAAGCAGAGAAGGAAGACTGCCTTTGATCATCTCCAAAAAGATTAGCAAAATAGAGCAAGCCCTTCGCTGAGGCCAGATTATGTGCCTTCAGCAATATCGCCCTTGCTCTCTCATCTGCAAAAGATTCAGAGCGTAGCTTGATGATGATCTCTGGATTGAAGAGTGGCCTGATCTCGCTTTCTTCGGCAAACACTTCGACAGCCAGCGAGGCCAGCAACTGGCTCTCGTCAGAATAGTCTCCGTAGGTGCCCGCAGGCTTTCCAGAGGCTCTGAATGGAAGCTGGGCCACGAAGTCAGGAATTGTGAGCTCTAGACCCAGCGAAAGCGGGACGTGCCGGCTCACGTTTGAAATGAACGCTCGCAAAGCCTCCTTCACCCTTGAAGGCTCCAATCCTCTCGTGAAGGGGGCCAGAAAAATGTTGAAGTAGTCAAGCGTTTGCGTTTCGCTTGTCTCCTTTGCAGAGTAAAGGAGGACGTTGAATGCCGCTGAAAGTGCAGATTCCAGATTCTGCGGCGTGGCGTTAGAAGCATGAAGGGCATTTGCCTTTTCGAGGTCTAGGCCGTGCTGAAGGAGAAACCGTAGGTCATGCATCACCTCGTTCGGCTTCAAAACCCACGAGCTTAAGCCGCTGATGTGTAACGCGCCTGAAAGGTGAGCATCCGCGATGTCTCTCGGAAAAACGTTCAGCAGCGTGTATTCCTTGAGTACGGTTTCTCCAGCTGTTTCAACTATCGAGGCTGAGCCTTGGAACGTCTTGCTTCTTGCCTCTATGAGGCCGGCAACTTCGTGAACAGGCAGTCCGAGACGCGTGAGTTTGTGCCTGTGCTCCTCCAGACCTTTCTCGATCAGAATCGCGTTGACAACCTCCCTTACCAGCGGTGCTGTAACGTACTTGGTTCTGGATTTGAGCAGCTGTTTTTCCGCTTCCTTAGCCACTTTCTGAGCCAGCTCAGCAGGCACCTTCGCCTCCTTCATGAGGGAACTCGCGATTTTGGTTGCGTCGAACTCTTCCAGCGCTGATCGGCTGGTTCGCACGAGCATGCCTTTCGGTTTCGAGGCCTTCTTCTCAACCCTGTCCGCCACGTCGATAACCATCTTGCCCAAGTCAGTCAGGCAGTACTTTCTCGCCTCGACATCTGCCTCAATCAAATCCGCCCTAAGCAGAAACTTTAGGTGATACGCAAACCTTCCCGCGTCCCTGCTCGGATTCATCTTCAAAGCACTCATAAGCTCACTGTACGAAAGAAGCCCCCTGTCAAACAGCAAATTCAAAATCTGCAGCCGGATAGGTGACGAAACAGCCTTAAGCACTTTGACTCCCCGCGCACGTTGCGGAACAGACAAGCCTAACCGCAGCCTCCTCCAAGCGCAACAGTACTAACAGTAGGTAAGAGTTTAAAGCTTGAGGAAACACTTTATTTTTGTCGCCCTGATTGAATAAGCATCAGCAAGAAGGGGCTGTCGGCTAGCTTGGTTCAGGCTATGAGCCTCGGGCGTTCGTGACCCCGGTTCAAATCCGGGCAGCCCCATCACAGGACTTGAACCCGTTTGGGTATGGGAACGATAGAAGCCTAAACCCTTTGCGGTATAGGCCCAATTGAATACGGATCTGCCAAGCACGCGGGCTTTTCGCTAGACGAAAACAGTCTTCTATTATGGCGATACCAATTGGAGCAGTTTTGTCGTATGTAGGTCGAAGGCCTTAAGATCAAAAAGAAAATGGAAATACCCACATCTCACTTGAACTTGGTAGCAAGTGCTTCAAACAGCAGAGTGCAGAGAAGTTACAGCTTATCCAGAAATCATCGCGTGCAGGAATGTCTTACATCAATTCTCCTAGACAATGTAGTAGTCAATGACTTTCTGC
>CAZUFK010000055.1:0-10434 GCA_964619695.1 uncultured Candidatus Bathyarchaeia archaeon
GGTAGAATATGGCTCTGGGCGTGAACAGGCTGGACCAGCATTTGACCGTGGCTTCAAGGACTTCCTTGATGCCTCGCACGTTGAGAAACGTTTCCTGCTGCCCTGCAAACGAGGCGTCAGCCAAATCCTCGGCCGTGGCGCTCGAACGCACCGCTACGAACACGTCCTTCAAATTCAGCCTTCTGCACAGCTCCTCATACGCCGTCCTAACAGCCGTCTCAATGTCCTTCGGCATAGGCGTAGAGTCGATCAGCTCTCGGATGCGCTTGGAGGCTATCTCATACTGCTTCGGATCGTTAACGTTGGTCACTGTTTCCTTTATGACCTCGTAAATCTTGCCTGATATGCCTGTTTCCTCAATGAACTTCTTGTAGGAAAAAGCCGTTATCGCGAAACCAGGCGGAACCGGTATTCCCGCGTTGATCATCTCCCCCAGATTAGCGTTCTTGCCTCCCACAGAAGGAATGTCCGTTTTCCTAAGATTCTCAAACCACAAAACGAGGGCAGTTTTCATTTCAGACAACTTGCTTCACCTGCTCCTGCGACGCCTCAGGCTGCACCTTCTCAATAACAACTCTGCATGGGATAGGAAGCTTCGCAGCACCGTTCTTCAGAGAGGACTTCGCAAGCTCGACGCTGTCCTTGTTCACTCTGACGGTGATTATGATCTGGTTGGCCCTCACGCGTGCGGCAGTCCCATTAGGCTTGCCGAAAGACCTGCGCATGCCATCCTGCAGACGGTCGGCGTGCGCGCCGAAAATCATCTTGTTCTCGCGCAGAATGGTGTGCGGGTACGGGTGAACGTGTAGGTAGTAGTTGTTGACGAGTTTTTCCATGAGGCCCCGGTTTGTGGCCACGCGGGCGGCTTCTAGGGCGCTGTGGCGAATCTGAGCCCTCTCAAGCGCAATAAGCTTGCCCTCATACTCAAACTTGGCCTTCGTATCGCCCATAATGAACTTACTAATCTTGGGCGGAGGAAAACCTTTCGTGAACTCTTTCCTCGTGTAAGCTTGACCCTTGACGGCCCTGTAATTCTTCGAACGCATAGCTATCCCTCTTCTGCATACCATAACCACTTGCGTATTTAAACAAATCGTTGACCGAGCCTATTGAATAAATTTATGAATTCAAGGTCAGATTTCACGATCAGAACAGTAAATACAGCCAGTCTGCGTTACTGCAACCGCTTGTTCTTGAACCACACCTTCGCAAGTTCATCGTAGTTCGGAAAAACCTTCTTCAATATTGGGATGTACATCTGCATCTCGTCGTCCGACAGGAACTGGAACTGGTATTCGCCATTATATGGTGCAGGCTCGCCTTCGCGCGTGACAAACTCGACATGCATAAACGGGTCGCCTCGCTTGATGGTTATTGGACGGCGGTCATTGCTCAAGTTCACAAGCTCCAAAGCCAGTCTGCCGACGAAGCCGCTGTGAACCTTCGCCGCATTCAAAAAGGACAGGCCCATACGTCCGTATTTGCTCTTGGCAGTCAAGTGGGCCACCAAGTTCGGCGGAGCGAAGATAATCTCATGCGAAATCAGGTTCTTGTGCTCCAGATAATGCAGCGTCGTTTCCTCCCTGACGGTCATGATGTAGCCGTCGCCATCCAGCAAATTGTAATCATACGGGTATATGACCTTGCAATTGTCGATAAGCTCCTTCAGCCTGTCCTTACCCAACACACACATAGACTTGGCTCCTCCAACGCTTTTCTAGCAATACGAAACTCTCACGTTATATACTTTTTCAATAGAACAAAAGAGAAGGAGAAAATCAGATGAAATGTGGCCGCTGCAACGAGGAACCTGTCTACAGATGTAGCGCATGTGGGAAGCTAGTCTGTGGCACGCACGCAAGACTGCGAACTGTCTGTCCGTCTTGCCTCAAGAAGAAGAAAACCGATTTCAGAATTGCGACAGTGTCTTCAGAAAGAGAAAAGGCAAAGATTCGCGAACTGGTCAAGAGATTTTGGGGAGAGGAGGAACAGCTAGCCTTTGACAAGAAGTTCAACGTGGCCGATCTTCCCGCATACGTGGCGCAGGCTGATGGAGGTGTTGCTGGTTTTGCCTCTTTTGCTGAGGCAGATGACGCCATCATCATCGTGGCCTTGGGCATACTTCCCCAATTTCAGAATGCCGGTATGGGCAGAAGTCTAATCTCCAAGATAGAGACTGAGGCCAAGAAGCTGAGAAAGAAGAGGCTGCTGGTCTCGACCTCCAATGACGATTTGCCTGCCTTGGGTTTCTATCAGGCACTTGGCTTCCAAATCTATGAGATCAGACCAGATGTCATAGCCGAGAAGCACGGAGGTTTCATCATGGGCATAGGAGGCCTACCGGTAAGAGACGAACTCAGGCTTCGAAAAACCCTTCACTAACTAATCAAGCTCTATGTAAGGCTGCGCTGATGCCTGATTTCGTCAAGCGTGTCCTTGGCCTTCGAATAGGCATTGAGGAGCTCCGAAAGCACTTCGCAAGGGTATACTGAACAGAAGGCACAGTTCTCAACCCTCTTTTCTCTAGCGCATCTCCTGATTTTGCAGGTGCCGCAATAGCTGAAGATGCGAGTCCCATCGGTCACGCAACCGTCGCAATTGATGTCTTCTGGCTTGTACTTTTTCCCATATTGCTTCGTGAACATCTCAGCTACTCTTCGCCTTTCCTGATCGCTATTCTTCTGCGTGGCAGTCAGGACTGGGCAGTCAGAGCAAGCGATCCCGCAGTAGGCCACAACTCTACCCATAGCATTCACAGTATCGAATTGTGCGGATTATCTATTTAATTCTCAGTGCTCTGCAACAACGAGCACTAGCGACTCAAAAAAGGGCAGGTCACGTTTCGTCGCAACGCGACCTTCCAAACCGTTGGCACTGAACCTTCGTAGAGTCTTCTCAACACCGCTTAGCGTAGACTGCATTAGGAGAACGAGGCCTTCTGGTTTCAGGTACTTGGGAACCTCGGCAATGAATCGGTCGATCACCTTTCTGCCGGAAGCGCCTCCCACCCACGCCTGTTCAAGCCATGAGCTGCCCTCAGAATCCTCCACAGGCAGATAAGGGGCATTGAAAAGCACTGCATCAAACTGCTCGCTAGGGTTTATGGGTGCAAAAAGGTCTCCCTGCACTATGGAAAGCCTCGCTGTTACATGGTTTAGTGCTGCATTCTCTTTCGCACAACGAACAGCGAAAGGACTGATGTCAACGGCAACAGTATGAGCACCTTTCATTGCTACAAGTGTGCCAAGAATACCGCAACCCGTGCCCATATCAAGAACAAAATCGCCCTCTTTGACACAGAGGTTCTCGGCGAAGAAGAATGAGTCTTCCGCAGGCTCGTAGACGTCCTCAGCAACGTGGAAGACGTAATCTGCAAAGAATACTTTCTTAGCTGACGAGGGCATTTGCGAGTTCTCCGATGTCCTCTGGGGCCAGTTCTCTCGGCCGCCTGTCGCGGAAGGGCGACCCCTCGGCACGCCTGCATGCATCCTCCTTGCTCATGCCCAGTACGCCTCGCAGGAATGGCAAGACGGCATTCCTGACCTTCCTGTTGCGATTCGTGAAAAGTGACTGTGCGAACGTCGCAAATTGCTCCTCATTCTTTACCGCGAAGGGCTTAGGTTCTTTGGGCGTCAGGCGTATGACAACTGAGTCCACCTGTGGTTCAGGGTAAAACATCCATTTTGGGACTTTGTCGAGAAGCTCGGTCTCGGAGTAGTAGTAGGCCCAGACACTCAGCCAGCCATAGTCGTCGCTGCCTACTGAGGCCACCAGACGATTCGCGAACTCCTTCTGAAAAACGAGGATCGCCTGGTTGAAGTGTTTCTTGAAAAGCCACATAACCAGTTTCGAAGAGATTTGGTAGGGCGGAATCGAAACCACCTTGCTGAAGGCCGGCAGCTCTGTTTTGAGCACGTTGCCTCTGATGACTTCGACGTTGTCAATGCCAGCCAGCTGTTCACGCAAGACGCCTGCAACCGCCTCGTCAGCTTCGACCGCCACAACGCGCCTGCATCTGCCTGCAAGAAGCCGCGTCAAGAAGCCGAAGCCTGCACCGATGTCCAGCACCACATCACCATTGATGAGCGAGGCACAGTCAACCACGCGTTCAAGAATCGAGCTTTCGATGGTGAAATTCTGCCCGAGAAGCTTGTTCGGTGAGATTCGATGTGCTCGAAGTAGTTGCTTCGTTTCTTCTAGGAGGCTCATGTTACCCCAGAAACAGTTCGCTTATGCTATTGAGCGCGTGTGAACAGGCGGTATTTGCTGTCGCCTGACAGCTCCTCCATAATCCTCTTCGTAATCAGCTTCACAGGATTCGGGATCTCCGTGCGCTTCTGCAGATCATCAAAATTCTCGAAGGTTTTCCTTTCACGCGTGTTTATGACCTGCCACATGTACTTCTTGCCAATCCCAGGAATCAGTTCCAGCGCATGCATTCTAGGCGTCACCGCGCGTGCATTGTTGAAGAAGTCGATGAACCATTCCTCTCGATTCAACACGATTCGACTTATCACGGCTGTAAGCTCATTCTTTGCCGCCACGGTAAGCTCGTCGTATCCTATGCGGCCTATTATGTAGGTAACCTCTTCGCGGGCGTCTTTTCCAACGTACACGCGGTCGTTGGGTTTCAGCAAGGCACCTTCTTTGATTAGCGCTTCTAGAAGGGTGAAGAATTCTTCGCCTATCAGTTGGACTAGAGCTCCCGCTCGGTATCCTGCCCTTCCTGACACGCGTACTCCCGGGCGGCCGTGGGGCAGAAAGTCCAATACGTAGGCGTACTCCTCGTAGCGCTTCTCCATCATCGTCATAATCGACCCTATTATTACCTACTTGTTGCTTAAAAAACAGTGCGCCTAAACCGCTCTATTTTAGCTTGCGATTTTCTTCTAGAAGAGCAACTATGGCTTGTAACTTTGAGGTTTCTATAATCTTGCGGCCGCCTGCAAGGAAGACCCTCAGTTCGTCAACGGTTTTCGGCATGCAGTTGAGTATCTGAACCGCCTCATCTTCATCTAGACCGAATTCAGCCACGAGCCTCTGCACCAGTTTCTCAGCCGCCTCAGCGTCTACCTTGGAGAATTTCGACACGTAGTCGAATGTGCGACGCTGGAACTGGTCAAGGTTTTCTTCACCCATAGATTCGAGTGCTTTTCTGACTTGGGGGAGTGTGAGCTTGGTTTCATCTGCGCTTTTTTTCGCCATTTCTAGTCACTCTTGTACGGTTCCAGGTGTTCAGGTCTGACGATTATTTCTTTTATGGCGTTGCCTTGGGGAACTCTGAGGACGTAGCTTCGTCCGCGCTTGTTGATTATTGTGCCGACTTTGCCGTGGTAGCGTTTGTGAGGCATTCCTTTCTGGACGCTCGAGTCGATCATGACGACCACACTGGTTCCAGGCTGGTACTCTTGCAGCAGCTTGCTGAGGCGCATCTTGCCTCGCTCTCTGGGTTCTTTCGTGAGGAGGCTACGTGCTCCTGAGCGATAACCTTTCGACTTCTTCACTTTTCCACCTCTTGTTAATCTCCCATAATTATGTTCAAAACGTCAAGCTTCATAGGCTTCGCTTTGTTGTTGAGAAGTTGCGTGACGCTTGGTGTGGTTCTTCCTTCATCTCCGCTCACCAATTCCTTAACGTAGAGTCCTCCGGCGCATCGTATTTTCATTTCAGCCTTATGAGACGACAACTTCTTAACTTTAACGTCGTATATGTACTTTTCCCGCGTCAAATCTGCACGTCTATGCATAACGCGAATGGGAGTTTTCTGGCTGATCAGCGTGTTTGACAGCTTCTCTTCCAGCAGGCGCAGATCCTTGGCCGTGACTTTGCTCTCAAACTCAACCGTCACAAGATACTCCTTCTGCTTGGACTCATCTTTCTTCAGCTTTCTGACTGAGTCTTTGTCGGCGAGCTGCAGGTCGGAGACCTGAACCTTGTCTTTGCCGAAAGCGTTCACGGCCTTCTCCATCTTCTTCAGGTTCAAGAAACGCTTCTTCGGTCCTGTGATTTCGATTACGAAGGGTCTGCCGTTGCCCAGCATGCGGGCGTCGATGTCTTCTCTTCCTGAGGCGTGAAACGAGCCTTTCAGGCCTTCTGTGGCATCCAGGAAGGGCTTTTCCACGATTTCCTCTACAGATTCAGGATACATTTTGCCTGTCCAGTTGCAGTCTTTGCAGCCTCTTCCTCGGCACTTGGAGCAGAACCATTTGGACTGTGGTATGTCTCTGACAAGCTTCGTATAGCGGCCTGCCACGAACAGTGGGTTCACTTGAAGCCACACTTTGTCTGCGAAGGGGTTGACGAGCGCAACGATTTCAGGCCTCTTGAATTCGACCTCTTTGCCGTTACGTTCAGCTATGGCTTTTCCTACGAGTCTGCCGAATTCGTTGCGCATGTTCTCTCCGTACGTCACTTCGAACTCGGCCTTGAACTCGTCCTCGCGTTCAGCCACCGCTACTGGCAATTCGATGCCTACGAGGAAGCTGGAGTATTCATAGTCCTTGAGAAGCTCAAGCGCCTTGTCGGCAAAGCCTGCAGTTTCGGTTATCTTGCCCTCGCACAAGTAGCATTTCTTGAGATTGCTTGTGGCCGCTAGGCGTTTCTTTGCTTTGCGCAGCATGTCTTTTGCGGTTTCCGAGAAGCCGTTTGTGGCTAGGGTTTTGAGGGTTCTTATACCTTCGTTGTTCTTAGAAAAGGCTTGCGTTTGGGCGTTGAATAGTAGTATTGTTTTTATTGCTTTGCCTCTTTCGTCGTTTCCCATGCCGTGGCCGAGTAAGGCGAATTGTCTTCCTAGGCAGTGGTTGCATAGTGGGTGTTTTTCAACCATTCGCAGGGCTTTTTCGAGAACGTCCATGTCGTGATCCTTCTGGGCTGGCAGGGCACTTACCCGATGCCCAGTGGCATGCCTTTTCCTAGGAAGGGCAGTTTCTTCTTTCTGCGAAATGTTTTCAGCATTCGACGCATCATGACGTACTGTTTCAGGAGTTCTTTGACTTCTTTTTCGGTTGTGCCTGAACCTCTAGCCACGCGCTTCATTCTTGAAGAGTTGAAGATTTTCGGGTTATCCTTCTCTTCTGGCGTCATGGATTGGATCATGACGCGCCATTTTTCCAGTCGGCCTTCAGCGGCGTTGAGCATGTCCTCAGGTATCTTGTAGGAAGCGCCTGGGATCATGCTCAAGAGCTTCTTGAACGTGCCCATTCCCTTCATGGCCTCAAATTGGTCGTACATGTCGGTTAGCGTAAATTTGCCGCTGATGATGGCTTTGGCTTTTTTCTCTGGAACCTTTATTTCGGCTTCGTGGACTTTTTCGATCAGGGTTTCGAGGTCGCCCATGCCTAGGAGTCTGCCGACGAAGCGCGAGGGCACGAAGGCTTCGATGTCTTCGGTTTTTTCGCCTGTGCCGATGAATTTGATCGGTGCGCCTGTGGCGGCTACGGCGGAAAGTGCTCCTCCACCTCGGGCTGAGCCGTCGAGTTTGGTGACGAGGATTGAGCCGATGGGGGTTGCCTCGTGGAAGGCCTTTGCTTGTGCAGTGGCTTGCTGGCCAATTGTGCCGTCTATGACAAGCATGACCTCGTCGGGTTTGATGCTCTTTTCGAGCATTTTCATTTCTTTGATCAGTTCGTGCTCTTCTTTGTGGCGGCCTGAGGTGTCGACGATGACTATGTCTTTTTCGGTGAACTGTTTCAGGCCTTCGGAGGCTACTTTGACTGGGTCTTTGCCTTTCGGATCGCCGTAGATGGGCACGTTCATCCTGTTGGCGAGTTGCTGCAGCTGTGCGAAAGCTCCGGGTCTGAAGGTGTCCACGCAGACCAGCGCAGGCTTCAAGCCTCGCTTCTGGAAATACCGCGAAAGCTTGGCAGCGGCAGTTGTTTTGCCTGAGCCTTGGATGCCTACGAGCATTATCACTGTTCTCTTGCCTGGCTCAACTTTCAGTGGGACGACTTTGTCGCCGAGGAAGCGTGTCATTTCTTCGTAGACGACTTTTATGATGTGCTCGTGTCTTGAGACGCCTTGAGGCACGTTCTCCTTGATGCTACGATCCTCTATGCGTTTGCTGATTTCGAGGACTAGTTGGACGTTTACGTCGGCTTGAAGTAGGGCGCGTTGTATGTCGCGGACAAGCTCTTTGACTGCGGCTTCGTCGATGATTGGGGCTTTGAAGACCTTCTTTAGCGCATCGTATAGCGAGGAGCCTAAACGTTCCAGAGCCATGATTTTCTCCTGACTTAGAATTCCATGCGTCCTTAAATATGTATTCCGCTAGGTAGGTAGCCGTGCGATAGCTTTTTTTACCTTTTGCGCGCCATTAGGATTCTTGAGGGTTATACTTGAACGAGCAGATTGACATTATTGAGAGAACGAGTGTTCCGTCAGGCGCATTGATGCTTTTTGGGTTTCCAGATGTTGGGTTGGTAGGTGTGATTGCAGCGGAGCATTTGGTTTCTGAGCTGAAGCTTTCGGAGGTGGCGTATTTGGATTCTGGATTGTTGCCTCCGCTTATCGTTTTGCATGAAGGTCTGCCGCATTCGCCGATCAGAGTCTTCGGCAATGATAAGATACTGTTGGCGGTTTCGGAGACGGCTATGCCTGCGGAGCTCATCTACCCAGTGATGGATGCTTTGATTGATTGGGGGAAGAGCAAGAAAGTCAGGATGATGATTTCTCTGAGTGGTATTCCAGTTCAGGACAGGCAGGACTTGAAGGAGTTGAAGGTTTTCGCTGCTGCCTCGACGCCAGAGATGTTGAAGATGGCTCAGGATAAGGGGATAGAGGTGTTGGCTGAGGGCTACATGGTTGGTCCGCAAGCGGTTATGCTGCAGAAGTGTGCGAAGATAGGGTTGCCTGCGCTTACGTTGATGTCTCAGTGTTTCTTTAACTATCCTGATCCGGAGGCAGGAGCTGAGGTGCTGAAAGGATTGGCCACGGTTACGGGGATCAAGGTGGATGTGGCGAAGCTTCTGGAGAAGGGCGAAGAGATTCGATTGAAGGCTAGGGACGTGATGCAGCGGACGCAGCAGGAAATGTCCAAGATGAAGAAGGCTCAGGAGCTGGACCTTCCAATGTACGTCTCCTAAGGAGGAAGAGAAAATGGCAATTAGAAAGAAACGTCCGGTCAGGGATGTTGTGGATAGCTATTTTGAGGATTTGGGGAGGGAGTTTGAGCGTTGGCGAGAGACGTTCTTTGAGAGGCCGAGCTGGAACTTGAAGGCGGGCACGATGGAGCCGCTTAAGGACATGAAGGTGACGTCGACAGAGGTTGTAGTAACTGTGGACTTGCCGCTTACGGTGGAGAGCAGCTTGCAGGTTAAGCCTCTGGATGAGGAGACTTTGGAGATTTCGGCGAAGATGAAGCGGACAGTGCATTTCAAGGAGTTCGGTGTGACTCATCATAAGGGCGAGTTTCAAAGATTCCATTGCCATACACGGGTTCCTGTGCCTGTGAAGATGGATGACATGAAGATCAAGTTCAAGAAAGGACTGCTAGAGCTACACATACCACGCAAACGCAAACAATGAGCGCCTGTGTCGCGCTCAGGAAAAGTTTCAACCCCCTATATATATAGATGTGACCAGAGATTATACAACAGGTGAGCACTAAGCTCGAATAGTCTAAAGCTTTCGCTCAAGACGAGAGAAGCAATGGCTAAGATACAGCCTTTAGTGGATTTTGTGAGCAGTTTCGACACGCCAGAACACCTCAAGAAAGTCTTGGATTTGATTACCGAAGACCATGAAGACGAAAGATCCCAGCCAAAGAAGACTATCGAGGAAGTAGCGAACGAGATTGAAAGAGACGAAGCTAGGTGGGAGCAACTAGCAAGGGAAAAAGGATTGCCCATGACTCAAGAGGAATATGAAGAGAGAAAGAAGAAACGCGGGCTAAGCAAAATCAGATAAGAACAGACTCTCTATTGCGCGCTAGTATCAAGGAAGTGGAACGTGACGTGCGTCAAAAGGAGAAAAAGGTAACTGTTACCTACCCTTCGTGCGCAATCATTGTTAGTGTTTGTCTGACTTTCTTCAATTTCCTTATCTTGTCATGTGTTTCCTTAAGCTTATCCATAGTTTCCGCTCTTGTTCTTACAATGATGTCATAGACGCCATAGAGGGGATAAGCTTCCTCAACTCCCTTGATCTCCATCAATGCTTTCATCAACTGCGGGTCGAATTCCTCTGTACTTATCAACACATATGCCATAGGCATCCAAATCACATTTCACTCTCTCTGAACACTTGCCTTTTAGCTTTTGGGCGCATGCCAACTAGAAGGCGCGCGCTAACAGCATCTCTAGCACGCGCTAGGCATTTTTCGTTAGAGTCTCTTCACGCACGTTATGCACAAAGTGTGTGCGCTCACAGAAAAAAGGGAATGCGCGGGAAGCTTCTATGCGCTGGCAACATAAGCCTTTTATAAAGGATATTTAAGTA
>CAZUFK010000056.1:0-10266 GCA_964619695.1 uncultured Candidatus Bathyarchaeia archaeon
GATGCAAGGCGCGAAGATGAAGGCTACGGAAGGAAAACTGAAACTAAGGCAAACATGCATTACGTTAGAAATGCTGTGGCCGTTTTGGCGATCATAACGATTCTGGGTGTTGTCATCTGGAATGCACCAATTATATCGCAGATTCTCCAAAAGACGACAAGCACAACTCTGCCTCAAGCCCATACCCACGGTGAATTAGTAGACCACGCCTTGTCTCTTATTAACCTCGATAGACAGAGTGGCAATCTGTCCAACGTGAGCCTCAGTTTGGTGGACTCGGGTCAAAGACACGCTGATGACATGCTCCTGAATAACTACCTTAGCCATTGGGATACGCAGGGTTACAAACCGTACATGAGATATACATTGACTGGCGGACGAGGTTCAGTTGCAGAGAACATAGCGTGGTACTATAGTAGTGCTTCTTTCGATCTGGGAGAAGCAATAAGGGATTTGGAGTGGCAAATGGTGCACAACGACTCGAGTTCTGGATGGGGCCACAAGAAGAACATACTTAACGCATTTCACAACAAGGTGAGCATAGGAATAGCATCCGATCGCAACAATCTATATCTCGTTCAGGACTTCGAGAATGACTACATCGAATGGTCGAAGATGAACGTCTCAAGAAGCGATCAGACCACGATCATTGGGGCCTTCAAGCATAGACAGCCAACTGTTCAATCAGTCAATATATTCTATGACAATCTGCCGACCAATCTAACGTCAGCGCAATTGCGACTACCAATATACTCTGGCAGCTGTGGTATGGGTGATTTTGTTGGAATGGCTCTGCCTGCGGGTTATGAATCAACAGAAGGCATCACAATAGCGGCGCAAACTTGGCTTCAGACTGAACAAGCATTTCAAGCACTGTTCGATCTTTCACCTGCCTTCGCCACGCATGGTCGAGGCGTCTACACCTTGTATGTTCAACCGAGCCAGGACTCGGAAGAATCGTTCACGAGTTATTCCATATGGTACTATGGATGATTGCGCCTGGACACGACCTCGAGCTTTCCTCGATGCAGCGGGAACGTCATGGTTTCAGTTTTATGTTGGTGAGTACGGCGGTTTCAGTAGCGGTTATGGTTGTGTCTTGCTTGTGTATGGTTACTTGGATTTTGAGGCATAGGCCAGTTGGCTTGTCATACCAGCGTTTCATGCTCGACGTAGGCCAATTGTATTCCAGAACCCAGCAGTCCCTCTGCCTCCCAAGAACGTCAACAGATTCACTTTCGCCGATCGTGCCAACGCCATACAGTATGTCCACGGTGGAACCTGCTTTCGCGTTTTCACGAATCCAGAATGGACACTTCTTGCCAACATAGTTCGCTTCTGATGAACGGGTTATTTCGCGAGTATACGCGTTTATCGTCCAGTCAGCCTCGCCAGACACTATCACAACGTTGCCGCCCGTCAAGTTCACCCCGTGAGAAAGCAAGTGCATATCCACGGAAGCATCGCTCACCATAGTCAGGTTCCAAGTCATGTATTCCGTTCTGTTACTTTCGTCCCATTGGAAGACCTGAGCATATTTCACGTAGGCACCTAAAGCCAACCAAGAAGGCCTGACCATATCCTGCAACTGCAGGTAGTAATAAACGCCAAAAGACACGCAAATGAGGAGAACTAGCAGAACCGCGATTAGCAGCGATCTCTTCTTGTCCATATTATTGTATCTGAAAACCTCAACACTTAAAGCTTGATTCCAATCGTTCCTCTTTCAAACTGAAGTTTATGCCTCTATTGCTTTTGCTCCAAAGACACATCCCCAACAAGAAAGCGCCTAAGCGTTCCATTTTCAAGCTTGAGAACCAGCGCGCCTTCAGAGTCAACATCAAAAACCAAGCCGCACACCCTCTCATTCCCACTCGCAACTCGCACCGTTTGACCAATAAAGCGAGCGTACTTCTTCCATTTTTCCAGCACTGGCACAACCCCTTCTTTCACATACAGATCGTAGACGGTTTCCAGCTTTTCAAGCATGAACCTAAGTAGTCCCTCAAGCCGAACCTTCTTTCCAAGCTCGTTCTGAACCGAAGTTGCGACGCTCTGCAGAGACCGTGGCAGAACACTCCTCACGTCAAGATTCACGTTGACGCCGGCGCCGACCACCACAAAGTTGACTGCCTCGCTTGTTGTGCTCATCTCACATAGTATCCCGCAGATCTTCCTCCCACGCACCAACACGTCGTTGGGCCACTCAGTTTCCACCGCAAGACCGTACGCTTCGTGCAGAACCTCAGCCACCGCCAAGCTAGCCGCAAACACAAGCCCAACCGCCTCCGAAACGCGCAGTTTGGGCCTGAGGACGACTGAGAACCACAAGCCTCCTTCCGGCGAAAGCCACTCTCTACCAAGCCTTCCACGGCCAGCCGTCTGAGTCTCTGCCACGGCAACCGTCCCTTCCTCAGCACCCAGCTTAGCCAGTTCCTTGGCCCACTCGTTAGTCGAGCCAACTTCGCGCGTGTAGAATATGCGTTTGCCTAGCCGTTTGGTTAGCAGGCCTTCTTGAAGCTTGTCCACACTGATCTTTGCCGGCACGCACGCTCAGCCGCTATGGCCTTTCACAAAGCTCCAGCAAGACGCCTCGCGTGCTCTTCGGATGCACAAAGGCGATTCTGGCCCCTTCGGCGCCGGCCTTCGGCGTCTCATCAATCAACGTCACGCCTTTCTTCTTGTACTCTGCTAGCGTGGCTTCGATGTTCTTGACCTTCATGGCGAAGTGGTGGATGCCTTCGCCTCGGGTTTCAAGAAACTTGGCGATAGTGCTTTCGCTACTGAGTGGTTCGAGAAGCTCGATGTTGGTTTGGCCTTCAGTTGAGAGGAAGGCCACTTTCACCTTTCGCTCAGTCAGAACGTGAATGCCTTCAAGCTTGAACCCCAAAACGTCGCGGTAAACCTTCAAAGCCTCATCTAGGCTCTTCACAGCGACACCGACATGATCCATGCCTATGAACATGCTTGAACTCTCCTTGAAGATAACGAATAAAGCCTTGTCGAGCACGTTATAAAAGATTTTCCCAGCTGCGTCACAAAAGGCACACGCATTCGTTGACGCGAAAGGAAACGTTATAAATGATAAGCAGGTATGGTTAGTCCATGCCAGACAAGGTTCATTGCACACACATTCTTGTGAAGACCGAACAGGAAGCCAAGACCGTGCTGGAGCGTCTGAAGAAGGGCGAGAAATTCGCAAACATCGCCATGGAAGTCTCATTGTGCCCGTCGGGAAAGAAGGGCGGCGACCTCGGCACCTTCGGCAGGGGAAAAATGGTCAAGGAGTTTGAGGTTGGTGCCTTCGCGCTTGAAAAGGGACAGACGTCAGGCCCGGTTAAGACGAAGTACGGTTGTCACATAATCAAAAGACTGGAATAAGCAGGCAAGGCGAAATACGGCTACTGGGTTTGGTTAGCCCTGGTTTTTAGAGTTGTGCCTATTTCTTTTTCTTCGCGCCGAGGCTAACCTCTGGCTCGACGTCGCCTGTCAGAAGCACTCTGAGTGATTTGACTTCCTCTCGAAGCATGCTGACCTCGCTTTCCAGAGCCTTGGCCTTGGAGTCAGCCATCTTTCTGAGCTCCTCAATTTCGAGTATGAGGTTCTTGCGTTCGGTCTCCAAGCTTCTTATCTTTTCTACGGTGCTTTTGAAGCTGTTGATCAAGCTTTCCAGTCTCCCCGTGGCATAGCGTTCTCTTACTAGGGGATAATGGCATTTAAGAGTTATGCAATATAATTCTAGAGGGAACAAACTAGGAAACAGAAGACGAAAACGTGCGAGATGCAGAAAAAGAGGGCTCAGCTTAGCCTTCAGTGTTCTCTTCCGAGTCACGATTGTGCTTCGAAATGACCTGCAACGCCTCGTCAATCAGCGAAAGCTTGTTCGCAATACGTGCCAGATACTTCTGGAAGTTGAGCGCCTTCAGCACGGCGACACCTCGCTCGGTGATCGCGTAGCCGCCCTTCTTGCCTATCGGGCGCAGCTCGACTAGACCATTCTGCAACAAGTAGTCCAAGCGCTCCACGAGAACCGTGCAGTCCAAGTCCGTTTCGTAGGCGATTTTTTCGACTGAGAGAGGCTCGTTGACCAGAACTTCGAGTATGGCCTCATACGCTTCAAGCTTAGACCTGCGCATACGTAAACCTCAACCAACCAGATTAGTCTACTGGGGATAAATCGGTTATGAAACCAGAATCATGACACACAAACAACAAAAAGGCGCTCTACACGCCTTAAATAAGACGAAACAAACCATAAACACCAAGGACATGCAGACGAGCGACCACAAATGACCAAGAAAAAGAAGTGCCTGAATCATCCTGCCATGGAATGCCCCACGCCAAGCGAGCCTTGCATCTTCTCCCAGAAAAAAGAGGCTTCGGGAAAATCCTAAAAAAGCAATCCGGTCATAGATTGTGCCCAAGAAGTGATAGCGTTATGGATAAGAAGAAGGGACCAAAAGAGGAGAAAGCGTCCACGAAGGCCACGGATCTGAACAGTCTTATCGAGTATCAGGAAGCCTCCGTGGTCAGCCGAACGCTCATCGACAAGAAGGCAGGCACCGTGACCATGTTCGCGTTCGACGCAGGCCAAGGACTCAGCGAACACACCGCACCCTACGACGCACTGGTGCAAGTCACCGACGGCGAAGCCGACATAACCATATCAGGCAAAACCCACCGCGTCAAGCCAGGCCAAATCATCATAATGCCCGCGAACCACCCACACGCACTCAAAGCTGCAGGCAAGTTCAAAATGCTCCTAACCATGATAAAAGCCTAGGAAACTCCTTCAGGCCTTCATTCTTCTCGCTTAGCCTTCGCGACGTTGACGAAGTTGTTCAGGATTTGTTCTCCGTTTTGGGTGTTGTTAACTTCGGGATGGAATTGAACACCGTAAAGAGGCCTTTTTTCGTGTTTGATGGCCTGGATTTTGCAGTTGTCCGACAGCGCAAGCACGGTGAAGTCTGGTGCCTGTTTGACTTCGTCGTTGTGTGATTCCCAGACGAAAAATTCATTTGGCATGCCTTTGAACAGGCCGTCTGGTTCGATGATTTTCATGTGTGCGAGGCCGTATTCCGGGATTTCAGCTGGTCCAGCTTTGCCTCCGAAGTGCAGGGCCATGAGCTGCATGCCTACGCATATGCCCAGTATAGGGCCTTGAAAATGGTCGAAGTAGTCAGTGCAGTTGCCTAGCTTCGGCGATTCCCACGCCACGCGGGGCGCTCCGCCGCTCAAAACCAGCCCGTCAGCGTCTATCTCGCCCACGGGCGTGGTGTTGGGGATTATCTTGCTGTCGCAGTCCAGTTCGCGCAGGACGCGCCAGATGCGGTGCGTCCACTGGCCGCCGTTGTCAACTACGTAGACCTTGACAGGCTTATTCATACTCGATGGTCCCCGGAGGCTTGTTCGTAATGTCAAAAACCACCCTGCTAACCTCATCCTTCAACGTGTTCGTAACCCTCACCGAGATGCGTTCAAGCACGGTCTGCGGAACCTTCGAGTAGGCCGCACTCATACCGTCCAAGCTTTCAACTGCGCGGACAGCCACGATATGCCCGTAGGCCCTCACGTCGCCGTGGACACCCACGGTCTTGACAGGCAACAGCACTGCGAAGTACTGCCAAGGCCGAGTCATCTCACGCGCTTTCACTGCTCTTTCGATTTCCTCTTCAACGATCACGCAGGCTTCGCGCACGACTCGCGTGTTCTCAGGCGTGGCCTCGCCCAGTATGCGCACTGCAAGCCCGGGGCCTGGGAACGGCTGCCGCCCGTAAACCTCAGGAGGCAGGTCCAGCTTCTGGCCTACGATACGTACTTCGTCTTTGTACAGATCGCGCAGCGGCTCCACGATTTCGAACTCGATCTTTTCAGGCAGGCCTCCGACGTTGTGATGAGACTTGATCGTGTCCCTTAGTCCGCCGCCGCTTTCAATCCAGTCAGGCGCAATAGTGCCCTGCACGAAATAGTGCGCGTTCTCCTTGCGCGCGACCTCCTCAAAAACGCGAATGAACAATTCACCGATGATCTTCCTCTTGCTTTCAGGGTCAATTATGCCTTTGAGTTTGGCATAGAACCGCTCCTTGGCGTCAATGACGAGAACGATCAGGCTCAGCCTTCTGAGCATGGCAGCGTTGTTCTCAATCTCGTTCTTACGCATGTAGCCCGTGTCAACCAGAACGCAACGCAGACGCTCGCCAATGGCCCTGTGGACGAGGATCGCTGCCGTGGTGGAGTCAACGCCGCCAGAAATCCCGATGACCGCGTTTCCTTTGATCTTGGCCTTCAGCTGGTTGACGGTTTCGTCGATGAATTTTTCGGCGTTGAACATGTAATCAACAAGGCTAGGAGTAACGGCGGACTATAAAAATCTTGTAAACATGTCTGTTGCGAAAGAGTCTTGTGCGTAGGCCATGGTCGCCTGTTGAAAAGAAGGTGGAGGTTTAGGCCGCTTTGAAGAACTTGGCCTTTGGCGCTCCGCAGATCGGGCACTTTTCAGGCGCTTCGCCTTCAACGGTGTTTCCGCACACGCCACACACGTAGTAGTCTGTGCTTGGTGGCTGTTTGCCGCTTTTCAGCGCCTCCGCCGCCGTTGCGAATAGGCCTGCGTGTATCTGCTCGACCTTGTTGGCTACGTTGAAGCTCCATGTCGCCTGCTGGTTCGCTTCCTTCTTGGCTACAGCCAAGTACTCGGGATACATTGTTTTGAACTCGAAAGTCTCGCCTGAGATTGCCGTGCCCAGGTTTTCAGCCGTGGATTTGACTTCGCCCATTACGCTTATGTGGTTCAGCGCGTGGATGGTTTCCGCCTCGGCGGCTGCCCTGAAAAGCTTCGCCACCTGCGAAAAGCCCTCCTCCTCAGCCTTTCGTGCAAACGCTAAGTAGCGCCTGTTAGCCTGCGACTCGCCAGCAAAAGCACTCTTCAAATTCTCAACAGACTTGCTCATAGGCAACCCACCATCAGTCTTCATTAGAAAACCGACCAAATATAAATCTACTTGACAAGGCTACATATTCAAACTTGAGGCAAGGATCTGCCAAGATGCGACGCAGCTTGGGATATGTGAGCGCGGTTTCGTCCGCCTTGTTGTTCGGCATGGGAGCCACGTTGAACAAGATAGTGCTGGCTAAGACTCATCCGACGGTCGTGGCGGGACTGATCTACCTTTTCGCAGGCCTATCCCTCTCGCTTGTTCGACTGTCACCACTACACAAGAAAATCATGTCTCTGACCGAAACATCGACGAGGACCGAGAAGGGAGTCGGGAGAAGAGACTTCGCAGCACTTGCGCTGGTCGTTCTTTCAGGCTCAACGATAGCGCCCTACCTGTTCCTGAACGGCCTCAACCAGACCACAGCCATAAACGCCTCGCTGCTGCAAAACGCCGAATCACTGTTCACCGTTCTCATAGCCTTCGTGTTCCTGAGAGAGCATGCAAGCAAGAAAGATTGGATAGGCGTATTGTTGCTGGCGATTGGAGCGCTGTTTCTGGCCACAAACGCCGAATTCAGCAGGCTGACTTTGACTGAAAGCCTCTTCGGCAACGTGTTGATAGTGACTGCCTGCCTCTTCTGGGGCATTGACAACAACCTGAGCAAATTCCTCAGCAAGAAGGAGGACTTGGTGCTCATAACGGCGTTGAAGTGCCTTGCAGGCGGAGCCGTGTTGCTTCTGCTGGCGTGGGCATTGGGGTTGGGATTTCACGTTTCCCTGTATGCCTTCCCGTACTTGGTCACCGTGGGCGCCTTCAGCATAGGCTTCTCAATCCTCCTCTTCCTGCTCAGCCTAAGAGAGATAGGCGCCATGAAAACAGGCACGATATTCTCCACGTCAGCTCTGTTCGGCGCCGCCTTTGCTTTTGCCACATTAAGGGAGAGCCTCACTGTGGTTCAGGTCTTCGCTGGATTGACGATGCTACTAGGCGTCTATGTGATCTATAGGAAGTCCAAATCGTAAGCTGTGAAGGAAAAAGCAGGCCAAACACGGCAAGAGACATCCATTGCTATGGGTTAGGGTATTGGAAAAACTATAAAGCCTACATAGCTGGATAGGGTTATTCTCTCAAAAATGGTGAAAGGTGATGGAAAAGAACACTCATGATGTAATTATTGTTGGAGCAGGCTTGGCTGGTTTGAGAGCCGCCGTGGCAGCCGCCGAGGTCAACAGCAAACTAGATATCGCTGTGCTTTCGAAACATCACCCGCTACGTTCGCACTCTGTTTGCGCGCAGGGCGGAACAGGCGCAGCGATGAACGAGAAGGACTCGTTTGAGCTGCATGCTTATGACACGGTGAAGGGCGCCGACTTTCTGGCCGACCAAGATGTTGTGGAGTATTTCGTGAAGCAGGCACCGAAAGAGATTGTTTTGACGGAGCATTGGGGTTGTCCGTGGAGCCGCAAGGCTGACGGCAAGATCGATCAGCGCGCCTTCGGTGGCCACACTTTTCCGAGGGCTTGTTTCGCGGCCGACATGACTGGCTTCTTGGAGATGCATGCGATCTACGGCAAGGCCATGTCATACGGTAACATTCACTTCTACGATGAATGGTTCGTCACGAGCCTCATGATTGAGAACAACACCGCAGTAGGCCTAACTGCCTTAGAGATGAAGACGGGCAAGCTACACACTTTTCAGGCCAAGTCGATCGTGATGGCAAGCGGAGGCCACGAACGCATCTACGAGTTCACAACCTTCTCGCACACCACCACGGGCGACGGAATGGCCATGGCCTACCGCGCAGGCGCACCGCTCGAAGACATGGAATTCGTCCAGTTCCACCCCACAGGCCTCGTGCCCTCAGGCGTACTCATCACCGAAGGCGCACGCGGCGAAGGAGGATACCTCATCAACGCCAACGGCGAACGCTTCATGAAACGCTACGCCGCCGAAAAAATGGAGCTGTCCCCCCGAGACGTGGTTTCACGAGCCGAACAGACCGAGATACTGGAGGGAAGAGGCCTGCCCGGGCCCTATGGGCCATACATCGCCTTAGACCTTAGGCACCTAGGCGAAGAAAAAATCAACCTACGCCTGCCACTCATCAGAGACGTAGCCATCAAGCTGGGCGGCGTCGACCCTGTGAAGGAGCTGATCCCGATCAGGCCTGCGGCGCACTACTCGATGGGGGGCATCAAGGCCAACATAAGAACTGAAACGCCTATCGCTGGGCTTTACGCTTCAGGCGAATGCTCATGCCTAAGCCTTCACGGCGCAAATAGGCTGGGCACCAATTCGACAGCCGAGTGCCTCGTGTACGGCGCAGTCTCAGGCGAAGAAGCCGCCAAACACGCCTCAACCGCAAGCCTCCACGAAATCCCACCGGCAAAGCTGTCAGCTGAGGAAAGCAGAATCGCTGAGCTTGCGGCCAGAAACGGCGACCAGAGGATTGCCGTGATCAGGGACGAGATGAGGCACATAATGTACGAGAAGGCGTGGATCTACCGCAGAGGCGACCAGCTTGAAGCAGCCCTCAAAGAGATAAGAGAACTCAAAAAGCGGTTCAAGAACGTCAAAGTCGAAGACAAGGGCAAGCCTTTCAACACGGGATTCCTGAACGTGCTACAGCTCGACTTCATGCTGGACCTAGCCGAGGTCACACTGGTCAGCGCCCTACCCAGACAGGAATCGCGCGGGGCACATTCGAGAGTTGACTTTCCGAAACGAGACGACCAGAACTGGCTGAAGCACACGCTGGCCTACTGGACGAAGGACGGACCTAGGTTGGAGTACATGTCGGTAACCATCACGAAGTGGCAGCCGGTGGCGAGAATCTACTAGGAGGATGATGGAAGTGCAGACGACCAAAATTGAGAAGAACGTCGAGTTCAAGATAAGCCGATTCGACCCGCAGAGCAAGAGGCACTACGTTTCAGCCTACGAGGTGCCGATTCGCAAGGGAACCACGCTACTTGACTGCCTGCTTTACATCAAGGACAGCCTCGACGAAACGTTGACGTTCAGGCACTCATGCAGGATGGGCATTTGCGGAAGCTGCGCTATCAACGTTGACGGCAAGCCGATGCTGGCCTGCTACACGCAGGTGCTGGACCTCAACGCCGACTCGCTGACCGTTGAGCCGCTGTCAAACTTCAACGTCATCAAAGACCTAGTCGTGGACCTTGAGCCGTTCTGGAACACTTACAAGAAGATCAAATTCTACCTGATCAAGCCAGAGGCCGAACTCAAGAAGCCAGACGAGTTCAAGCAGTCGCCTGAAGAACTTAAGAAGTACTGGGACCTGACGCTGTGCATCAAATGCTCCATT
>CAZUFK010000057.1:0-10182 GCA_964619695.1 uncultured Candidatus Bathyarchaeia archaeon
AATCCATGGGAGCGCCAATCTCGGTTATGCCAGTATTACGCACCATGACAAATTTGCCGCCGTATATGGGGCCGCTGGTGGTAGGCGCAGGGGCTTTGGTCGTTGTAGGCGCTGGGGCTGCGGTTGTCGCCGGGGCCGTGGTTTTTTCAGAGCAGCTGTTAAAAACCAGACCGGCTACCAGTATCACCATTAATAATACCAGGAATAATCTCTTCGACATCACTCCTCCTTTTAGAATTGCGTATATTTGCCTAAGTCCAGCTCGATTTCTGTTTTGAATTTTTTACTTTACCTCCTTTCTTTTAACTCACGCTAAATTTTTACTATGGCCCGAACCGGACAAAAATATTCTTCTTCTGCGTAACAGGTCCCACAATCGATACACTTGCCAGCATCAATGCTGAAGGCTTCCCCCCGCTCTATTATCGCTCCTTCGGGGCAAATTTCATTCATAATGCACGCCCCGCACTTTATGCATTTTGCAGATATTTTGTAAACCGCCGTAATCCTTTGCAATCGCTGGTCAGTGATTCTAGCATATATGTCCCCGGCAATTCAATATTGCTCTGGGGGCCTAATCCCGCTATATTTCCGTAAAGGCGATTAACGCCGGCCTTTCCGTGATGTAGCTGCCCCTCCTGAAAAGACGTCACCTCCGTGGCCCCACGGTCGCAGGACGATAAATATCCAGGGTTTAGTTTGCTTAAAAACCCTCAGCGGAATATGCGGGTGTCCTTTAGGTTGTATAGCGACTGTTGGTTTAGTAATCAGGTGCCTTTCCATTTCCTCACCCATGCACAACTCGACTTCTGCCGGAAACTCATTCAAGTCATTGCAATCGCATCCAATAAAAATCAAGAATTCAGTATAAGGATGAACATGCGGCTTGTCGGGTTCCGGGGCAAACCTGTAGGGAGCTTTGTTCATACTTTCGTACGACATATTGAACTCAAAACCTGTAGCATCAATATTTGTGATTGCGCCGTTATGCGTATCCGGGTTTTTAGGACCGTAGTGCCAGGGTCCGTTACGGATAAATGCCAACTCTTTAAAATACTCTTGGTACTTTGCCCCCCGCCAGGAAGCGTAAGGGCCTACCGGCTTATCTAAAGCTACCGGCTTTGCTTTCACTTCTGGTGCCATTGAAATCGTCATAAGTATAAACCGGTCATCCATCGGGCCGATGGAGGCTGGCAAATGAGGTGTTCCTTTGGGAACGGAGACTACCGTTGCCGTGGTAATCCGGCGCTTTTCCTTTTCCTCACCAAGGCAAAAATCGACCTGAGCCCCCAGGTAACCGAGGTCAATAGTATTGGTACCCATCCAAATTAATACCTGGTCGTAATCGCATACCTGTGTCTGGAAGGGTTCCAGGTTGCCGGAATTATAAAAGGTCCCGTATCTCAAATTAAGGTCGTATCCGAAGAATTTGCTATTCATCTCGGTTCCTTGCCTGTAAGACCCCTGCCCGTAGTCTTTGAAAGTGGGGATACTTTTAACTAAAGACCCATATTTTGTTTGTACCATTTTTATTTTCCTTCGTTACAACTCATTTTCCTTTTACCCATCTACCGTGTTCCCAGTTCTTCTTTTAATATTTTCTAGGCTTTGCCTCCTTTTTCTGAGGATATCCACGTTTGCCAATATATAACATGTATCAAATTAATTGTCAATAAGAGCGTTTGGGGTACTGCTCGGTTGTGGTTGGTGGGGGTTCAAAAATGGTTAGTGAATATCTACTATAAGGATTTATTACTCGTTTTTACTATGTTGAGAATAACAATTGCCCTTGCCCCTCGAAAAGTAGTCCAGTTATTATACTTGACAGAAGCTGAATAAGAAGAGAAGAGAAATCATGAAAAAAAGGCTAAAGGAAACACGAGAGCATTCCTATAGAGCCTATTAAGAATTGTTTCCGGTGGAGTTCGACTCTAACGCTGGAGGGTAATGGTCTTGATTACGCAGTGAATAAGGGAATATAATCAGGTAAATCAGCATAGAGCTTTAAGATATCAGACAATAGCTTCTGAAACTATTATGGTGCGAATGCTAACCTAAGGAGTGGACAAAAATATCTGGGCAAGTCAGGCCTGCTATCCTGTTAACAGTACGAAATACGCATATTTTATTATTGTAGGGAGGTATCTATGTCAAAAAAAGAATATGCCCACCTTGTAAAAAACATGATGATTCAAGAAGGACCTTCAGGGTTATATCCCGAACCCAGGGTTTTTATGGAAGGTAAGGATCTTGAAGGGTTTAATGCCAATTTTTCCTTCGGTTTCGTGAAAAATCCTACAGTTTTCCACCCAATTGATGGTACTCTGATCCATCCTTATGATGAATTGCTGGTTTTTGAAGGCACTGATAACTCCGATATCCTTAAAACGCTAGGGGCGGATATTTCCATTAGACTTGGGGAAGAACAAGAGGAGCATACTTTCAATCAACCCTCGGTGGTATTAATTCCTAAAGGGACACCACACGGGCCGGTTACTATTAAACGTGTAACACGTCCACTTGTTCATTACCACATCGGTCTGTCAGCCGAATATAAAGCTTCAACCTATTCCGCTAAAACCAGAGTGTCAAAAAATGGTACTAAATATGCACACCTGATAAAAAGAATGGTGACTCATGTTGATCCTAACAGGGATAAAGTTGGTAGTGGAATGGGTTATGAATCTGTAATTGGCGCCGACGGTGTAATGAGACCGGCCGAAAAAGGAGTTGGACCCGGAAATGGCGATCAGATCGTTTGGTTATATGGTAACGATCTGGAAGGATTTAATGTCAACTTTACCTGGGGTTTCTATACTCGGTGTGGGAAATGGCACCGCGGAGGTGAAGCCCATACTCATCCTGAAGAGGAAATCCTGTGTTTTGTTGGCCTTGACGCTGATCGCTTGGATTACCTTGGAGCAGAGTTGGAGCTTGGGATGGGCAAGGACTATGAACGGCACATCTTCAACAAACCCACTGTAGCTATTTGTCCGGCCGGTTTTCCGCACCTTCCCCTAATTACCCGCTGGGTGGATAAGCCTTATGGGTTTTTCGTGATTTGCTTGAGTGGTGAACACGCCTCGCCATGGGTAGAAGCGTAATGAATGTGACTGAAAGTTAACAATAGGTATGGATTGCTGGTCTTATGAACCATAAATAAATAATTTTTTTGAAGAACATTAAGCGCGTTTGAAGGAACATTATCAAATACCGTAATTTTGGTGCACAGAATTGGGAGGTTTCTATTCTGGGCTTGGGCATCATGAAATTGCCTCTTTCAGATGCCGATATTGATGAAAAGGCTTGTATAAGACTGATACGTTATGCGATCGACAACGGCGTTAACTATTTGGATATTGATTACCCTTACATTCCCGAACGATATAAGAATATCCTGAAAATTATTGGCAGCGCTCTTGAGGGCGGTTATCGGCGAAAGGTCCGGTTGAGCATCAACTTACCGGCGATGGTGATTAAATCCCTCCCCGACTTCGATTGCTATCTGAACAAACAACTCGAACTACTTCAAATTGACAGAACGGACCATTTTCTTTTGGGAGGAATGAACAGGCAGACTTGGCCACAATTACGTGAACTGGGTATTATACACTTCATCGAACGGGCTATGGCTAGTCAACGCATCGGACTGCCCGGTTTCTCCTTCCATGACGATTTCCAGACACTCAAGGAAGTTGTCACCGGATACAATTGGGCTTTTTGTAGTTTCCCGTACAATTATATGGAGGTCGATCGTCTTCCAGGGGTATTCGGACTGAAGTACGCGGCTGATAAAGGCCTGGGGGTAGTAGTCACCGAGCCATTGAAACGTGGACGCCTGATAAAAGATCCTCCACAGTCTGTCGCCAAGTGCTGGGAAGAAGTAGTCCAGAAGCGTTCATTATCGGAGTGGGGACTTCGCTGGGCTTGGGACCAATCCTTTGTATCAACCGTAATCTGTGACATGAGTAGTGTTGAAGAAATTGAACAGAATCTTTGGCTGGCTGATCAAGTTATACCTAATAGCTTGAGTGTCGAAGAAGAGTTGATGTTCAACCGGGTCAGAGACGCTTATCGTCGGTTTAAACCACTTAAGTGTACCACTTGCCGTGCATGCATGCCATGTCCCCAGGACATTGATGTTCCTCGTATTTTCGAACTTTACAGTGATGGCTTGATGTACGATGATGCAGAGACCGCCAGAGCTATTCTCCATTTTGAACAACATCAAATAGAAGCTTGCAACGGTTGCGGTGTCTGTGCCAGGCGATGTGGAAAAGGTATTGACATCCCAGAGATACTTAAAACGGTACAGCGAATGTAACTGGAAACAACTACCTCATCCCGGTAAATATTTGACCTTATCACGAAAAAAACTCAGATATTTAGAAAAGAAGTTAAATTAAAGGAGAGATAATACTAAATAGTTAAATGAAACATGGGGTCTTTGTTTCAGGTGGAGTTCGACTCTTCAATTGGTATGGTAAAGCTATTTGTAGAACACCGGAGGTACGAGTATAATCATATCCAGCCCTATCGCTTAAATATCAGCCTCCAGCGCTAGAAGCACAGATGCAGGTAAACCTAACTCTTTAATGATATCCTAGCCGGGGCTAATCTGCTTTTTAGCAATTTAAAAGCTCCTGTATTGAAAATACATGCGTAAATAGTGATAAAATGGCGGAAGCAGCATGCTATGATTTAAAAGCGCGAAATTATTAAAAACCTGAAGAAAACGGCCTCGGGAGATCCGAATTAGAAAAAAGGAGGACATTGAAATGGCTAAATTGGTATATGAAAAATATATAACCAGAGATGTTGTGAAAGAAAACAAATGGGGTGGAGAAGGGATAGGATTAACTTCTGTACCGCAGGATATTATACCGGCGGTCGCTAGGATGAGTCTGGGGATATCGGTAATAAGAAAACCCTATATGTTTCACGAGCCAACCCATAAACATATATTTACAGAATATTTTTACTTCTTTGGATCGAACCCGATGGATATGCAGGAGTTCGATGCTGATGTGGAGTTTTTTTGGGGGGCAGAACGCGAAAAGCACGTTATTTCGAGACCGACAATTGTTGTTGCGGCACCGGGCGTATATCATTGTCCGTTAAACTACTCCCGGGTTAGTAAACCGTTTTATTGTATAGAAGCTTTCCTGACATCTAAACGTACAGCGGTGGATTTGGGAGAAGATCTAACAGAAATAAAAATTGACGAACCTAATTATAACAGATATTTCACAACCGGAGTCGTGCGAGTAAACAAATGGGGTGGAGAAGGAATAGGATTATCCACGGTACCGGAACATATCATACCTGCAGCCTCGAGGATGACCCTGGGGTTATCGGTAATAAGAAAACCGTATATATTCCACGAGCCGACTCACAAGCACAGTTTTACCGAGTTTTTTTTCTTCTTTGGATCAAATCCGATGAATATGAATGAGTTCGATGCCGATGTAGAATTTTCGTTCGGGCCAGAACGCGAAAAACATGTGATTTCGAGCCCCGCCGTTGTAACTATTCCGCCCGGTGTATATCATTGTCCGTTGAACTACGCCCGGGTGGGTAAACCATTTTATTGTCTGGAGGCCTTCATGATTTCCAAATACTCGGGTACAAATTTGGACGAAAAACCAGCTTGATGAATATTCGGCCATTTTTCGATATATCTTATTTCAGGTAGAGTTCGACTCTAGAGCCTGTCTCATAAGTGATTTCCTCAGGCGTGGGGCAGAGGATGCTCAGCTTTAAAAAATCACCATTATAGGAATTCTGAGACAGGCTCTATACTCCATTTCCACCAACCTCGAAATAGTTGATGTTCCTGTTTAAAGTCATCTCATTTGAGCGTTTCTTCTCTTACAATGCTTACACCATTCATTGCTGTCATACGGATTGGCGGCCGGACCGGGATATGCTCTGGCGGGCGTACCAATTCAAATGTTAACGCCTTCTGCTTACACCCGACAATACAGGAGCCGCAGCCCATACAGAAGTCATTAATGATGTGCGCCTTTTTCTTCTTGGATTTTAAGGTCAATCGCATTTCGATAGCGTTAAAGAAACACCGCTCGACACATTCCTGACAACCGGTACAAAGATCCGTATCCGCCGTAGCCAGGTATCGGCTGGGGGAGTATAGCTGGCGCAGCCTGCCAGAACGAAGGGCAGGCCCTAAAACCACACAGCAGCATTCGCAGCAATTACACATTACATAATCGGGAATTCCGGCGTAATTGCCCATCAGGTGCATCAGCCCGCCTTTTTCCAGTTGGTCCGAATAGTCTATGGCTTCTCCCAATGAGAGGTTTTTCATCACGGAATATTCGTTGACATCACGCTCCAGCGTGTGTTTAGAAAAGTAGTAGCACGTCATCAATGGTCTATCGCAATTATGAAATTCTTTGCGGCAGGGGCACTCAACGATACCTATCTGTTCTTCCCTGGCGAATATCTTGGCCATATCCTCGTACCACAGGACCTGCTCCGCCTTAATCTTAGGGCTGGCGGCAATGGCCAACCGGTAGGGGACGATCCTACTCCCAGGAATTCCCGCGGCCTGGGGCCCTTCTAACCGGTCAGCGATTCCTTTCTGAAATCTCTCTATTTCTTCCGGATGGAATTCCCGCCACGCCTGCCAGAACCCGGCAGGAATGTATTCGTCCTTTGCATGGGGGATACGGGAGAAAAACA
Organism: uncultured Candidatus Bathyarchaeia archaeon; assembly: GCA_964619695.1. Taxonomy (GTDB): domain Archaea; phylum Thermoproteota; class Bathyarchaeia; order Bathyarchaeales; family Bathycorpusculaceae; genus DATKKK01. The sequence goes on from CAZUFK010000057.1 coordinate 6,706, forward strand.
CATGTATTCCAAATTTAAAGACATACTCTGTTTTTCCATAGAAAAGCAATCTTCTACGTTTGAAATCATCAAGCTTTTCCTGAAGGCTTTTCTCGTCAATGTTTAACCTTTTGGCAACCTGTTGACAGGTCGCCGGCTCAATGAATTCGAGCAGCAATTTACCCTCTTCAGGCGTAAAAAGTACACGTAAAAACTTGACACAACTTGCAGAACCAGGGTAACCTAACTTCTCTGCTGCCTCAAGGTAAACATCATCGTTCACCACTTAATGCCTCCTTGTTATTCCGGTCAACCCAAGCGTATTGTACTAACATACAACTTATTTGAGCTCGTAATAACCGCCATAAGCACCAACAACAGCACCGACATCAATATGTCGCGTAGGTTTACTGGGGCCGGTAGGCTCGCTGGGTAGGGGAAATGAAGGCCGATATTGTCGAGCGGTGAAATACTCGGGAGACCTCACTATTTCATATCTTAACGCTTTCTGCTTACACCCGACAATGCAGACGCCACACCCCTTACAGTTCTCGTCAATGATGTGCGACTTGAGCTTCTTGGAGTTTGGTGTCTTCCGCATCTCTATGGCATTGAAAGGGCATCTTTCAACACAGGTCTGACAACCGTTACAGAGCTCTTCATTCACCACGGCCAGAAACCGGTTGGGCTCCACCAAATCAAACCTATTCGCTTTGGTATAAGAATAGAGCATTTCACAGGCGTCCGGGCAGCAATAGCAGACTCCCCAGTGGACAAGCCCGGCTTCCTCGTTCGCGCGCACAATCTCCATGGTTTCTTCCAGAGACACTTCTTTGAGCAAACGGCCTGGCTGATTGAGGTAATATTCCCCCCGGGTATTATCAAAAGAGGCAAAACAGGTCATGAGCGGGTGTTCGCATTTTCCCCAGAGCACCCGGCAACCGCAAGGAGCGACGATTCTCCTTTTGGCAATTTGTATCCGCATTTTCCAGTTCTCCTGCGGCAGGAGTTGCTCCGGGCTGATGTTCGGGCTAAGTTCCAGAGCGCCGATAGCCGGCGTTATCATGATGCCGTTTCCTCCGGCTTTCTTCCTGTCGTCAGCCTTATTTACCCAGATGTCTGACCACTCATTATAAAAAAAGTCTGCCCACAGGTCCTTGACCTCCTGAGAAAGAGCGTGCGGTCCTGTGTGTGGTCCTACATCCGCCAGATCATGATGGAACCCTAAGAGGGTCGTGTGAAAGGCATACTGTGTCTTTCCCCTGGTAAGCACCCCTTTGTCTATCAGGACCCCAAGCTTTTCAGAAAGGCTTTCTTCATCGATTTGTAGCCTGCCGGCTAGCTCCGGGCAAGTGGCTGGCGCAAACAGCCCCAGGCAAATATTAGCTTCTTCTGGGGTAAGCATTTTGTTGAGTATCTTGAGGAAACGCCCGGAAACCGGGGCACCCAACTTCTTTGCTAATTCACTGTAAACATCATTTTCGCTCATGACGCGTCTCCTTTTTACCAGTCTTCTGGAGTACTGCCTGACACTGGGCAGACTGTTACTTATTTTTATGTTACATTACTATACTCCTCCGTAGAAGTCAAAAACTACGGTCTCATTGTTATATACACACGAAATTAGAGCCTACCTGGGTTGCATTTCTAATACCTTAAATAACTCTGCCTGCAAATAATAATGATGACCTAGGTGATTTATGATGAAGAATACTTTTTTGAATGATTGAACCAATCGGCAAAGTAAGTCGACTGACGTTGGTGTGAATTTAGTAACATAAAGTAACTCTAACCTGTGCTTGTTTTCTGTTTTATCGCATCCTCAAGCCAAGAGAACCACGGTTCCAGACCTTCGCCGGTCTTAGCGGAGACCGGGAATATTCTAGCAGAAGGATTTAAATCGCTAACTGCTTTAGAGAATGCACTAACATTAAAATCAAAGTACGGCAGGACATCTATTTTGTTTACCAGTACCACATCAGCTTCCGTAAACATTAAGGGGTACTTATAGGGTTTGTCATCGCCTTCAGGAACGCTCAAGAGCATTATTTTTTTATGAGCACCAAGGGCAAATTCAGCCGTGCAGATAAGATTACCTACATTTTCGATAAAGACCAGGTCAATCTGCTCAAGAGCGAAATTATCCAGCGCCTTCTTAATCATATTGGCATCAAGGTGGCAGGCACCGGCGGTATTTATTTGAATCACCGGGATAGCCTGCTTGCTTACCTTATCGGCATCGATTGACGAGGCAATATCACCCTCAATAACAGCAATACGGATTTTCTCCTTAAACCTGTTAATGGTTTGTATAATAAGACAGGTCTTGCCTGACCCAGGTGAAGACATGATATTAATCATAAGAATGTGGTGCTTATCTAATAATTCCTGGTTTGTCTTTGCTTTTTCCTCGTTAGCGCCCAGGATGTCCGCTTTAATGGTCAGTGTTTTAACGCTCATTTATTCCACCTCCATGCTATCAATATATAGTTCACGTCCAGATATTATTTCTACCTGCTGTTCTTTACATTTAGGACAGTGTAAATCAAGTTTTTCGGGGGAAAAAATCGTGTTACAGTTCCGGCAGCGTAGTTGGGCTGGAGTGATCGTAAAGAAAAGACTGGCCTCTGCAGCGATGGTATCTCTACTAAGGAAGCCGAAATAGAAATCCACAGCCTCATCAAATACACCAGATAGTTCGCCAACAACAAGATAAATCCTGAGAATCTTGCTAGCTTTTGCTTTCTCAGCGTTTTCGAGCGCCAGGGCTAAAAGAGATTCAACAATGCCTTGTTCATGCATTATTTACAAGTGGGTCCAGTCGTTATTCTTATGCTGCCGATGCAAGCGGTACGTGCTCCCGAGGTCTCACCAGTTCGTATAGCCAGCCTCCAAGTAGGATACCACTTATAGAGTTAGAGTTACAAGCATCTGACCCTCACCCAAAAACTGTATGATCCCTTCCCCGGAAACAGGGCCAATAGTGAGGAGATTTTTTCAGGATGCTAAAATACTTCGGAAGGGAGTATTGGCTTCATGAAAAGATCGCACTTCACCTCGGAACAGATCGTATTCGCGTTGAGGCAGGCTGAATCGGGGACGCTCGTCGTCGAGGTATGCCGAAAGATGGGTATCGTCGAGCAGACTTTCTACCGCTGGAAAGAGAAGTACGTTGGCATGGGTGTGGCTGATGTAAGAAAAGCTCAGGGTCCAAGAGGAGGAGAACCGCAAGCTGAAACAACTGGTGGCCGACCTCATCCTGGAAAGCAGATGCTGCAGGACGTGCTTCAAAATAAAGCCTATAGCCTGCTCAACTGCGAGAATGTAATCACAACAATTGAGAGAGAAGTGGTGTTGGCAAAAGACTAGCAGCCTGTCCGGGTAAGATATGTTTTTTACCGTGAGTTTATGTAGAATGGAATTTCCATGGTCAGGTAACAAAAAAGATATCCTAATAGTTGTCAAGAGCAATTTATTAAGTTTTATTGATCTCTGAGC
>CAZUFK010000058.1:0-6106 GCA_964619695.1 uncultured Candidatus Bathyarchaeia archaeon
GTCGTCATACCTGCCTAGACTACGACCCCACCGTCTAGGTCATCTAAGGTAACTGGCGGCCTTGAAATATATGCGTTATTCCGTTTGAAACTGGATTGTGGGGGAAGGCTTTGCGCGTGGATAAACGAAAGGTTAATGAAGGCAAGATGCGGGTGTATTTTGGGGTTTGCCGGTCATAGGGCGCGGGTCCCACCTGATCCCATACCGAACTCAGAAGTTAAACCGCGTTCCGTTCCCGGTGGTAGTGTGGTCTTCGGCCACGTGAACCCGAGAAAGCTGGCAACCTCACTTAAACTCTGTTTGTTGACCCTTATGTTTTGTACGGGAATTACCTAAAACTTATAACTGAGGGCTTGCATGTGTTTCGAAAGGTGAGTTTGTGAACACGGTAGCTTTGATGGCCTCGTTGCAGAATAAGATTGCACAGGAGCCTCTTGGAGAATACTCATGGGTTTTGACGGTTGTCTTTTACATCTTTTTCTTCGCTTTCATGGTCTATGGACAGAGAATCCAGACGTACGTCATGATCAGGGAGGTCCAGGGCTCGCTTTACAGGCTGAAATACATAAAGGATGAAGGACGCAAGATCACGATTGAAACGATCAAGGAAATCGGCAAGCCGCAGACGGACCCAACGGCCAGAGTGGACAGGTTCCTTGAATACTTCATGATCAGCCCACAGAACATGGACCCTGCAGGGCTAGTCTGGAAGCTTGAGCACATTCTCGACGTCAGAGACACGCGTCTGAAAGACGAGGTCAAGGCCATGGCGCCTGCTGCAGACGATACTCAGGTGAACAATCTGGAAAACACGCTTGAGGCGGAGATGGCGCTCAACTACATATACAAGGTTATAAGGCACTTTTACTTGTTGGGAAAGAAAACGCTCAGCCTCTACGTTATAATGCAGATACAGATGATTCTGCCCATGATCATGCGGGAAGCAGAGGCCTACGCCAGCGCACTCAAAGCCTTCGCGTACGGACAGCCAATAGGCGACGGCGCCGGCGCACTGGTGGCCGCGAAACTCATGTATGGACATGAGAAGCGCAAGATAGACAAGGACTGTGTTGTGGCCACTGTGCAGATGGAGGGCCGCACCGCATTCGTAATCAAGGCAGAAGGCCCAGGCGGAAACGTGGGCAAGCCTGGGGACGCGATCAAGACGGTGATCGATGAGAATGAGGGCAAGATTGCCAACGTAATCATGATCGACGCTGCGATGAAGCTGGAGGGTGAACCTGTAGGCGAGGTGTCCGAGGGAATCGGCGCAGCCATAGGAGGCCCCGGCGTTGACCAGTTCAAGATTGAGGAATCCCTCCTCAAATATCACATACCGGCAAACGCTGTGATAATAAAGGAAGATGTGGGCGATGCCGTTTCGCCGATGCGCAAGGAGATCTTTGACGCCGCAGACAAGACCATTGAGAGAATAAAGCAGGTGATCTTGGAAAGGACAAAGGAAGGCGACAAGATAATAATCGCAGGCATCGGCAACTCCATAGGAGTCGGACAATAGGAGAGTGAGAAAATGCAGGAAACAGTATCTCAACCGACCAAAATCCCGTCACGCGTGTGGATTGTAATCCTTGCAGCTGTGGTTCTGTCGCTGTCGGCCATAATGCTTGCCTCCTACATCATGAACCACCCAGAGGTTGCCGGACAAGAAATCGCAGTGTACCTGCTAATACTGGGCGCCGTCGGAGTGATCTTTTCAGCCTACACCCTGTTCCAAATAAGGAGTAGGATATTGCGCACGAAAATTGAGTCGCCGCCGATAACGACGACTGTTGAATGCAAGGCCTGCGGATTCAAGAACGTCAGAGAGTTCCAGCGCGGCGACTACATCTTCAAAGAGGGCGAGCCGTGCCAAAAATGCAAGGCAAAAACCTTGATAACGGCGATTTACAGGGAAGTCAAGGATAAGGAGAAGGAGTCCTTCCCAGTTTAGGTTAGAACCACGCATCCGTCTTCGACTATCAGAACCGTGTGCTCTGCCTGCGCAACTGGCTTCTTGCTGGCCTCAACAAAGACAGGGTACCCCATCAAGGCCTTAGACGCTAGGAGTTCCCGAAACGCCCCGCGATAGCTCTCTTGGGGGATTATGCCTTGCAGCCAACGCTCGGCGAAAGGCAACGTCTTCAGGTTCTCCTCAATATACTTCAAGAGTTGCTTGGCATGCGGATTCTTCAGTGATCTTGATTTGACGAAGCGGAAAATGGCCACTTGCACGTCGTCTTCAACCTTGCCTGCCGCGTCTGAGAGAGTAACGAAAGGTTCTATGGCGTACACTCCGCCGAGCTTGATTCTTGAGGAAAAGAGGTGTGATACGTTGGGCAGCGAGGTGCCCGCGTGGACAAGGTAGCGCCCGACTGAATGCCCTGTCAGGTTCGAGATTGGCTTCAGGCCACGGGATTTTATGGTTTTCTCGATCACTGAGCCCAGTTTCGCGGTGGACATGTCAGGGAGGATGTTGTCTATGGCTGTCTTCAGTGCACGTTCAGCGGTTTCCACGAGGTTTGAATATTCCGGGTTGAAGCATAGGGTTACTGCTGTGTCGGCCACGTAGCCGTCTACGTGGGCGCCTATGTCCACTTTGACCACGGATTTTTCTGGGATCGTGCTCTTGTCGCCCGGAGGCGAGGTGTAGTGGGCTGCGACTTCGTTTATTGAGACGTTGCAGGGGAAGGCTGGTTTGCCGCCTTTCTCGCGTATGAGGCCTTCGGCTTTCTCGCACACGTCGATGATTGGTATACCTTCACGCACGAAGCGCCTCATCTCCTCCCGGGTCTCGCGAAGGATCTTGCCAGAATGCCTGAACTTCTCAATGGCTGCTGCGTCGAATTCACTCATCGAAGTCACGTCTTGATGGCGTCTAGGTAGGCGGTTATGGTTTAAAAGGTTTGACAGGGCGTGGAAGAGGCTTGCGCTGATCGAGTTTCGGTCTGGCGACTTTCGGGTCGAGCGTGGCGAAGTCGCTTCCGCCGAGGTGGAAGATCATCTTGACCTTTTTCAGGTTGTATCCGTCTGAGAACGCGTCTTTGTCGGCGTAGGCTTCGACTATTTGGCCTACGAAGATGGTGTGGTCGCCCGTGGTGTGTTGGCTGTGGAGTCTGCATTCTAGGTGTGCCACGCATTCCTTTATGATGGGCGTTTTCAGCTTTCTCGCACGCGCACATGTGAGGCCTGTTTCCTTGAATTTGTCATGTTCACGTCCGCTTTTCCGGCCGCAGAAGAACGTTTGATCAAGTATGTCCATGGTTGGGATGTTGACCACGAACTCCTTCGACTCTTCGATAAGCGCGTGCGAGTGCCTTCGGGGCGCGATGCTTATGGCGACGAGCGGTGGGTTCATTGAGGTGGGCATGGCCCACGCAAGGGTTATGATATTCGGTTTCCCTGTTTTGCCTTTGCATGTGACGAGCACGGTGTGCATCGGGTGCAGGAGCATGCAGGCAGATTGAAGGTCAACGGCGGCTTTTTCTGACATTAGCTTTCGCCTCAGCGTTTTATGTGGAATTTCTCGACTGTGTCTCTCGCCTTTTCGCGTTTCTTCTGGTGGTCGGCGAGGAACCTGTTGACGCGTTCGGCGAGGTCTTTCTTGCAGTCACCGCACATCACTTCGCCTGATTTGCATTGCCTTGCTCTTTCAGTCATCTTCTTGTCGTCTTCTTCAAACAGGTAGAAGAAGTATTGGAAGATGGTGCAGACATCTGGGTCACCTCCGCTTTTCTTCTGTTCAGCCAGCGTGGGCTTGCCGCCTGTGAAGGCATTCCATATCTTTCGCTTGACCGCCTCGGGCTGGTCGGTGGTGAATATGCTGGTTTCGGGTTCTGAGGCGCTCATCTTGCCGCTTCCGCCGAGGCCTGGCAGCAGGCGGCCGTGAATCTGCGCAGGCTTGTAGTAGCCCAGCTTCTGGGCGATGTCCCGCGTTACGCGCCAGTAGGGGTCTTGGTCTATCGCAGCAGGTATTAGCGCGGGCACGTTTTCGCCCGTGAGCTTCTTGTGGATGAAGCATGGGACAGCTTGGACTGCGGGCCAGAAGATCCAGCCCAGGTTCGTGCTGTCCTGGAAGCCGAAGGTGGCTCGGGCGGTGGAGTAGGTTATGCGTTTGGCCACCTCCAACGCGATGTCGTAAAGCAGGTCGATGTCCTTTGTGTCGTAGATTATGAATGTGTCTTCAGGCTCGAAGCCTAACGCTATCAGGTCTAGGGCGTTGTCGTAGCCGAACCTTGTCATGTCGGCCAGCTCGTTTTCGTCGTCTACGAGGAATTTTTCGTCGTCGGTCATTTGGAAGTATAGTCTTGTTTTGAATTTGTCTTGGAGCTGCCTGGTGAATATCCATGGAACCAAGTGGCCTAGATGCACGGGGCCTGAGGGGCCTCGGCCTGTGTAGAGCACGAACCGCGTGCCCTTCTCGTACAGGTCAAGAACTGTGTCTAGGTCGCGGTGTGAGAAGAAGATCTGTCGGGCCAGCTGAAGCTGGAGCCCGTCAGTGTGCTTCGCTATCCTCTTCAGCAACTCCTCAGTCAGAGGCTGCGTGCCGAACTCGCGAATCAAGCGGTCATAGTCTACCTTGCCTTTGACCTCCCACGGAGTAACAACCATCTCATTCCTGCCCTCGTCAGTCAAGACCGCATCACCTCTGCAATGTGAGCTTCATAATACGAAAAAGTATTATAAAAACATGAAAATGGAGAGCAGGCGATTCTCAAAACCGCGAACGATTTGAAGAGAGTTAGATCGTTGAAGCACCTGTAGGAAGGCGTCTTCAGGCTACCACTGGTGGAAACCTTTTTTACTCGAAGAGTTGTTGACAATGTCAGAGGTCGCGTAAGACTTGAAAGAGGAAAAGCCGCGTAGGAACTGGGTCTTCGCATTGGCGATCATTCTATTTCTCGCGCTCATTGTGGGTCTTGCGGTCTATGTTTTCGTCATTCCCATGGGGCGTTTCGAGAAATTGGGCATGAGTTCCTATTATTGGGTGGCTGTTCCTGAGAAGGGAGTGCGACAGCTTGTTCTGCGCCTTGGGAACAGCGGCACCTACGACTTGTTCATTGAGGATTTGCTGATTGACGGAATGAGCGTGGATTCCTCCAGCTACGGAGGGAACCCCGGTCTGGAAATCCAATCAACTTACGGTACGTGGCTCTACGTGGCTCCAGCAAACACAGCCTTCATCGCGGGCCACATGTACAACATCACCATGGTGACTTCGAGGAGCAACAGATTCAGTTTTGCCGTCGAAGTCAAGGAAAACAACACAGAAACTGAGAGCGTTCAGATTGCCGAATGCTTGTTCTACCATTCGCCTCTGGGAAGCAGTCAGAAAGTAGTCGGAGTCACAGCCAAAGTCCTCAGCCATACAGACATGATCATCAAGAAGATATGGGTCGATAACACTGCTTGCGACGTGACACGGCCAGTCTGGCTCTACTATCGCGATAGTGAGCGCGACATCATGGCGCCGTTTGACTGGGTCAACGGCAGAAACTGCACCGTGGCTATTGAGACGGTTGCCGGAAGCAGGTGCGAAGTCAACACGACCGTACACTTCCCCTAGAAGCATCCGGTCACACTCAGCACGTGACGGGCACCAAGGCAGCGACACGTCATTCGAACGAACAACAAACATCTCTATTGCTGTTCCGTCGACGAGAGCATGGTAGCCTTCGACTTTATTTGGCTCTCTTGCACTGGGACGTGCAATGAAGGCAGAGACTAGGTCTGCCATCTTTGGCATTGCTTCGGCCACTTCGGGGATTCGTGGAACCCTCAATCCCCAAGCCAAGCCACCGCAGGCTGACTGGTCACAGTAAAGGAGCGAGCGTTTCCGGCACTACGAGTGCCAGTGATATCAACAGAACGGCGCCTCCTATGGTCAGGGAGAGCGACACAAGCGGCCTGTACGGATATTCAACCGTGCTTCTGTACTGGTCGACTATGTTGTCCTGTATGACAACTGACTTACGTTTCTGGCTGTAGCCCCAGCCTACGCTGAACGCCATGATGGATAGCACAACACCAAACAGGTAAAGGCCCGCAGTCGCATCCCACCGTGAAATCGCCGTAAACGACCTCAAAGCATAGAAAACGCCGAAATCGA
>CAZUFK010000058.1:6206-10159 GCA_964619695.1 uncultured Candidatus Bathyarchaeia archaeon
ACCCAGCAACACGGCCTCAGCGAAAAGATCCAAAGCATATTCCAGCCTCTTCATAGATTCCAAGCCCCCGTTGAACCTCAACAATAAAATCATCGGTCACATCACATCATTAACGTTTTGGTGGCTGACAGCGTCCTTCAAGAAAGCCGAAGAGAAGAAAAGCAATAACCAAGTTGATCGTGAGCGTGACATGGCGAAGTAGGCTTTCTGCTGGCGGGGTCTTCTTGGAATAATGTTTAAATACGTTTTTCGTGTCTCTGTCTGCTGAAGGCCAAAGTGATGCCCTGCCAATTTCCGTAGCGAACCCAATTTCTCCCACACGTAACCGAGCAGGGCGCATGCATACTTTTATTAAAACTCTGACAACTACATTACCGAATCCAAGTCATAACCTTGACGAAGTGATCAGTGTTGGTTGAGCTTAGGGAACAGGAACGCGCGGCGCTTTCAGCCTTGAACAGCCTCAGCGGAAAAGCCACAACCGAACAACTCACACAAAAAAGCAAGCTGCCCGACGCAGCCGTTGCACGCGCAACCATGACGCTACAGGAAAAGAAGCTTGTTGCGATCACGGAAGAAAAGCAAACAGTGTTGAGGCTCGACGAGGAGGGCAAGCTGCACGCACAGAAAGGCTTGCCGGAACGACGCCTCATATTGGCTCTGGAAAAGCTCGGCGGCAAAGCCACACGCGGCAAAGCCTTCGAAAACGCAGGTTTAGAAAAGCAGTTCATACCGATAGCACTGGGCTGGGCGCAGAAGAAACGTTGGACGACACTGGATTCGAAGGCAGACACGCTGCAGGCCATGATAAAACCAGAGGAAGGCAACGACGAGAAGCTTCTAAAGCTTCTGTGCGAAAATGAGAAGGCCACGGTTGAAGATCTGAGTCCAGAAATGCGCGAGGTCGTTCAGCTTCTGAAGAGTCGGAAGCTTCTGGATGTGGAGGAGAAGACGATTAGGCTTGTCGAGTTGACCAAGGCTGGCCGCGAGGCGCTGAAGAAAGGCGTCAAAGCGGAGGCTGAGGTCACGCAGTTGACGCAGGAACTCATCATCAGCGGCAAGTGGCGCAAGGTCAAATTGCAGAAGTACAACATCGAAGCGCCCGTGGCCAAAACGTGGCCGGGCAAAAAGCATCCTTACCTGGCCTTTCTGGAAGAGGTCAGGGACAAACTTGTCGCATTAGGCTTCAAAGAGATGGTAGGCACGGCCGTCGAGTTGGCATTCTTCCAATTTGACGCGTTGTACACACCTCAGGATCATCCCGCACGCGAAGATAACAGCATATACTACGTTAAGTCACCTAAGGAGGGCAACATCGACGCCTACAAGACCGCAGCGGCCAACGTGAAGAAGACGCATGAGAACGGCTGGAAGACAGGCTCTACAGGCTGGGGCAGCGAGTACTCATTGAAAGAGGCTAAGCGGCTGGTTCTGCGCGGCCACGGCACGTGCCTCAGCGCCAGAACGTTGCTGAGCAAGAACCTGCAAATCCCGGGTAGGTACTTTTCGATTGCACGGTGCTACAGGCCCGACGTGCCTGACAAGACACATCTGATTGAATTCAACCAGGTCGAAGGCATAATCATCGACAGAGACCTCACGCTCCGCGACCTGCTAGGCGTGCTGAGCGAGTTTGCCACCGAAATCGCAGGCGCCGACAAAATCAAGCTCAGGCCAGACTACTTCCCGTTCACTGAGCCGAGCGTGGAGCTGAGCGCCTACAAGGAGGGCTACGGTTGGATCGAGTTCGGAGGCTCAGGCATATTCAGGCCCGAAGTCACACTGCCGCTAGGCATCAGAGAACCAGTAATCGCCTGGGGCCTAGGCATTGACCGCCTGTACATGATGCGCGCAGGCGTCAACGACATCCAGTACATCTTCCCAACCGATCTAGACTGGATTAGGAGGAAAGCGGTGATCTGAGATGCCCACGATAGACGTTGACTACGAAGAGTTCGAAAAGATGCTTGGCATGCGCTTCGACAGGGACATGGAGAAGATCAATGACGTCTTGGCCTTCGTGAAGGGCGAGGTGAAGCTTTTCGACGAGAAAGAGGGCACGATGAGCGTGGAGATTAAGGACACGAACAGGCCGGATACGTGGAACGTTGAAGGCTTGGCCCGAGCGCTTCGAGGCTTCCTAGGCATCGAAACGGGCCTGAGGGAATATGCGGTTGGCAGGCAGATAGGCGAGGTCTACGTTGACAAGCGGCTGGACGCTATTCGCCCCTTCATAGGCTGCTCCATCGTCAAGGGCCTCGCGCTTTCGGATAGGATAATTCGCGGTCTCATGCACCTGCAAGACAAGCTCGACCAAACCTACGGACGCAACCGCCAGAAAACCTCAATCGGCCTCTACAACCTAGACCTCATCAAGCTACCGCTCTACTACGGCGTGGCCAAACCCACCGAAATCAGCTTCGTACCGCTAGGCTTCGCGGAGAAGATGACGCTCAAACAGATGCTGAAGGAGCATCCGAAAGGCCAAGAATACGGCCGCATCGTAAGCGGCCACACAATCTACCCGATACTGCTCGACTCGGAAAAGACGCCGCTCTCGTTCCCGCCTATCATAAACTCGAACGACCTCGGCAGAATCACCGAAAACACGCACAACGTGCTCGTCGAAGTCACTGGCACCAACCACGCCGCCGTCCTCAACGTGCTCAAAATCGTCACACTGTCGCTCATCGACCGAGGCGGCAAACCCTACGCCGTAAAGGTTCACTACCCGCACAGAAACATGGATATGGTCACGCCTGACTTCAGCACAACCACAAGAGAGCTGGACGTTGACTATACGGCCAAGGTTTTAGGCCTGCATCTATCAGCCAGGGAAATCGCCACGTTGCTAGGCAAGGCCGGATACGACGCGGAGGCAACTGGCAAAGCCATGGTACGTGTGCGCGTTCCCTGCTATCGCGTAGACGTGATGCACGCGGTGGACATCGTGGAAGACGTGGCCATAGCCTACGACTACAATCGGATCAAGCCCGTGTGGCGAGAAATGCACACCACAGGCGCTACGAGGCCCGAACAGAGGCTCATAGACACGGTAAGAGAGCTTATGGTTGGCCTTGGCTTCCAAGAAGTACTCACACCCACGCTAACGAACCCCGAAACCTTGTTCACGAAAATGAACCTCAAAAAGCAGCGCATAGTCGAAATCGCAAACCCGAAGGTCAACACGCTGACGTGCCTCAGAAACTGGCTCCTGCCAAACCTGCTCGAATTCGTAAGCAACAACCTACACGTAGAATGTCCACAACGCATATTCGAACTCGGCAAAGCCACACTGCCAGACCCGAAGAGCGAGACGAGAACAAGAGATGAAGAAAAACTCGCAGCCGTCATCTACCACGCAAACGCAAGCTTCACCGAAGCAAAACAAACCCTAGACGCACTCCTCACAAACTTGGGCACAGAATGGCAAATAACCGACGCGAAACACCCAAGCTTCATAGAAGGACGGACGGGTTCAGCACTCATTGCGGGAGTAGATGTCGGGATCCTTGGTGAGATCAGCCCGAAAGCCCTAACGGAGTGGAAACTGGAGAACCCAGTTGCTGCCTTCGAATTTAATCTTCAGAACGTTATTCAAACAAAGCATTCGAAGACTTAAGGCCGCTTGGAAGGCCTTATTAGGCATGGATCCCCCCCACCTGTAGCTCAACTCCTGTTCAGGGCCATTAGAAATCCTCTTTCCCCTGCCTTCCACGGCCTGGAACAAAAAAGGGGGAGATTTCGTATTGGCTGAGAATCGCGTCAATAGCATGGAAAGGGGGGAGAGGGTATCGTCTATTGAGCTACTGTCTTTCGCTCAATAGACGTGCGGAAGCTCAACGAGACCTCAGCGGCGGTTGAACCTACATTGCAGGGGGAGTCAAATCCACAGTGTCTATGCATGCGGGCTTTTCTGAACGTGGATTGGTGGACAGTAAGGTTTAACTTTT
>CAZUFK010000059.1:0-9777 GCA_964619695.1 uncultured Candidatus Bathyarchaeia archaeon
TCATCAGCTGCTCGTCCTTGCATTCGGTTGCGCCTTCAAGAAGAATGTTCATGTGGCCGTCGCACTTTATCATTTTGCCTTTGTATTCGCAGCCGTTTTTCAACATGACTGAGATGCTGGCGTTCAGCTGCTTTATCAGCACGTTCAGAGGCTTCTTGCTTGGCTCCATCAAAGCACCTTAGCTTCACGTTTTGTTGCTAATAACCAGAAACCCATCACATATAAAAGGTTTATGAAACCCGTTGCGGGAAAGGGGATAATTCTGTCTTCTCCTTCTGAAACAAGCCTGCTAGTGTCAGAGTTTCTTCAAGATCGACAAGGCCGCAATGATCAGAAACGCTAATCCTGCCCACCAAGTGCTTCCGGTGAAAAACCAGACGAGAAATGCAACGATCGCTGCGGGAATGAGGATGAGTACTATGCGGACGATGAAGATGATCACTAGGCCGAGAACTATGAGGCCGATCAGTCCCACGAGGTCGTAGCCGAACAAGCTCACAGGAGTCACCAATTCACAGTTTCGCCGAAGTTGTTATTAACGATTTTCGCACACATTTAGAATAGGAACGTTTCATGAGAGTGTTGAAGAGGAGGAAGACGTATTGAAGTATGAGATAAAGTACAAGCCGTCTTACTCGATGCTTGTGGTAACGTTGGAGCAGAATGAGAGGATAGTGGCTGAGGCTGGCGCCATGACCTACATGAGTCCTAACATTGAGGTTCATACACGCAAGCGCGAAAAGAGCCTGCTGGGAAGCCTAGGCTTAGCCATCATCGGCGGGCAATCCTTCTGGGTGAACGAGTACGCAGCAACGCAGGGCGCAGGCGAAGCGGGATTCGTCGCTGCGCCGGTTGGCGACATAGAAATGCTCGAGGTCAAGCCGAACCAGGGCTACGTGATCCAGAAATCCGCCTATATAGCGTCTACTGAGAACGTGGATTTGGACGTGAAGTGGGAGGGTTTCACGAAAGGCCTGTTCGGCCAGGGCCTATTCATGATAAAGGCAACGGGCAACGGCAACCTGTTCATAAACACGTTCGGCGCCATCGACAGGCACACGCTTCAAGCGGGAGAGACGATGATCGTGGACAACTTCCATCTGGTGGCCTTCAGCGACACATGCAACTACAAGGTGATCAAGTTCGGAGGACTGAAAGAGACGATACTCGGCGGTGAAGGCCTAGTCACGCAGATCACAGGCCCAGGCGACATCTACATACAAACCAAGAACGTCAACGAATTCGTAGAATGGCTCTGGACGCTCATAGAGCCCAGAGTGAGATCAAGAGCACGCTAGCCTGCAACCCCTTTCTTTGGAAGCGGCCAAACCTGTTCTGGGGCTTGTTCGTTGGCGGATACGTAGACATTTTTCTCACAAAACTTAAGTGAGCAGCCTCATCCTAGAAATTGACAGGAAAATGAAGATCATAGTCGTAGATCACGTTTACCTCGAAAAAGAGCACGTTGGAAGACTGAAATCGCTCGGCGACTTGAAGATTTTTGAAGAGCCTCCTAAGACGCCTGAGGAATTGATGGAGCGGATAAAGGAAGCTGACATAGCGGTGGTCGGCTGGAGCCATCTGACCAGAGAGGTCATCGCCTCCGCAAAGAGGCTCAGGATGATTTCGATTTGGGCTACTACGTGTCATTATGCGGATCTTGAGGCGGCGAAGGAAAAGGGGATCGTTGTCACGCATGTTCCGGGTTATGCGTCGGAGGCGGTTGCGGAGCATGCTTTTGCGTTGCTGCTTGCGGCAGTTAGGAAGCTGCCTGCGGCTGATAGGCACGTTAGGGAGGGTCGGTTCGATTGGCGGCCTTTCGGAGGCAGCGAGCTGGCTGGGAAGACGCTGGGCGTGATCGGCACGGGCGCTATTGGCTGTCGCGTTGCCGAACTGGGCAAGGCCTTCGGAATGAGGACACTCGGCTACGACAAGTACCCTAACCCCAAGAGGGCGGCGGAAATCGGCCTGAAGCACGTGGATCTTCACACGCTGCTGAAGGAAAGCGACGTCGTGAGCCTACACGTCACGTTGACTTCGGAGACTGAGGGAATGCTCGGGCGAAAGGAAATAGGAGCCATGAAGCAAGGCGTTGTTGTGGTCAACACGTCGCAGGGCAAAGTGATAGACGAGAAGGCTCTGGCGGAGGCGTTGAAGTCGGGCAAAATCTCTTCGGCCGGACTCGACGTGTTCGCTGAGGAGCCGCCTGCAAAGGACAACCCGCTGTTCAGGCTTGACAACGTGGTGCTTTCGCCTCACGCTGGCTTCCACACCGTCGAGGCGGCGAAGAGATGCACCGACATCTGCATCGACAACGTGGCCAAATTCATTGAAGGGCACATTCAGAATGCCTGCTAAATAATCATCTGACTCAGACAAGATGGAAGGTGAATCAGGATGCACTTGACGAAAGAGGAAGAACGAATGCTCGAAGGCGAATCGGGCAAAGGCACGCAGAAGGCGATGGAGTTGCTCGTGGCCATTGGAGACGCCTACGACGCGCCGAAGATGATTCCGATAAGCCGTGCGCATGCTGCTTCAAGCGGTCAGGAGGGCGACTTGTACTTCGTTGAGCTTCTGGCCGACGGCGGCGCACGCTGCAAAGTGCCTACGAGCACAAATCCAGTTTACGACATTCCGTATTTTCACAGAACGTTTGAGGGGATCCCGGAGGACGAGGCTGACGTGGCTCGGAGGGTGATGGAGGCCTACAGGCGGGTCGGCGCGATACTCAGCTGGAGTTGCCTGCCCTACCTGTCGGAGAATATCCCGCTGTACGGCGAAACCGTCGCCTTCTCAGAGTCAAGCGCCACACCCTACGTGAACTCCGTCATCGGCGCCACGACGAACCGCGAGGCTGCCCAGAGCGCGCTGGCCTCAGGCGTCATCGGCAAAACTCCCCTGTACGGCCTGCACATCAAAGAGAACCGCAAAGGCACACACCTCGTCAAAGTGGAAGCCACGCTCAAAGACGAGTTCGACTACACGCTTCTCGGCTATTACGTGGGCAAGCGGTTGGGCTACGGGATTCCTGTGCTCACGGGCCTTGTGAAGCGGCCGAGCACGGAGGAGCTGATCAACTTCTGCGCCATGTCCAACGTGTCCGGAGCCATATCCATGTTTCACATGCCTGGCTTCACGGTTGAAACCTCAACCGTAGAAGAGGCGTTCCAAGGCGGCAAGCCGCAGGACACGATGACTGTTTCTAACCGCGACTTAGAGAATGCCTGCGAGGAACTGCAGACCACAAGCGGAAAGATCGACTTCGTCATGCTAGGCTGCCCCCACTACACGCTGCGGCAGATAGAGCAAGCCGCAAAGCTCCTGAAGGGCAAGAAGATACGCGCAGGAGTCGGGTTCTGGATAT
Organism: uncultured Candidatus Bathyarchaeia archaeon; assembly: GCA_964619695.1. Taxonomy (GTDB): domain Archaea; phylum Thermoproteota; class Bathyarchaeia; order Bathyarchaeales; family Bathycorpusculaceae; genus DATKKK01. The sequence continues at coordinate 3,368 of CAZUFK010000059.1, forward strand.
GCACGTCGGGCACGACGAGGTTGTTGGCTGAGCGGAACGGCTACGTACAGACTATCGAGAGGGCAGGAGGCCACGTGGTCGTTGACACGTGCATAGACGAACCGTGCTGGATCGCGTACAGAGGCATGACAGGCATGACGGATTCGCCCAAGTGCGCCTACTACAGGAGGTTCAAGGAGGCCATGGTTGGCAGACTAGCCGACTGTGTGGAAGCAGCAGTCAAGGGGAGACACCAATGAAAAGCCACGAAGTCACCCTGAAATGCCACAAGATCGTAGGCGGATACGGCGAAGGCCAAGCACTCGTCTCACATGAGCCGATATGCTTCTATCTCACCGACCCTAAGACAGGCATAGTCAGAGAGAAAGGCCACGAACTGGCAGGAAAAAGCGTCGCCGGCAAAGTGCTCGTGTTCCCGTCAGGCAAAGCCAGCTCAGTAGTCCAGATAGACGGCCTGTTCAAATTGGCCCAACACAATGTTGCTCCGAAGGCATTGATAGTCAAAGACGTGGAGACCGTGCTTGTCGTCAGCGCCTTCATAGCCAAAATCCCTCTCGTCGACAGAATGGAAAAAGACCCCTTCCAAGCCATCCACACCGGAACCATGATCAAAGTGGACGCGGAAAAAGGTAAGGTCACGTTGATAATGCGAGAGTAGAACCAACTGAGACATAGCTTGTGCATTAGGATTTGTCTTTCGAGGAGCGCAAAAGTCGAAGCCGACCAAATGCGCCGACTTGGAGGAGAATGGAAATCGGGTCTTCTAGGCGTATTTTTGGCATTTGTAGCAGTACCATCTTTGGTACTGCTGTATGTAGCTTAGTGGGCCTTTGCACGTTGGGCAGAGGTGTTGTGCCTCGGCTTCTGGCGGGGTCGGCGCTTGTTTGTCCGCTGGTTTCAGTATTACGAAGTCTCCTGCTGCCTGTATCTCTTCCCAGCTGATTTCCTGAGGCTCGCCGGACTTGCTTTCCACGCTTAGGGAGACGCCTGTTTTGCCTATGACAAAGGCTACGTCCTTGACGGTTCCGACGATGTTGCCTTCGCTGTCGACTACCTTCATTCCGATGAGTCTGTCTTTTGTGACGCTCTTTTCCTTTTGTGGCTTGGACAAGACGTTGTCGCCTCTGGGACGTGAGCCAAACCAAGAGCGGCTAATAAGCATTAATCAATTCCTGAGTGAACGCTAATAAGCTAGTGGAGAGAGCATGACTCTAAGGTAGTTGTGGCTATGTCTAAGTCAACCGAGTCGCTTTCGCAAGGCATCGACGTTTCAACGAAGAACCCTGTGCTTTTTGTCCCGTCACTCGTACCGATTGCCGTTCACCTTGTCTTCACGTTTCTTGCCTACGTCGTGTTTTCGCACAGGGCGCTGGGCTGGAGCTGGTTCGGAGGTGCGTACGAGGTCGTGGTTCCGAATCCCTTTCTGGTTTGGGGAGGAGCCTTCGTCGCCTTCATCTTCGGATTCATCGCAGAATGCGTCATTGTCGACATGGCGAATGACATGCTGCAGAAGAAGACGCCGGACCTGAACAAGAGCCTAAACGCGGTCACCGCCAGACTGGGCGTCTTGATCGTTGCCGCGTTGATTGCGGCAGTGTGCGCCATAACGTTCGTGCTGATTCCCATAGCCTTCTTCATCATAACCATAGCAGTCGTGGAGAACCTCGACGCCGTCGAAAGCACAAAGAGAGCCTTCGACTTCGTGGTCAAGAACCTAGGCGAAGTAATAGTCTTCCTCATAATCGTAATCGTGATCGACATCGTCTTCACGTTCCTGTTCGCGATGGTTCCGGTAGTCGGGCCGTACCTTGGCACCGTGATCCAGTGGCTACTGAACGTGGTGTTCACGGCATCTGCAGTATGCTTCTATGCTGCTCTCAGACAGACGGCAGGCGCACCACCGCCCCCACCGCCACCACCTACGTGAGAAAAAGGAAAAGCAGCACTCTGCGATCAATGATACTGTAACGTCCACCGTCTTGACTGCGCGGGCCAACATGCTGGAATTGCTGAGAATTCATAGCAGCAAGGCCGACGTATTCTCCCGTCAGGGTGTTTTTAGAACGATATGGCTTCTGTGTCTTCTGACTGCTGGAAGTCCAGCTTTGACAGGAGGGTTTATGATTCTTTGAGCTGGTTGAGGTTTTAGAGTCGCTTGGCTGGAACCTCTACGAACTGCAGACCTACAAGCTCGACGGTCTCTGTTGGTTCGTTCCTTCAGCTTCTGGGTATGCTTCGATGGCTTCTTTGACTCTTTCTGTTAGCTTGTCGAGTGTTTTGGCTTGGGTGTGGCAACCTAGAAGCTGTGGAACCGAAGCCACGTAGTAACCATCTTCGTCTTTCTCAACAATGACTGCAAACTTCAACCATAACAAACTCCACAAACGCGATGATCGAACCCTTACAAAAAGCTTGTCCAATGCCACATCACAGTGAACCGTGTCTGTCTTGGGCAATGCGTTAGCTGGGTTCGAGGCTTTCGGAGAAATGTTTAAGTGTTTTGTAAACAGTATTGTTTACAGTGGTTCTATGAGCCAAGTTCAGCTTCGACTGTCTCAGAAGACGCTTGAGGAAATAGACAGGTGGGTGGCGGAGGGACGGTTTAAGAGCCGAAGCGACGCCATCAAGACCATTGTAAGCTTCTACGAGGAACGGGAGAAAACGCGTGAATTCTACAAAATGCTCTTGAAACGCAGTGAAGAATCAAGGAAGCATCCGGAATCTCTCATTCCTCTAGAGGAATTATAGTGGCCTTCGCCGTACTCCTGCACCCAAGAGCTGCCAAAGAACTAGAGAAAATCGAAAAACCGACAAGATTAAGGATAACAGAACAGCTGAGAGAGCTCAGAAACCATCCAGAGGGAACTGGAAAACCTCTAAAGCACTCCGACTTTTGGAGCCTAAGAATCGGCGACTATCGCGCCATTTACGAAATAGACAGAGACAGAAATCAAGTCATAGTGCTATTCATCGGACATAGAAAGAACGTCTATGATGATTTCTCGAATCTTTTCTAGATCAAGATCTATACCTTGCTTCCCAGACACCTTCTTATCCGCTCCATCCCTTCCCTGACTTGCTCATGCGAGACGGAGTAGGATATTCGCAAATGCCCTTCACCAGCCTTTCCGAAGCCTGAGCCGGGTGCGGTCACTACTCCGGCATCTTTCAACAAACGGAAAGCGGAGGCCTCGTCTGATTTCTCGATCTCTGAGAAATCTGGAAAAACGTAGAACGCCCCCTTCGGTTTGACATAAGGCAGAGATCCTATTCCGTCAAGTTCGTAAAGCACGAGTTCTCTTCTTCTGCCGTATTCGGTTACCATCTCTCTGACGCAGTCTTGTGACCCTGTCAATGCGGCAACTGCGGCCTTCTGTGAAATCGCGTTTGGGCACAATACCGCATAGTAGTGCAGTTTTCGCAATGTGGCTGAAAGCTTCTTTCCCGCCGACACGTACCCGATTCTCCAGCCTGTCATTGCGTACGCTTTCGAGAAGCCGTTCACCGTGATCGTTTTGTCCGCCATGCCAGGCAAGGCACCAATACTGACATGCCTTACGCCATCATAGACAATCTTCTCGTATATTTCGTCTGAGAAGACTATGAGGTTGTGTTTTTTGGCTGTTTCGGCTATGGTTTCGAGGTCTTGTTTTGGAAACACGTGGCCTGTGGGGTTGGAGGGGTTGCACAGCCAAATCATCCTAGTCCTGTCCGTTATCCTGCTTTCCAAAGCCTCGGTTTCTACTGCGTAGTATTTCTTTTCGTCCAGCGGAACCGTGACGGGTTTGGCTTCGGCGAGCAGCGTGTCCTCCAGATACGCCGGATAGTACGGGTCTAGAATCAGCGCCTCGTCGCCTCTGTTCAGGAAGCCTAGCGCAGCAATCAGCATGGCCTCCTGAGAACCCGAAGTCACCGTAACCTCACTCCTAGGATCAGCCGCTATACCGTTGTCCTTCTCAAGCTTATCCGCAATAGCCTCACGCAGCCCCAGTGTCCCATCAATCTCTGTATAATGCGTATAGCCCTTCTCTACAGCGTCTATTGCGGCTTTCAGTATGTGCTTCGGCGTCACAAAGTCAGGCTCGCCCTGCTCCATGTGAATAACGTTCTTCATCCCCGCCGAAGCCTCAAGCATCCTCCGAATCGCCGAAGGCCTAATCAAACCAGCCCTATCAGAACCCTCAAACAACCCCATTCACACCACCGTCCAAGCCAAGCGAACCCTCGCCAAAACAAACACAACCGAAGTCATATAAGACTTAACACGTGCTTCTCCTCTAACCAGCATGCAAAGTGCCCAAGCGCACTGAAGCAAGCTTAAAATTCCGGCCAATTACAGAGGACTAATCAGTGTCTCACATGACTGTAGGCAAAGGAATTGGAAAAGCCACAGACAACCCGTTCGTGAGAAACGGAAAAGCTCTGGTCGGGATTGTTTCAACTGAGTCCCATTTGAAAAGCGACGTTCTCAAAGCTGTTGACCTGATTGGAGGCTTCAAGAAAGCCATTGAGAAAGGCGATGAAGTACTCCTTAAACCGAATTTCAACACTGGCGACGCTCCGCCGGGTTCAAGTGACCCAGACTTCGTCAAAGCCGTCATCGATTTGCTGTATGAGCACGGCGCCTCCAAGGTAATCCTAGGCGAATCTTCAATGTCCTCACTCTCTACACGCAAAGTGCTAGCTGAAACGGGCATGCTTCGCATGGCGGAAGAAGCAGGCGCCGAGGTCGTGTGCTTCGATGAGGGAGAATGGGTCAGAGTCGATACTGGTGGCGAGTATCTTGGAGAGGTAAGCTTGCCAGAGAAGGCTCTACGGGCGAGAAAGCTTGTTTACGTTTGCTGCATGAAGACGCATCTGTGGGCGAAGTTCACCTTAAGCCTGAAGCTCGCAGTGGGCTTCATGAAGCCTGAGGAAAGAGGTCTGTTGCACGAGAGCCACTTGGAGGAGAAGATCGCTGACCTAAACCTAGTGGTGCATCCAAGCCTGATAATCATGGACGGAAGAAAATGCTTCATAAACCGCGGACCAGCACGCGGCGAACTCCGAACCCCAAACCTCGTGTTCGCTAGCGGAGACAGAATAGCTACAGACATCGAAGCAATCAAAACGATCAAAACCTACGAGGGCTCCAGCCTCACAGCCGACCCGTGGACCTACACACAAATACGCAGAACAACCGCTCTAGGCCTAGGCGCAAAAAACGACGAAGAGTACGAAGTCATCAGGAAATAAGACGAGCAGTCTGCCATCTGATCGGCGAACCTGCAAAAAATCAACTAGGGCCTCACGCATTCCGCCTTCGGGCGATAAGGCCGCTTTCTAGTCCGCCTCCGCCTGTGGTACTCGCACTCATGAACACGCACCACCATAAACCCATCATCCTCATATATGCACCCACACGGTAATGTGTCCTTCCTCAAACCAGCCCAAACCTCCCACACTGAAGCATAACGCGATTTTCCTTCTAAGCCTTTTCTTGGTCAACAATTCAGCTATGTAAAAAGGCATAACAGGCACATTCATCGCACAAAAAGCCTAGGGGGAGGGGGTCTCTGAAAGCTAGGGTGCCTACCAAGGGTCGGAAAACGCGAGGGACTCCCGCAAAAACAGGGGGAGGGAGCATCGTCTATCAAGAGAAGAACAGCGCAATAGACGTGTGAAGGCTCACCGAGGCCTCAGCCTTGGTTGAACCTATATATAGGGAGTCAAATTTCCGCGAGCGCTTGGTCGGACGGAGCAGCTTTACACATGCGTTTAAATTCTTTGCTTGTTGTCTCGCATCCATTTCTTTTTGAAGCAAACCCTAATGACGAATCATAGTTAATAGAGAATGGCCACGGCATGAGAGACAGCAGATCCTGTTAAGGCATTAATGAAAATCTGAATGCTCTTTCAATGAATCTCCGCTCAGATTAGAAGTAGTAGTCGTTAAGGGTGGGGATGTAGGACTACTACTTCTTTCAATTCCCTCTACTTGGGATTTTTCCATGCACCATCTTTCCACCCAGTGACCGCTTTTTGTGAAGATGATGACGCGGAAAACAACATACAAATATGCATGTTGAAGGAGCAATCTCAACTCTTAGGAACTACGTGAAGAATTTAAATCTTGCAGTGAAACTCAACATCGCTCACCAGATTTTGAGAACCGCAAGAGGCAGAAATGGAACTATTTTGTAGAATTAGACGTAAGTCGCCCTTATTTTAATGAAAAGAGCTTGGTCGGGCGGGATAGCTTTACAGCTCCGTTTGAATTCTTCGTTTTTGTTTCGTAGATGCTCTATTGACATCATAAAATTCTTCCGTCATTTTTCAGACTCGTAACTCTAATTTATCCTCTCAGCTGAGCTATGACTTTTCTTCATTTCTTACATTTGAGAATTTCTAATGTTCCATATGTCAGAGTC